>CAZAQY010000331.1:0-8384 GCA_964486845.1 uncultured Pirellulaceae bacterium
GCCCGCGGGGCCTTCAGTTCCGCTGGCGCGGCTCCCTGCTGACGTTCGAGCTGATGCCGTTCCAGGACCGCCTTCACCGTCGTTGGATGAGAAAGAGAAGGAACTCGGCTCAGAAAAACGAAAGACCGTCCGCGAGGCCATCACGTATTTCGAGAACAACCAAGAACACATGCAGTATGACGAGTACTTGGCGGCAGGTTATCCGATCGGCAGCGGCGTCGCGGAAGGAGCGTGCCGGCACTTGGTCAAGGACCGGCTGGAATTGACCGGGATCCGTTGGGAGCGAAAGGGCGCGCAGTCCATGCTGCACTTGCGTGCGATTTACCTGAATGGCGAATGGGACCAATTCGTCGATTACCGCATTGAAAAAGAACAGGCTGCGTTATATGGGGCGGGCACGGCGTATGAGAAAGTCGCGGGCTACGCGCAGGCTGTATAGAGAGATTCGCGAGTTACGCCCTCGCAGATTGGGCAACGGAAGCCTGGCAAGACGTCGCCGCCGGTCAATTCGCCGTCGGCCCGCAACGTCGCGCCGGGACCAGCGGGGTGATGAACGCGCACGGCTCGCGTCACGGGATTGACGACCCAGACCAGCCGCACGCCGGCCTGAAGATAATCTTCCACATTGCTGTCCACGTCATACGCCAAATCGTCGAGTGAGACGACTTCCACCGCCAGATCGGGCGCGATGCGGATGTGGCCCTCCGGCGGCTGTTCCCGGGCCAGACGCCCAAACCGAATGAACGAGACGTCGGCCCTGCGCACCTTGTCGGGATCGTCGGGGAAGCACTGGAACGAGGTCCCTTCGGGGAATACCCAGCCGAGACGCCGGTCGTCGCAGAAATGGTCAAGGCGAGCATAGATCTTCCCGGCAATGAAACTCGACTTCGCTCCCATTTTTCGCTCCATTAGTTCTCCGCCGACGAGTTCGTAGGCGTCTCCGTCGGGGCGCGTCAGGAGTTCTTCAGGACTGTATTGGATGTGTGTCGCAACTGTGTTCATGATCAAGCCAAACCGTCGCCTACAAGAATGGGCCAAATCTGTCTCCGATCCTCATCGCATTATGAGGCATACCTCACCGCGGCTGTCGCCACCGGAAGCGATTCGCCACGAAAAACACGAATCACACGAAACACGCGTTGGGTGGCTTGTCGCTGAAGTCCGCAGCGAAGACGCGGACTGCCGCTTCTCACGTGCCGGCGATCGTTGCTACAATCGCGACGCGGGAAGAGGATCTCGAATGCTGTTGTCGGTCCGCGATCTGCACAAGCGTTATGGGCCCGATCCGGTGCTGGATGGGGTCACGTTCGACGTGCGCGCGGGGGAGCGGATCGCGCTGGTCGGGCCGAATGGGTCGGGCAAGACGACGATCCTCAGGGTCCTGGCGGGGCGCGAGGAGCCGGACGCGGGGACGATCGAATTGGCCGGTTCGGCGCGGGTCGGCTACCTGGAACAGCAGCCGCAATTCCCGGCCGGGCACACGGTCTGGGACGAAGCGCACGACGCGCTCCGCGACCTGGTTTCCCTGGCCCGCGACGCGGAACGTCTGGCCGCCGCGCTGGCTCAGGCCGAGGACGAAGTCGAACGCCGCCGCCTGGGCGAACGTTTCGACCATCTGCAACACGAATTGCACCACCGCGACGCCTACAACCTCGATCACAAGATCGAGCGCGTGCTGGCCGGACTGGACTTCCCGCCGGAGACGTATCGCCAGAACGTGGAACAGCTCAGCGGCGGCCAGCAGAACCGGCTGCTGCTGGCCAAGCTGCTGCTCGAGGAACCGGACCTGCTGCTGCTGGATGAGCCCTCGAACCACTTGGACATCGAAGCGACGGAATGGCTGGAGAGCTACTTGATTGATTCCAGCCAGGCGTTGATCCTGGTCAGCCACGACCGCTATTTCCTGGACAAGGTCGCGGACCGGACGCTGGAGCTGTTCCGCGGCACCGTGGACTCCTACTCGGGCAACTACACGGCCTACCAGCGGCAGAAGGCGGAGCGGCTGGAAGTCCAGCGGCGGACCTACGAGAAGCAGCAGACGGAAATCGCCAAGATGGAGGATTTCGTGCGGCGGCACCATTACGGGCAGAAACACGCCCAGGCCGAGGACCGCCGCAAGAAGCTGGAGCGGATCGAGCGCGTCGAGCCGCCGCGCGAGATCGCCTCGCCGCGGATGGCGTTTCCCGAAGCGACGCGGACCGGCGACATCGTGCTTCGCGTCGAACACCTGGCCAAAGCCTACGATCAGCCGCTGTTTGCGGACTTGAGCTTCGACATCTTGCGCGGCGAGAAATGGGGTATCTTGGGGCCGAACGGGTCGGGCAAGACGACTCTGCTCCGTTGTGTCTTGGGCCGTTGCCAGCCTGATGCCGGCCGCGTGATCCTGGGCAGCGGTGTGCGGCCGGGTTATTTCGATCAGTTGTTGGAATGTCTGGACGACGACACGCGCGTGCTGGAGGCCGTCCGTCCGCCGCACAAGGAATTCTTGGACCAGCAGCGGCGCGACTTGCTGGCCCGGTTCGGCATCACCGGCGACCTCGTGTTTCAGAAGGTCGGCAGTCTCAGCGGCGGCGAGCGCAATCGAGTCGCACTGGCCCGCCTGTCCGCCCTCGATCCCAACTTCCTGATCCTGGACGAGCCCACCAACCATCTGGACCTGTGGGCGCGCGAATCGCTCGAGAAGGCGATCCGCCAATTCGAGGGCACGGTGCTGTTCGTCAGCCACGACCGTTACTTCCTGAACCGCGTGGCCGACCGCTTGTTGGTCGTCGAGCCCGGCCGGTTCCGGGTGATCGAAGGCAACTATGATACGTATCTGCACCTGGTCAGACAAGGACTGGCGGCCGGCGATCGGCGGGGTGCTGAAGCGGCGGGGGCCAAGGCCGATGCCGGCAATGAAGGGGGCTCGCGCGATCAGCGCAATCCGCCGCGCCGCAAGCGTAAGTTCCCGTATCGTAAGGCAGCCGACATCGAAGCGGAGATCGCAGGCCGCGAGGCGCAGATCGAGCAACTGCACGCCGCGCTGACCGATCCTCAGGTCCTCCGCGACGGCCAGCGGGTGAAGCAGATCAAAGCCGAATTGGAGGAACAGCAGGCCGCGCTGCCGCCGCTGTACGAGCATTGGGAGGAGGCGGCGGAGTTGAACGGATAGCAGCGTTCCCGAAATGACTGTCCCGTGTTTCTTGCTGATCATCACACGGAGTGTGATGGCTACTCTGATTCCTCGAACGCTGTTTAGCCGGCTGCGCGACGTTCCTCCGATCCGGCTCGCCGCAACAACGCGTCGCACCGTTGGCAGACCATCTCGACCGTGATCATCCGCATCGCGGCATTGCCGGCGTTGCGACGCTCTCGGTGCGACCCGGCCTGGTACTGGACTTGAATCGCCTGGTGCGGCGGGCCGTACGGTCCGGAGACTTCGGCACGCGTGGTGCCGCACAGGCCGATACTGGGCGTGCCCACGGCCACCGCCATGTGCAGCGGCCCGGTGTCGGCGCTGAGGAACAGGCATCCTCCTTCGATCAAGGCCGCCAGTTCGATCAGGGTCGAGGGCGGCGCCAGCACCGCGTGTCCCCCGGACTCGGCGACGATCTGTTCGGCCCAGCTGCGTTCGCGTCCTCCGCCCCACACGACCAAGGTCGGCAAACCGTGCTGTTCGCGCAAGTACCGCGCCACTTGGCCGAACCGATCCATTTCCCAGCGGCGGGAATCCCAGGTAGCACCGGGATTGATGACCGCGTAAGGGCCCACGAATCCTAGCCGCAGCAGGGCCTGACGCATGCGGTCCCGTGAAGCGTCGTCGACGGGCAGCTTCCATTCTACCTGCGGTTGCTCAATGCCCAGCGGTGCTAGCAGTTCCAGCGAGCGGTCGACCATGTGCGGCCGGCGAGTTTCGATCAACTGGTTGTTCAGCCAAGGGCTCAGTTCCCGGCCGTGCTCGCCGCGGATACCGATCCGTTGCGGAGCACCCGAAAGCCGGCAGGCCAGTGCCGACTTGGTCATCCCCTGGCAGTCGATCGTGATGTCGAAATGCTTCGAGCGCAGCAGTCGGCGCGCCGCGAACAAGCGGCTGGGCTTGGTAAACCAGCCGCGCTGGAGGATCAGCACTTCGTCCAAGCAGGCGTGGCCCACCACTATCACCGCCGACTTGGCCTCGACGACCCATGCCAAGTACGCATGAGGAAAATGGGCTCGCAGCGCGCAAGCCACCGGCAGCGTCAAGATGGTGTCGCCGATGGCGCTCATACGGGCGATGAGGATCCGAGGTGCGTCGGACGCGTTCATGGGGCTGGTCCGGAAAAATGGGCGAAAAACAGCGGGCAGCCGTGCCAACTGCGGCGGAATGTAGTGAAAGCCGGCTAACGAGTCAACGGGAAACGGTTCGCCGCGACGCTCAATCCGGTCTCGGAGAGACCGGCCTACGTGGGGCGGTTCCCTATCGCGGACCTGCGCCGGCGATATAATGCTGTGGCATGGCGATCATCGAGTTGCGAGCGTTGTCCAAGTCCTACCGAGTCTACCAGAAGGCCGAAGGCCTGCGGGCGTCGCTGCGCGGACTGTTCCGCCGCGAGTACCGTGAGGTGCGCGCGGTGCGCGGGATCGACTTGGACGTCGAGCAGGGAGAATTCGTCGCCTTTCTGGGCCCGAACGGGGCCGGCAAGACGACGACGCTGAAGCTGCTTTCCGGCGTCATCAACCCCACGGCCGGCGAGGCTCGCGTGATGGGATTCGTGCCCTGGAAGCGGGAAAACGCCTACCGCCGCCGATTTGCCCTGGTCATGGGCCAGAAGAACCAGCTGTGGTGGGACCTGCCGGCCCAGGAGTCCTTCCGGCTGCACCAGCAGATCTACCGCATCGAACCGGAGTCGTACCAGGCGACACTGGATGAATTGACCCAGTTGCTCGATGTGCGCACGCTGCTGAAACAGCCGGTCCGCGAGTTGTCGCTGGGCGAACGGATGAAAATGGAGTTGATTGCGGCCCTGCTGCACTCGCCGGACGTGCTGTTCCTGGACGAACCGACGATCGGCCTGGACGTGGTCGCGCAGCACAATATCCAGCAGTTTCTCAAATTCTACCAGCACCGGCGGCGGATCACGATTCTGCTGACCAGCCATTACATGAAGGACGTGGGGGCGCTGTGCCGGCGCGTGGTGATCATCGCCCAGGGGCAGATCCGGTACGATGGCTCGCTGTCCGGGATCATCGACAGCTTCAGCGGCCACAAGGTGGTCACGTTGCTGCTGGACCAACAACAGACGGCGAACGGCTTCGAGCGGTTCGGGCAGGTGCTGGAGTTCCAGCCGCCCAAGGTCAAGTTGCGGATCGAGCGCGGAGCGGTACCCAGTACGCTGGCCGCCATCCTGGATCAGCACGCGGTCGTGGACGTGGCCGTCGAGGATCCGCCGCTGGAGGAAGTCATCGCCGAATTGTTTTCGCAGGTCGACGAACGCTATCAGCAGCACGCGGCGGGCGGGGCTTAGAAGGGGCAGCATGTACGCGCGGACGCTGGCTTGGTGGACGATCCTGCGGATCGGCTTGGAGGAGCGATTGGTGTACCGGGGCGACTTTGCCCTCGGCACGCTGATGCGGTTCTTGCCGATTGTCACCCAGATCTTTCTGTGGTGGGCTGTGTTTGATTCGGTCGGCGGCGTGCAAGCCCAGGCCAACATCGTGGGGTACCGCTTCGAGAACGTCGTGGCGTACTACCTGTTGACCATGGTCAGCCGGGCCTTCTCCAGTATGCCGGGCCTGGCTTCCGGAATCGCCCGCCAGATCCGCAACGGAGAGATCAAGAAGTACCTGATTCAGCCGATCGACATGATCGGCTTTTTGCTGCTCAGCCGGTTGGCCCACAAGTTGGCCTACTACGCGGTGGCCACGATTCCTTTCGCCATCGTCTTCTTCCTGTGCCGCGGTTACTTCGTCGACGGCTGGCCCGACGCGAGCACGCTGGCGGCCTTTGTGGCGTCGCTGGTCCTCAGTTTTCTGCTCGGGTTCTTTCTGGAAGCCTCGATCGGCTTGATCGGGTTCTGGTGGCTGGAGGTTTCCTCGCTGCTGTTCGTGTACATGCTGCTCAGCTACTTCCTGTCGGGACACATGTTCCCGCTGGACATGCTGCCCGCGCCGTGGCACTACTTGGTGGACGTCATGCCGCTGAAGTACTTGGCCTACTTTCCGTCCGCCGTGTTCCTGGGCAAGGTCACCGGGCCGGACCTGGTCCGCGAGTTGTCGATTGCCGCCGGTTGGGTCGTGTTCTTTATCGTCCTGTCGCGCGGGATGTACCGCTTGGGAGTCAAACGCTACAGCGGATTCGGCGGGTGAGCGGGCGAGTCGCATCTTATCCTCCCGCCTCGTTCGACCGCTGCCAGTCGTGGCTTCTTCGTCGCGGATTGGACACCGAGGCATTCAGTATTCACTATTCAGTATTCACTATTCGCCATCCACTTTCCTCTGCGAATCTTGCTCGCCAAACAAATCGCGGAATCGTCATCGGATGAAGATCTCCAGCCGGACGCCTTCCATGAGTCTGCCGGGCAGGCCATCGCGTCCGGGGCGCGGGATCGGCGGCTTGCCGTCAGTAACGGGCGGCCGTTCGATTTCGACGATCAGCTCGTTGCGCTGCCTCAGGCGAGTTGTGACGTCGCACCGCCAGACTTGCCAGCCAAGAGGGATTTCGCCCAGCGATTCGCCGTTCAGCCGCACGCTGCCTGACGGCCCCACGCCGTCAATCACGAGGTCCACACGGTCTGCTGGCCCCAGCCCGGTCGGGCGGCCGAAGCGGCGGTGAAACGCGACGCGACCGCAGAAACTCGGCCCCAGCGTGACGTTCCAGTCAGCCGGCATGACGACCCAGTCCGACGGCGGCAACTCGCCGACTGCAGTCCCCGGCGGGCCTCCCGCCAATGGTGGAGCGGTCTCGACCAGACGATACTCCCAAGGGCCTCGCAGGCGGATGACGTGAGGGGGGCGAGTCATGGCATCAGTCGTCATAGGCGGGGTCGGTCGTTTAAGTTTCCCGGCGAAACCAGCAACACACTACGGCGGAATTCTAGTAGACTGTGCACAAGGCGGCAAAGGTATCTTCCCACAACGCAAAGGGCTCAGACACCCCGACATGCCTGGTTCATCGCTCTTCGAGCAGAAGTTACATCGCGCGTGGCCGCCGGAGGCGTGGCGCGACGTGACCGTCGTGGTCGCGACCTCGGGCGGACCGGACAGCGTGGCGTTGCTACGCGGACTGACCAATGCTGCGGGCCAGGGCGACGGACAACTGGTGGCGGCCCACTTTGACCACGGCCTGCGCGGGGAACAGTCGCAGGCGGACGAGGCGTTCGTCGTCGAACTGTGCGGGCGTCTGGGGATTCGCTGCGAGACGGGCCGGGCAGAGAGCGGAGAAGGGGAGAACGGGGGAACGGGAGACGGGGAGAAGCGAAGGGTGGGAGAAGGGGATGCTGCTGACGCGGAGTGGGAGGCCGCCGTAGAATCGCAAGGCCAAACCGTCAGGGGACATGACGAGGCCGGGTTGCGGGCGGCGCGGTATCGGTTCCTCTGTGCGGTAGCCCGACAGGTGGGGGCTCGATACGTGGCCGCCGGTCACACGGCAGACGATCAAGCGGAAACGGTACTGCACCGGTTCGTGCGCGGCACCGGGATCGGCGGCCTGGCCGGAATGCGGCGATGCCGGCAGCTGATCCCTGGCGTGTCGCTCGTTCGGCCGTTGCTGAGCGTGTCGCGGCGCGAAGTGTTGGACTATCTCGCGGCGATCGGGCAATCCTATCGAGAAGACCGCTCGAACGCCGAATTGCGGTACACGCGAAATCGGATCAGGCACGAGTTGCTGCCGCACTTGGCCGGCAAGTACAATCCTGGCGTGGTGGACGCCATCACGCGACTGGCGACGCTGGCCGGCGAGGTCCAAGAAATCGTTGCCGGCCTGGTTGACGATCTGGCAGCCCGGTGCATCACGGTGGCGGGTCCCGGCGAGGTGACGGTGGACGGTGCCGTGCTAGCCACCGTTCCGCGCTATCTCGTGCGCGAGTTGCTGATGGCTACGTGGCGGCGGCAGGGTTGGGCTCTGCAGTCGATGGGCTTTGAACGCTGGGAGGAATTAGCCGAGTTGGCGCTGGGTTCCCAACCGCCGGCGGAGGTCTGGAAGAAGGCCTTTCCCGGCCCGATTAGTGCTGAACGGGCGGGATGCACGCTGCGGTTGCTAGCGTTGCCCGCAGAGGCTCCCAAAAGCTTCTCTTGACCTGTTTGGTCTGGAGTCCCTACGATCCGGCGATATTTTGCGCGCGCGGTGCGCGCACGGACGTAGGTTGGGACTCTGTCCCGACCTGTTCGAGACGTGTTGAGGCTTGGTCCCGACCGGGTCGGGGCGGAGT
>CAZAQY010000332.1:0-8313 GCA_964486845.1 uncultured Pirellulaceae bacterium
AAACAATTTCAATGTGTGCGAACTAGGCCCACGTGGCACCGGCAAGAGCCACATTTACAAGGAAATCAGCCCGAACAGCATCTTGATCTCCGGGGGCCAGACCACGGTCGCCAACCTGTTTTATAACATGGCAAGCCGCACGGTTGGTTTGGTGGGGCTCTGGGACTGCGTGGCGTTCGATGAGGTGGCCGGGATCTCGTTCAAGGACAAGGATGGCGTCCAGATCATGAAGGACTACATGGCTTCGGGATCGTTCGCCCGTGGTCGTGACCAAGTGAACGCCTACGCCGCCATGGTCTTCGTCGGTAACATCAACCAGTCTGTGGACACGCTGGTGAAGACCAGCCATCTGCTGGCCCCCTTCCCGGATGCCATGATCGACTCGGCCTTCTTCGACCGCTTCCATGCCTACATTCCCGGCTGGGAAGTCCCGAAGATGCGGCCTGAGTTCTTCACGAACCGCTACGGCCTGATCGTGGACTATCTGGCCGAGTGGCTGCGGGAGATGCGAAAGCGGAACTTCGGGGACGCCATCAACAAGTTCTTCAAGCTAGGCCGGGATCTCAATCAGCGGGACACCATCGCCGTTCGCCACACCGTTTCCGGCCTACTGAAGCTGCTCTACCCGGCTGAGGATTACGACAAGGAAGCCGTGCGGCGATGCTTGGAATACGCCCTGGAAGGCCGTCGCCGGGTTAAGGAACAGTTGAAGAAGATCGGCGGGATGGAGTTCTTCGACGTTCATTTCAGCTACCTGGACCAGGAAACCAGGGACGAGAAGTTCATCAGCGTTCCCGAACAAGGCGGCGGTTCCCTGATCCCCGATGGTCCGCTCAATCCCGGCGTCATGCACACCGTGGCCGTAGGCAACGGTGGTCATCTGGGCCTTTACCGCCTGGAAACGCAGGTGACGGCGGGCAACGGCAAGTGCATCCTGTCGGGTTTGGGCTCCAACTCGGCGGCAAAGGAGGCGATCAAGGTCGGCTTCGACTTCTTCAAGGCCAACGCCGGACACGTTAGTGCCTCCATCAAGGCCCACGATCATGATTACCACCTCCACGTCGTGGAACTGCACAACACCGGCCCGACGACCGCCATGACCCTGGCAGCGTTTGTCGCCCTGTGTTCGGCGGTGATGGGGAAGCCGCTCCAGTCGCAGATCGTGGTCCTCGGCAGCATGAGCCTGGGCGGCAACATCATTCCCGTCGAGAACCTAGCGGAGTCCATGCAGGTCGCCTTCGACTCCGGGGCCAAACGGATCTTGCTCCCGATGGCGAGCGTCGGCGACATCCCGACGATCCCCGGCGAGTTGTTCGCTAAGTTCCAGACCAGTTTCTACGCCGACCCAACGGATGCTGTGTTCAAGGCATTGGGGGTGGGGTAAACGTGCGACAGCGATTTGGCACGAGGTGAACCATAAGTGTCGTTCATTAGTCAATACCTTGGGAGGTGCGGGCTTACGGCCTCGCTTGAGGAAGGGATTTGATAGGAGAAACCGCAGTGGGACTGAAGAAGCTGAAGCTCTCCGTACCGTCATCGAAAAAGCCGAGTGACCCGCTGGAAGTGTTCAACAAGCTCACATTACGTGGGTCCATTGAAAACATTTGGGAGCCGCAGGCCGAGGCACTCCGGGAGTGGAGCAAGGCGAGAGCCAACTCCGATGTGGTCATTCAGATGAACACGGGGGGAGGCAAGACTCTCGTCGGCCTGATGGTTGCCCAATCGCTGCTCAACGAACTGAACCGACGTGTTCTTTACGTCGTTCCGAACAATCAGCTTGTCGAACAGACGCTCAAGAAGGCAGCAGAACTCGGCCTCCAGCCAGCGGCTCGCTATAAAGGGCAATGGCGCAATCAAGAGATGTTCCAGGCTGCCGAGACCTTTTGCATTACGAACTATGCCGCTGCCTTCACGGGCCATTCGACGTTCCATGAGAAGGACATCGCTGCACTTGTCTTCGATGACGCCCACGTGGCTGAGGGGACCATTCGAGACCAATTCACGATCAAGATCCCTGCGGGTTCGGACCTATTCAACGCAATCGTCGCACTCTATCGACCGCACTTCGTCAATACAATTGGGGCAACCAAACTTGAAGACATTACCAAGGGCAATGAGCATTCTCTGCTATTCGTCCCGATGTACCTAGTTTGGAAACACGCCCAAGAGTTACGTTCGCTACTTGTTGATGCGGGGGTCGCCACCGACAACAACATGAAGTTCCCTTGGGACTATCTTGGGGACCACCTGAGCCACTGCTGCGTTCTTATCGCTGGCACGGGCGTTGAAATCAGCCCCCCAGTCATCCCTCTCCACACCCTGCCCTACTTTGCTGAGGAAGTGCGCCGGGTCTACTTGACCGCTACCTTGCCCTCGGAAGCGTCATTCGCTCGGGCATTTGGCTTACTCAAGCCGACAATAGTACGTCCGGGCGGCAAGTCCGGTGACGCTCAGCGTCTCTTTATTTTCGCCGCTGGCGAGACCGATAAGGTTCAACGCAAATGGTCCCTCGATCTCGTAACGGACAGGAAAGCGTGCGTGCTTTCACCGTCAACGGCGAAAGCCGAGCAGTGGTCCCCTCCCGCAGTCGTATTCGATAAAGACAGCGGTCACGAGGGAATTGAGGAGTTCTCTGCCTCGACGGACCCGCAGCTTCTCGGATTGGTCGCACGTTACGACGGAATCGACCTTCCCGGTGACGCCTGTCGTGTACTGATTCTGGACCGCCTGCCAAAGGGAGAAGCCCTTTTCGACCGGTTCATCGACGAAGGCGTAAGAATCGACACCATTCGCCTAGGACATACGGCGACTCGCATCGTGCAAGCTATCGGTCGTATCTTCCGGAGCAACACGGATCACGGCGCAGTGATTCTCACCGGGACCGATCTCCAGGATTGGATTCGCAATCCGGCGAACCGGACCTTCTTGCCCGATCTACTTCAGCAACAGATTTCGCTTGGCATTGAATTGGGGAAGCAGGTAGCCTCGAAAGAGGTCACCTGGGCTGACCTGCTCGATGGGGTTCTGACCGGTGACGAGAACTGGGACGAGCTTTACAACGACCACATCGGGCAATTTGGTGTTTCCGCAAGAAGCAAGGTTGACGACTGGTATCCGCCGCTCCTTCTTCAAGAACGGAAGGGCTACGCTGCGGTCTGGGACGGGAACTATGCGGAGGCGATTACCACCCTCCATGAACTAGCCAACGACGCCGAGCGGCGAGATAAGAGGCTTGCGGCATGGTACAGACATCTCGAAGGTCTGGCTCACCTTTGCGGCTCTGATCAGGCGACCGCCCTCCAGGCGTTTACGGCGGCATCCCACCAACGGTCGGAACTTGGCCGTCCTTCCGAGAAGCGGGACAAGATGTTCAAGCCACCAAAGGCCGACTCCATCGGATTTCAGGCCAGGAAACTTGCCGCAACGTTCCGGACCAAGAAGCTCAACATGCTGTCGGCAATTCAGCGAGTGCGTTCGGAGCTTGTCTACGGAGACAACACGGATGCTGCGGAAGAAGCCATGAAAATACTTGGCGACCTCCTCGGGCTGGACTCGACTAGACCCGACAAGTCGGAGAACACTGGACCAGATAACCTGTGGTGCGGCCCCGGTGAGGTCGAGGCATGGGGGTTCGACCTCAAGACCGGAAAGGCGGATGATACGGGATACAGCAAGAGTGAGCTTGCGCAGTCGCATGATCACCTGAACTGGCTGAAGACGAGGAAGAAGGGCAAGACCGTTAGGATTTCGATTGTCGGACGTGAGCTTCCTGTGTCGAGTCAAGCTAATCCCGGCCATGACCTGGACATCATCGCCCTCAGCGGCTTTCAGGAAGTCGCCTCGAATGTGCAGAAGCTCTTGGAGTCGGTTGACGCAGGGGAGAAGAGCAACCTGGAGGATTCCTTTGAAGGTTGGCTTCGACACTATGGGCTGACGTGGCCGACCTGTGTCCTTGCGTTGCCGAACAGACGTGCCATCGAACTCAAGGCGGAATAGACCGTCGCATTACGAATCCTGTTCATCGGGGCCAACCGATTATGAAAAAGCGCTTTCGACCACCCGACGAGGAGGAGTTCGTCCAACTGATCAAGGCGAACAGCCCGTCCAACCCCCGCATCCAGATTATTCAGCGGGTTGTCATCAAGTCCGGCCCGCAGACCTACAAGGTGGCAAGCATCCTGCAAATCCAAGACCCGGAAACCGGCGAAATACGGCACAAACAGCTTCACGTCAATTCGTTTCCGTTTCGGGTCGGCTCAGGAGTCGATTTTTCCGAGAAGAACCGGCTCAATCGTTGGACGTGCGAGGACGGCGAGATCGAGCAACTCCGCATCTTCCTGGAAAACTACGATAAAGCATCGATTCCAGGCGAACACGCCGTTATCAGGGGAAGGCCCGTTCCTGGCTTGGAGGACATTCTTGCAGCGATAAAGGACCAGGACATCGACTCAACCCAGCTTGTGGGGCTTGTTGCTGCTCTTGCCGATCGAGTAACCGATCTTCGGAGACTACCCGAACTTGGTGAGAGCGACAACGTGCGGATGGCGGCTGCCGCTCTTCGGGTCGCCCACCGCAATCATGCACTCAAGAAGTTGCGGAAGCTGGTTGAGGATGATGCACTAGAGCAAGAGTTCCAGGAGCTTCTGGAGCAGAACTGGTGGATGTTGGGCGGACAGTACGTAACAATGCTTCCTCGGCGAGAATGGACCGTTGAGGACTCGCTCGATATCTTGCTTGAAGGGGCGGATCGGTACTTCGAGATCATTGAACTGAAGCGGAGCAACGCTCAACTGTTCATCCGTGACCATGGCAACTGGATTGTGTCTGCTGAGATCAACAAGGCAGTTCAGCAGGCTGCACACTACATCTCCGAAATCGAGGCAGATCGTGGCAATCTTATACGTAAATACAAGATCGACTTATACAAACTCAAGGCGAAAGTCTTGATCGGCAGGATTGCTGACGATGAGGAGGACGAGCCTGCAAAGCGAGAGGCACTTCGTATGTGCAATTCACACCTGCACCGCATTGAGGTTATCACCTACGACGAGCTAGAGCGAATCGCCGATAACGTTGTTCACGCCAACCTCGGAGAGAGCGGCTGGAGTGAGGCGTCGGAGCCCACGGACGAGATTCCATTCTAGCACTCTTCATTTGGGACGTGAGACCATCGCTGGCAACTTTTTGTGAAAGGTGACAATGCCACGCCTATTCCATGGAACTAGACATGCTGACGCAACAGCAATGCAGGATGACGGTACAGGGCAGGGGGGCATCGATGTGACTCGGGGCAGCGGAGAATTCGGTCAAGGCTTCTACGCTCAGGACTCAGGTGCGAACGCTCTGACGTTTGTTCAAAACAAGTTTCCAATGAATCAACGTCCATGCGTTCTTCAACTCGACATTGGTGACCACCAATACAACGGACTCTCAAAGAGGCTTCTTGATGCTAAGCTTGCCGCTCGCCTTACAAGACGGCTTCGGAGCAATGGTACCGTTGCTACTCACATCGAAGGAGTGGATGTCGTGGTCGGGCCACTAAGCCAGTGGGTGGAGCAACAGAAATTCGAGTCAGCGGCGGCGCAAACCTTGCTCAACGGCCCGAATACTCAGAGGACGGTATTATGAGAATCGCCGAACTGCCTTTTTTACATTTCCTTGTTCGATCAGCCGACAGGCAGAAGACGAGCCTTCGCAGCCCAATGGAGGTAGAGGACACAAGCTGTGCAGGCGCTTTCTTTGCTCCGGTTCAAAGGGATGGAACGCTGTTTGCGACATATCGTTTCCATTTTTCGATTTACCTGGGTGAGGGGACTTTCGTAAAGGATACGCACGGCGGGAAAGCCATCTTTACAGGCGTAGCCGTAACTGCACAGATCAAGCGACGAGATCATCTGATCTTGCTCTTCGGAATTGCCGGACCTGAACCATGGAAATGGTTCCCAGAGTATCTTCCTCCAGTGCCAAAACTCCTTGAACACGAGGAGGAAGTTTTCATCCCGATGTTTGAAAGAGTGCCAAGGCGACGACCCATGAAGTACGGAGGGCAATTTAGCCACCGTGACTTCGGGTCCCTGTTTATTGAGCTTCAGCCCGCAACCCCCCAAGTCCTAGACAGCATTCTAACACACTCTAGGATCTCTTTGATCGGGTGCGACCCTCACACAAAGTATGAGCGTCGTCGGATTGTTCCGGGTATCAAGTAGTTTGCACCGTAGGTCGATTGGCGTAACGTCCCGCTTGGGTGTCTTGCCGGAAAGAGAAACGGACCAGGGCAGCACGACTGCTTTTCCACACCACCTTCACTGCGCCCTCATGCAAATGCCTGGAATCTCCGAACAAAAGGGCGATGAACCAGCGGCTTGGTTACTAACCGCCCCCGTGCGGACGTGTGGCTATTAGCTGCCAAGCCAGACCGCTAATAGCCACAATGCGCCCGGTTCCGTGGGTCTGTAAACTAATAGTTTACAGAGCATCGGGGGCGACTCTGAACCCTGGTGCCTAGCAGGTGGAGAGCAGCAACCGGTCGGTTGTCGCTCAGGGCGAGGCTCGGGGAAAACCGACCCAAGAAATGAAAAAAGAGGACCGGCGAGCCTGTCGCCGATCCCCTTTCTGCTAGTTGTCATCCGCTAGGGATGTTCTTTCAAGTTCTTCGAAGGTTTTTTCCAACTCCTCGATAGGGATGGGAATGGTCATTCCTCGCTGGTATCGAACAAGCGTAGAATCACGTCGCTGTACGTTTCGCCGGGCTTCCGGTTGGCGTCGAGGTACGCAAGCACTTCGTCGCTCAACTCTATCTCCACCTCACCCTGAGACGGCTTCGGATACCCTTTTTCGGCGAGAAGTGCGTCCACCGCCTCGTCTTTCCCTTGTTCAGTGAGCGTCACCACACCGTTGCAAATCGACACTAGTCCTTCGGCTTCCATGACGAGCATCTCCTTAGCGGCATCGCACTCCCACGCCTCCGCAGGGCGGTCGAGTATCGCTTGCGGCGAAACCTCGAAGACTTTTCCTGTGGGGGTGATGGTGCCGTGCTTGATCGTGATGTAGCACTCTGCTTCCATCTGAAGCAGTGCCCAGCAGAAATGCGGGTCGGCGGTGTGCGGATCAAACGTTTCGATTGCTTTCCAGAAATCAACCATTTCAACGCTCCTGTGAAACGAGGGAATCTTTGTCTGCAACGATTTCGGCGATCCGTTCCTGGCCCACCGCAACGTTCTCCGCTTCGCAATCGCAGCCGATGAAGCGGCGATTGTTAAGGGCGCAGGCAACAGCGGTCGTGAACGATCCGGCGCACGGATCGCATACGAGGTCATTCGGCTCACTAAAGCGCCGCAGCCAGTGCTCCACGTCGGCGACGGGCTTTTGCCAAGGATGGTGATTCTTCTCCTTGTGAGGTGAATCGAACCGGTCCCACCACAGTCCTCGCCGGACCCACGGCCCTTTGCTGTAGACTAGCCACGCCGTGAAGCGATCCACGCAGTTCCGTGCATGGTGATGGGGACTGTCTCCCTGCCAGATCGTGGAGCATAGCCAGCCCCACTCCAGCCGCCGCCCGAATTCCGCAATGCAATGCGGGAGGTACGCCTTGCCGATGGCACTGACAAAGAGTCCACCTTCGACGAGATTCCGTGCGGCAAATTTTCCCAAATCTCGCAGTTCGGGTAGAAATGCCTCCCCGTATGGGATGTCCGTCAGGATCAGATGGACCGATCCCGGTTCCACCTTCAACTCCTGGAACCGGCAGTGAAACAGCCGGAAATCATCTGTCGTGACGGGATGCACCACCCGGCTGGCGATCTGTTCCTTTCGACGATGACACCTCGCCCGACGCCGAGCGGTATTCACGTCGAGGGTTTTTCCTCGGCAGTTGTCTGGCAGGCTGTGTGTCAGCCCCATCGCCTTCAAGCATTCCTTCATCGAGTTGGCGACAATCCGCTTCCCATCGAGGGAAAGCACGAACCGTCGTCCGTCGTCGTCAATTTCTTGTGTAATTCGAACGTCGTCGTACTTGCTCATGGTGGCACCTCGGAAAACGAGCGGGGCTGCGGACATCGGCGTCCGCAACCCCGCTCCTGGCCGTTGTTGCCTAGAACCCTTCCTTGATCCAAAACGGTCTCATTTTCTGCTTCACGATGACGAGCAGCTTCTCAATCTCCTCGATTTCGGGCTTGAGGCTGCTTCGCTCCTCAGCCGCCATCGTTTCGGGATCGAGCCAATCAGCCAGTATCGTCAGGTGTTTGACGGCGGCGGTGACCATGTTGAGCGGCACAAACCTCGACTTCTCGGCTGGTGCCTTTCCAGTGACCTTTG
>CAZAQY010000333.1:0-8303 GCA_964486845.1 uncultured Pirellulaceae bacterium
ACCGCAGCATGCTGTTGGTCCACTACGCCAACATCAGTTGCCGGCTCGGCGGGCGGACGCTGCGGATCGACCCGCAGACCGAGCAAATTCTCGACGATGCCGACGCCATGCGCTACTTGAAGCGCGAGTATCGGCAGCCGTGGGTGGTGGAAGAGGTGGTCTAAATCGAGGAACCAATCGCCATCCCGTCACCGCGGCGGGCGCGAAAAACCTGGATGTCAGGTCGGTCAGCCCGCAGAAGTCAAGGTCGAGGGGCTCCAGGCCGTGGCCGTCGAGGTCAGCTCGGGCGACGACCGCATCATGGACGTCACCGGGCGATGTATCGCGGCTGGCATGCACGTCCACCTCGACAAACGGGGCGGGAAGTCATTCGCCGCGTTCAAGAGAGTGTTGGACGAGGCCGGGCGGCGCAAACTGGCCGTGCAGTTGGGCTACATGTACCGGAACAACCCGGCCGTGCAGTTCTGCCAGCGCGCGGTGCGTGAGGGATGGCTCGGGCAGGTCTTTATGACTTCCAACTGATCGAGCTGGCTCGAATCATTCGCGGTGAGATCGAAAACCCCTACCCCCTCGAGCACGAACTGCTCGTGCAGCAGTGCCTGCTGGAGGCCTGCGGATATCCACTCAGCTAAGCGGTGAAGAAGGCGATCAGCGCGGGAGCTTCAATTTCGCCGATTACTGTTCGGCGGCGCTGCTGGCCGTTGCCGCCGTGGTCACGTTCGTCCTCAGGCCGCCGCGTCCCGTACAAGCGGAGCCGGCCGGGTAGACGGAATCGCGTTTGCCGGCGACTTGGGAGAGAGGCCTGCGATCATTGTGGAAAATACTGACAACTGGCTCGTTCTTAGAGTCCTTTGGAATTGGGAAGATGCAGCGTCGCACCACAGTCAATCGGGTTCATTCCACGTCCTTGCCGTAAACCTCCCATTCGGTCACGCCGTTGTCGCCCAGCGGAAAGGTCTCCCGCAGGTCGGTCAGCTTGCCCCACGCGGTCAACTGGTTCGGAAACACGAACTCCTGCGCGGCGGCGGAAGGAAAGAATGCCTGTCCTTTTCCTTTTTCGTCCAGGCTCTTATCCGCGGACTGTTCCGCGAGGCGGAAGGCGAGAAGGAAGAGTAGCGTCCAGCGGGTGACTCGGGGGCTACCACCACCACGACGAGTACCCGGTGGAAGCCTGCGGACAAATCTCCTTGTACGGACAGCGAAAACACTCGTCCGAGGCGGCAGCCTCGTGGTACTTCTCGATCTCTTGGATCTCGTTCCAAGCGTCGGTCATACGGCAGACGGCTTCGCGCCAGGCGTTCCGCGCCAAGCGGACGTGCTCTCTTTGGAAGGCCGGCTTTCTGATCTTGGTCAGGTCATTCACCCACCGGTACTCGTCTACGATGGTCACACAGCGTCTCGCTTTGTAGCGCCGTCTGACGTACTCGCGGTAAAGGACGAACTGCAATTCGTCGGCGCCATTGAACCTCTTGCCTGTCTTGTGATCGACAACCGCAAAGGTGCTTCCTCGGCGGAGGATCAGGTCCGCGATACCAAGACACGGAGGCAGAGTCCGTCCGAGCGACAGCACGAAGGGTTCCTCGACGCCAACGATCTCCCAACCCTCGTAGGCGTTCTGCGCAGCAAGCCGCACCGCATTCTGCAGCTCCACGGTTGGGTGCTTTACGCGCCGCGCCAAGAAGTCGAGCAAGTCGGCCTCGTCCGCGGGCTTGCCTCGCGACAAACCGCGGTACATGCGGGCCGCCGTCTCGTGAAAAGCCTGTCCGTTGACGAAGTAATCGGGCGGTGGGCGCAGCCTTTTTCGTTGCACGTACTCCAGCAGGTACCGATACGAGCAGAACTCGACGGAAACAACCTTGGAGAGACTGATTTCAGCGCCCCTGGATTCATTGCTCAAATCGGCGCCGCATCTCGGCGCTCGAAATCCCGCCTTCGGCACGGACACGGGCACGCGAGCGCTCGATCAACTCAAGAAACTCACGGTTTGTGCTTAGAGCCACGGTTTCCATGTCCGCGTTCTGGATCGGCACGAGGGCAGCCACGGGCTGGCCGTCGCTGGTTACTACCAGCGGGTCGTCGCCGATGTCCGCTGCGTAGTCGGCCAGCGACGCGGTTGCGGCCGTCCGTTCGATAACCTTCATAGTTTGATCTCCTTGCCACCAATCAAGACGCGGTTGCGATCCTTGACGCCGACCGCCACAATCGTCACCACTTGCTCGGGCAATTCTTCAATCTCGTAGTACACCCGAAGCTCCTCGATCCGCAGTTCCCAAGGCGCCAGCGGGTTCGGACGCATCGGTTTCCGGTTTCTCGTCTCGACTCCAGGCTCATGCTCCAACTGCTCGTCGACGCCATCGAACACCATCGCACGCTGCCGGGCAGTCAGTACCCGAAGGTGTTCGTCAGTCGTCGGCGAGTAGTCGATTCGGTACGCCAAATCAGGAACTCCTCGTCTCAGTGTCCCGCGCACCACCGCCACGCCGAACGACCATGTTGACCGGGACGCGGCCGATCAACTCACCATTTTCCAACACCGTAACCGCGAATCCGGTCCAGCATTTTGTTCGGCGGCTTTTTGTTGTCAAGGCATGGTTAGCGCTACGGCAGCGGTGTCGGAAGCGGCAAGGAATTCAATCGCCGACACGGTAGCGACGACGCCAGCCGGGCCAGAGAATTCAAGCAGGCGGCGATCACCGTCGATCCGGGCTAGGCATGTTCTCACGACGTGGCCAGCATGCTTGAAACGCTCAAAGATCCCTGTATGTAGACGTTCGACCCTTTCCTGTTCAGCAGGTTCCAGGCCCGAACACAAAATCATGGACATTTTGGCATTATCTGTCATCGTTCTATTGAGTCCTAGGCCGCTAATGGAAAACCGGATTTCAGAGAACCACGCAAAAACTGGTACTTTGGCGGCTGTTATGATTCCATTTCAAACCTAGGACTCAATAATTTCCTCCCCCAGAACTGGTGTGTAACCTAGCATGCGTGAATTGCTTCCGACATACCGTCAGAACAGCCTGCGAGAAAGTTGATGATCTTTCTGCCCGAACGGCAAAAGGTGACAAGGTCAATACTCTCGTTTGACTGGAAATGGCGGACGCCCTTGCTTGAAACGGGAAACCGATATCTCTGAGCGTTCTGATCGACAGTGTGGAATTCTCTGATCATTGCCTCGGCGGCGTCCAAGTCTTGCGGCGGGTCGTGTGGCCAACAGCGTTCAATCAAGGGCCGCAACTGCAACCAGATTGTCAAGAGGTCGTGGTCCATTTTCTTTGATGTTGACGAAATGGAAAACAGGCTTCGTGCCACCGACCGGGCGTACTTGAGGTAAAGCTCAACGGCATGCCGATAGCAGAAGACCACGGGGTAAACAATGCTATTTCGCTCAAGGCAGTCCACGTTTGCTACGGCCAATTCGGCTGCCATTGCGTATCCCTCTGCCATCGAGATCCACGTAAGTATGGATGTGGGCATGATGTGCGCTTGCGAAGCTGTCGGCGCATCACCGGCGAAGATTTGATCCCCTTGGTGCGGCCAGAGTATGTCGGTATTCACTTGGAAAACCCCGCGTAAACGGATGATGTGACTACTTTCCCAATCGGTAGAGGGCTTTCCGGCACTTAAGGTTCACGTCGCCGACCAGGATAACGAGGCGGCGGCCGTAACGCCAGCCACTGGCAACCGACCTTAACCGCCGCTCTCGTTCGTTAGTTCGGCCTTCCTCCACTCGGTACACGCCAAAGAGTCCTCCCCCTTTTTCCGCCCCGGAATTACCTCGTCACGGCATCCGATAGTTCGGCCCGGCACGTTGGACGGTCGCTACAGGCCGTTCAGGCTTTTCAGCTCCGCTGCGAAGTGTCGATTATACAAAACCAACATGACGGTGCTGCTGCCAATCCCGTGGATTCGGCCGACGCTACGAGCCAAACATCCGGAACAGCACGGCAGCCTCAGTGATAGGGAGTCCCGCTTCCCGCGCCGTCGGCGCATGTGGGAAGAAACCTTGTCGATCATGGCTTGAGCCACTCCGCCTGCAAGGGCTCCGGCGATCTCCGGAACGACGGGCACTCCCGGAAGAACGCATTCGGCCCCCTTGGAAACAACAGTCACAGTGGCGTTACCGGCGAATTCAGTCAAGCTGCCGACGTTGCCGTTGGCGTCATCAGACACGACCACCGTCCCATCCCACGTCAGGGTAACGCTCCCGGCCACGCTGGTTGCGCCGCATCCAGAGCATCGGTTGGGTGCGACGATCGCCCTCCCTTTCGCTGTGGCCGTGAGTCGTTCTGACGGAAGTTCCAGCACGACGCTTCCAGGCGGGTCAAAGATGAACGGAATCGCGTCCAAGAACGCGACAAGATCCTTCTGCCGACCCAGAAAATCCTCGCAAGAAAAGTATCCGTAGGTGCCGTCGCGGCGGGTGAAGCAGATGCGGTCCCCTGCTTGTGCCAAAACACTTGCGATGTTGCTCAGTGCACACGCGCCTTTCTCGGACCGTACCTCCCGACCCGAGTAGTAGAGAGCCCAGCTAGTTATCAGGAACCACTGCCTGCCAGGCCCCCCAAGGGCAATCGGGCGCTCGTTAGTTAGCTTAACGACTCCAACGAGTGCCTCGCTAGCACGCCACAGCTCCCCCGGTGGAATCCGATTTCCGACCTGCCACTGGCATAGATCTTGCATTGGCTTTGTCAAGTGTTGTAGCGCCAGTTCCAGTATCCTGCCCGTTTGCTGGGCAGTCGGTGGCTGCAGGCCGCAACTCCGGGTTCGCTGTAAGCCCTCTTCGAGGCTACGCCTCAGCGTCTCCTCGACCTGGCGCCGGTGTAACCACAGGATTAACAAGCCAAAGGGCGCAAACACGCACGTCATCATCAACGCGACGCACAAGATCATGATGCCCATCGATCGCGCGTGTGCCGGCTTCGTGACATTCGAACACGCCCAATCGGGTGAAGCCTGCTCGATGACGATTGGAAGCGGCCCGACAATGGATTTCGCGCAATAGGAACATGTAGACGCGTTCCGGCTGACGAGGCGCTGGCAGTACGGACAGCTTCTGAGGTCGGGCACCGGGGAGACGCCCGGCTCCGCGTGGTTGCGATTGGGAGACATCCCAGTTGCGGCAGCCTGGGCAGAACACCGGGGACACAACCCAAACTGCGCGCCCTGCCCATCGGTGCGCGAGAAGGAGAACTTCGCGGAACACCGGGCACAGGTAGCACTCTCAGTTTTGGGCTTTGTAGGGCTAGACGCCTGCATGCGGGTTGAGCTTCCCGGTGCCTGCTCAGTCGCACCGAACAGGCCTTTCACACGGCCGGCGAGCACCCAGTCCTCGCAACTCTCCTTCCTGACCAGGGTGTCGCGCGAGACCTTCCCGGCTGCGGCGAGTTGCCGTAGCTGGGCCGACGACACCGGCCCGATTTCTGCACCTCGTCTCTGGTAATACCACCCAAGTGCCACCGGCTTGTCTCCGAATTGATTTGTGCAGCGGCAACGTTTAGCGCGACCTGATGTGTCGGTCGCCACGGATCACTCGTTCGGCGATACGTAGGTCGCCGTTGCCTGACGTCATCCTGCGACAGGCTGACGCTTCCGGAATAAGCCCGACTTCGCGATCTTGCGGACCATCTTATAGCACAGCCATATCACCGCCACGAAGCAGATGACAGGCAGAACAATTGCGAAGACTGTTACCACGATCGCCGCGATCACTTCGAGAGCCGCGACAATGAAGTTCCCGAATCCGCCCGTCGTCCCCGTGGACGCCGCACGAATCGCGACTGTTCCCCCTTGGATCACGCCGCACACACCGCCTCCCGCGATGGCAGCAAGTGACCACTTGAGGAGGGGTGAAATATCCCCAACCTGGGAGGCCGTGACGCTCGTTCCCGCCACAATCGCCGCAGGCGTCGCCGCGACGTCCATGATGTTGTCAATCCAAGGAACGGAGTACGCACAGACTTCGAGAGCCGTGGCCGTCGCGAAGGCGATCAGGGCAGGCCACGACCCAATCCATTCAAAACCCGACGAAAGCGTGAGGTGTCCCGCCATGTTGGCGATGCTCATCCCCAGCAGCGGAACAAAGACGCGAAAGCCACAGGCGGCACTTAGCCCGACCCCGATGATAAGGCCCATGACGATATCCATGTTGTGGCCTCCGCCCGTCACGTGAAGATGTCGCCCCGAACCGCCGTCGCCAAGCTGGCCGAACCATTGATTTACCCGATCTGGTAAGCATCGGGCGTCTCGGCCGCGATGGGCCGACGGAATGTCTGGGATTACAACCGGAAGACAAACGTTATTTGACGACGTAAGTCCTGATTTGTCAAGGCATCAGGTCGGAATTCGCCAGGCTGCGGGACGCCATCATAACCCGACGAAGATTCTGGATATCACCGCCACGATGCCACGAACTGTCGCTGCTTCGCGTTTTCCGGCGACTCACGGTGGCCATGCACACAATCCTGCTTCCGGAGGCGCGCCAGCACTTCGAGCACGTTCGCCTGAGTCGCCATTGCGTGTCGGAGCAGCCAGCACGCGACGACGGTGCCAGTCCGGCCGACGCCGCCCCAGCAGTGGACATAGGTGGGCCTTCCGGCGGCCACGGAGGCGTCGATGGCGTCTAGGATCGCAGTCATCGCGGCACGCGTCGGCGCGGACAGGTCGCGGATCGCGTGTCGGCGACACGACACGTCGGGGCAGAGTCGTTTAGCCAAACGGTCGTAGGGAACGAACGGCTTGCCGGCGTGGTTCGTCTCCTTTTCTTCCATCAGGTTGACGAACGTGCGGATGCCGGCGTCGAGCAGCGTCCGGACCTTGGCCTGGTGCTTGTCCGGATCGGGATCGCCGGGATACTCGCCTGCGAGCAGCAGTCCTGGCACCACCCAGTAACTGGATTTGATCGGCGGCTTTGCCCCCGCGCCGGCGAGTTGGTAACTTCCAGCGGCCGTGTGCTTCGGGTGTGGTTCGAGCTGACTGGCGAGTTCGGCCGCCAGTTGGCCATGCCATGCCTTCACTTTGGGACTCGGCGGGAGCTTCATGGCAGTGAGCCCTTGTAGATCGGCCTTCAGAGCAAAGTCGAGTGCCTTCTCGACCGCCTGTTCGTTTGCCTTCCTGTGGGCCTTGTTGCTTGTCAGAAACACTGGTTTCGGTGGGAAGCGTTCGGGATGGATCGGAGTCTCCGGTTGGGGGCCGGTGCTCTTGCCAGCCGAGGGTGCCTTCTTGCCCCGTTTCGTGCCGACGCTCGGTGACTTGGCAGATTCTTTCAGCCCGCCGGGCGTGGGCACACAGGTTAGCAGCCCCGCCAGCGCCCTCTCGATCATGTCCTTGCGGCCCAACTTTTCTCGCCACTGCTCAGGAATTCCGCCTTCACCCCAGTAAGCCCCGGCCAGTTGCCCGCAGACGGCGCCGGTCGTGTCGGCGTCGTCGCCGAGATTGACGGCGCGCAGCACCGCCTCGCGGAAATCCTTTGCGTCGTGAAACGCCCACAGGGCGGCTTCCAGACTCTTGACGACGTAGCCGGAACCAGCGATCTGGGGCGGCCGTTTGAGTCGAAAGCTGCCTGCTGCCACTTCGTCGATCTCGCGGTGAAGAGGGAATAGCCGCCGCAGAGCCGCAAGGGGAGGCCAGTCCGGAGCCAGCACGACGTGGCGATCGAGCCCCGAGATCAATGCCGCCAGCACGAGGCCGAAGTACGCACAAGCGGATTGGCACTGGGGGCTGGCGTGCGTCGGCAAGCTGGACTCGACGAGGAGATGGATGAGTTCATCCAACCGATCCGGAAGCAGATTCGCGTACCGAATCGGCACGGGGGCCAGACGCATGATCGAGCCGTTTCCAGCCGCGTGCTCGGATGGATCGCCCGAAGTCCTGGCGTCCTTCGTCTTCTGGAAGCGGCTCAATGCGCTGCGGGTCGTGATGCCGATGTCGAAACAGGTTCCGTTAACGGAATAATCGCCGTGCTTCCACCAAGCGAGGTAGCGATTCGCCTGGTCGTTCAGATCCCAGCCACCGTCGGCGATGCTGTCCGCCAGGGCCAAGGCCATGCTCGTATCGTCTGTCCACTCACCCGGCGCCAAGCCGTGGGGCCCACCGGCTCGATAGCCTGTCACCGGCTTGAAACTGCCCGGTGAACGGAACTCGACGGCAGCTCCCAAGGCATCGCCCACGGCTAGGCCGATCAAGGCGCCTCGACATCGCGCTTTCATAGCACGCCCTCCGACGTTTGCTTTGATGCTGGCTTACAGTCTATTGCACTTTAGGACAGCCTACCATTGGCCGCTTGTTCACAAACAGAGGCCAAA
>CAZAQY010000334.1:0-8128 GCA_964486845.1 uncultured Pirellulaceae bacterium
CTGGTGGGCCGCGAACTGCAGCTCGTCTGGTACGCGACGGAACGGGACCGCATCCGTCGTCACCGGTCAGGACGAGTCGGCGAAGTCGCAACGAATCCGTCACGCCAGGATTAAGGAGTGGCGGCAGGAAAATGCACCAGGAACGGAGGAGATGACACGTGAAAACGTCCCTGCGTGACCACGACGGTCAACGGGTGGTCCACGTCGAAGCCGCTGAAGAACAGAACGGCTTGGCGATCTATCCCACGGGCTACGGCTGCTTCGCATGTGCGGATGGCACTGCTGGCCCGATCCGTCTGGAAGTGCATGATGGCCGGCTGCGGCTGCTTGTCTGGGATGACATCAACTTCGAGGATCCCAGTCACGAAATCGACTTGGAAGGAGCCAGGGAGGATCACCGGCGGGACTACCACCGTCGGAACGTGAGGGCGGGTGTCACCGTGGCGGATCTGGCACGGTGATGATGAGGCCCCGGACCGCGTGTGATTCAGCCGAGGCCGACGGCGGCTGGACGGGGTACCGAGCCAGGTGAGCGGCCTCGCCTACGCCCGCTTGCCTTCTTTCCGGTGCCCTTGGTAATCCCTTTGCATGATTTCCTGCGGAGATTCCCGATGACCTTCGGAGAACGGATTTCGGAGTACGTCAGTGCGGCTTTCACCGGGCTCTGGATTCAGTCTTACGAACACGAAGACGCCTTGGCCGAAATCGCCCAGACTTGCCGTGGGGAGGATTGGCGACTGGCGGTGTGGGACATTGACGCTGGGCTCCAGATTCCCGGACAGGGAAATGGGCAATCGCTCGATGCCGGCGGGAATGACCCGTTGGCGGCGATTCGAGCCTTGAACGCTTTGGCCTCGCCGGACGGTTCTGCCTTGCTGGTGCTGGTCAACTTCCATCGGTTCATCAACAGCCCGGAAGTGGTCCAGGCAGTCGCCAAGCAGATCGCTCTGGGGAAGTCCAATCGGACGTTCCTCGTGATCCTGTCTTCGGTGGTGCAAATTCCGACCGAGTTGGAGAAGCACTTCATCGTGGTGGAACACGAACTGCCGGACCGGGAACAAGCGAGAAAGTTGATTTCGTCAATCGCTGTCGGGGACGGGGAACTCCCGGACGGTCCGGAACTGGAACACGTCCTGGACGCAGCGGCCGGGCTCACCCGCTACGAAGCTGAGGGAGCCGTCAGTCTGTCATTGGTCCGGCATGGACGAGTGACGGCGGAGGCCGTCTGGGAACTGAAATCCCAGATGCTCAAGAAAAGCGGTCTCCTGTCTCTCCACCGGGACAGGTCCGGCTTCGACAACCTCGGCGGCTTGGACGCCATGAAGAGCTTCTGCCTCCGGGCAATGCGGTGCCAAGGACACCGTGACCCCTTGAAACGACCGCGGGGAGTCTTGTTGCTCGGCGTTCCGGGAACCGGGAAGAGCCAATTTGCCAAGGCACTGGGTCACGAGACTGGACGACCGACGCTGATCCTGGACATCGGGTCCTTGATGGGGTCGCTGGTGGGGCAAACCGAGCAGAACATCCGGCAAGCGTTGCGGATTGCCGACGCCATGGCCCCCTGCATCCTATTCCTGGACGAAGTCGAAAAAGCTCTTTCCGGTGTGAACGGGGCCGGGGACTCGGGGGTTTCGGCTCGACTGTTCGGGACTTTCTTGACGTGGTTGAATGATCACGAGTCCAACGTCTTCGTCATCGCCACGTGCAACGACATCAGCAAGCTGCCGCCGGAGTTCTCAAGGGCCGAACGCTTCGACGGGGTGTTCTTCCTCGATCTGCCCGGTCCCCAACAAAAACTGGCAATCTGGAATCTGTACCTGGAGATGTTCGGACTGGACAGGGAACAGAAACGCCCCGACGACCGTGACTGGACAGGGGCCGAGATCCGGTCCTGCTGCAGATTGGCGGCGTTGCTGGACGTGCCGTTGACGGCGGCCGCCCAAAACGTGGTTCCCGTTGCCATGACGGCAGCTGAGTCCGTCGAGCGGTTGCGAAACTGGGCGAGTCGGCGATGCCTAAATGCCGATGCACCGGGGATTTACGTCCACGATTCGGCACCGGTCGCCAAGCCGGTCAGGCAGGTTCGACGGGGAAACCCTTCGAGCAACTGAAGACGATGGCTTGGCTGTCCGTCATGCCCGCAGACGGCAAAGAAACGGGCCGTGGGACGTTCCAGCGGAACCGCATTGGTGGGACCACACCCGTAGGAAGACAAGCATGGCCGAAGAACGCACCCTGCCTGGCTGGCCGAAGAAGAAACTGGTGCGGGACGTTCGGCGGCACCTGTCACACTATGGCATCCGCCCCGTCAAGTTCCAAATCTGGAATGCTACCTGGGCCTGGGCAAGTGCGATTGCCCGTTCCTACGTCTACACCCACTGGCCCCTGCCCTCTGAGATCGGGACGCAGTACATCCTGCTCTTGCTGGTCGAGATGCAGAACGACCGGTCCCTGCAGCTTCCATCTAGGGCGAACACCGTGCTGCCGCCGGAACTGAAGCCCCTGCTGGCGAGCCTCCAACAACCGAGGCTGCCGGTCCGCGGGAGCGACGCTTCCGCGACGAGGGTACGGAAGCCCAGTGGAAGCCCGAGAATCGAATCGCGACAACAGGAGCTATTCCATGACCACGGTCCTGGCAGAACCCGAACGTCAGACGGCACTGAACCCGTCCCAACGAATGCGGTCCATGATGGCGGCAGCCAGGGTATCGGTCCATTGGTTCGGAGTCCGGAAGTCGCTGACGCCGCAACAGACCGCACAGGCGGCTGATGCCTTCGGGGCTGAAGACCGATTTTTGACGGCAGCCAAGAAGCTGCTGGACACGACGCATCCTGCCTTCAAGGCCGTGACGGCCGTTCGCAGTCGTCTTCAAAGCTACTGGAAGGGCGTCAGCCTGCCGTTTCCTGAACCAGGTGTGCGGCTGGTCCGCAGAGACCAAGTCGACGCGTTCGCCGATCAAATGCGGCGGTTCCAGGCGGATCTGGCCGAGTCGGTGGGGAATCTGAACAACCATTACGGCGATCTGAAAGCCGCGGCCCAGCAGAAGCTCGGACACCTGTATAACCCGGCCGACTACCCGGAAGCCCT
This sequence comes from uncultured Pirellulaceae bacterium, assembly GCA_964486845.1. GTDB lineage: Bacteria > Planctomycetota > Planctomycetia > Pirellulales > Pirellulaceae > Anammoximicrobium. The sequence goes on from CAZAQY010000334.1 coordinate 3,088, forward strand.
GATCGGCCTGTTCAGCATCGAGTTTGACTTTCCGTCGGTGGAACCTCCGAATTACCTCGAACACTTGAACCCGGAACTGTACGAGCAGGAATGTCAGCGGGTCCAACGACGGTTCGACGAAGCGATCCAGCTTGCGGAAGATGCCTTCATCGGGGAATTGTCGAAACTCGTGTCGCATCTGACGGAGCGACTTGCCGGCAATGAAGACGGAAAACCGAAGGTATTCCGGGACTCGGCAATCCAGAACCTGACCGAGTTCTTCGCTCGATTCCGACAACTCAACGTCCGGTCCAACGAGCAACTTGATGCCTTAGTGGACGATGCCAGCCGCATCGTGCGGGGCGTCGATCCGCAGACATTGAGGGACAACGCTGGCGTGCGGCAGCAGGTGGCAACGGAGCTTTCTCGCGTTCAATCGGTTCTGGATGGACTCTTGGTTGACCGGCCGCGTCGCAACATTCTGCGAAAACCCAAGCTGTAGGGGGGGCGGATGCAACTCGTCATCGACAACACAGGCGTCATTCGCTGCCTGTATCACGAGGAGATCAATCTGGCTTCGTTGGGCAGTATGACCATCGTTCGGGGATCGCACGTCGAACCCGATCAGAGCGGCTGCTGGCATGCCGATCTTTCTCCGGTCGGCGGCCTGAGTCTGGGGCCTTTCGAACGGCGAAGTCTGGCCCTGGAGGCGGAGGTCAGGTGGCTGGAGGCAAATTGGCTGGTTGAGCAGAGCAAGCCTCCGCGGCACGCGGTTGGGTGACGTTTCCTGTGCCAGGTGGTTCCGGCCCGCAGTGAATTGAGCCGCGGCAGGCGAGAGGGCCGGACGCCTCACGCGGGTAAGTGGTTCGGCGGATGAGTTCGGCAACACACCAGGGAGATGAATCATGCTTCGTGCAAACGTCGGCCTGAGTCGGAAGTTGAGCAAGGATTACAACTCCACCGGGTACTCGATCAACCTGGACGGTGAAATCACGGCTCCGGTGTCCGATCCCCAGGCCGTGATCGAGCAAGTCAAGGAACTGTTCGACTTGGCCGAGGAAGCGTTGGAACAGCAGCTTGGCCGATCGCACCGGGAGGAGTCGGCGGCCAACAACGGCAATCAACAGCGGCAACCCCAGCCTCCGGCACCCCCTCACGGAAGCGTTGGTGGCAACGGAAACGGCCGCCACGGAACCGGGGGTGGGAATGGCAGCCACGGAGGCAACGGTTCGCGGATGCCCCAGAACACCCAGCCGCCCGAACAGAACAACGGGCACGAAGAGCCCCCGGCCACCAACAAGCAGATCCAATATCTCCTGAGCATCGGCAAGCGACAAAAGCTGTCCACGGTGCAGTTGGAGAAGAAGATCGCCGACATCTTGGGGCGACCGGTCGGCGTGTACGACCTGACCAAGCAGGCGGCTGGAATTGTCATCGACGCCCTGACGAATTCCGCCGGTACGAACGGGGCCCGCACCCGGTAACAGCCGCTCTTTTAATCCGTCTACCCCCCGGGGCCGTCTTGTGTGCTGCGGCATGCAGGCGGCCTCGAATTCTATTTGGAGGAAGCTACGATGCAGCGAAGCAATCTGGGCCGTGATTCCACGCGAGGTGCATGGCCCGCGTCAGACCGGCCGCACTGGAGCTACAGTCAGGTCTCCCAGTTTCTCCGGTGCCCGCTTCAGTACTACTTCGAGCGTGTAGTCAAGCTGCCGAAGCCGTTCATTTCCAGCAGCTTGGCCCTGGGCTCGGTGGTCCATCAGACCTTGGCCGAACTGCACCGGAGCATTCAAGCCGGCCGTGCGTTCGGAGTGGAACAGGTCCGAGCCTGCCTGCTGCAAGCCTGGGGTGACCTGGAAAACCGGCAGCCAATTCAGTTTCGCGATGACGAAGACGGGACGAAACTCGTCGAACAAGCGACTGCCTTGCTGGAGTTGTACATCAGGGAACCCCTGCCGGAGTGCGTGGTCGCAGTAGAGGAACCGTTGCTGGTACCGCTGTTTGACAGCCGGGGTCAAGCCCTCGAAAAGCCCCTGCTGGCCATCCCCGACCTGATCACCCGGGATGCGGGTGAGTTGACGGTCCGAGAGTTCAAGACCAGTGGGCGGAGGTTTGGGGAATTGGAGGCGGAAGCATCCCTCCAAGCCAGTTGCTACGCCCATGCCGTCCAGGATCGTTATGACGAGCAACCGCGGGTCCGCTACACCGTCCTGGTGAAGACCAAGACGCCCCAAATCCAGCACCTGGAAACGATTCGGAACGACGCGGACGTAACGCGACTCGGTGACATCGTGCAATCGGTCGAGCGTGCGATCCAGGCTGATGCCTTCTACCCGGTCGAGTCGCCGATGAACTGCTCTGGCTGCCCGTATTTCAAGCCTTGCCGACAGTGGCAGGGGTGCCCACGCAGACAGCCCGAATCGCAGCAAGCCCGCAATCAGGGAGCGTTGGCAAGATGCTGACTGAACTTGGTGGGAAGGGCGGGCGGCTCTGTCAACCGGCAGCCGAAGGTCAACTCCGCTGCCCCTTGATGGTCCGACCAACCAGTGAGGATGTGGTCACCGGCAATCTGTGTCTGGTGCTGCGGGCTTTGAACTCCCGCTGGTGGCTCCCGGACCTTCTGAACCGGGGCCTATCCGTGCAACGTTTTCACCGACAGTACCATCGCGGTCTGAGAATCGAGCCGTGGCGGAATCGACCTTGTTACCCGCGGGAATTGCTGCCGTGGGACGAGGGTTCGACCCAGATTGACCTGACCATCAGCTGGGAAAACCCGCCCACGACGGTGTACGTGGAAATGAAGTACGGCTCGGACCTTTCGCCGAAGGGAGCCGGTGACGATGGCTCCCACGGATTTCCTTCCGACCAACTTATTCGCAATGCCCGTGTCGGCCTTTACGAATGCGGTTACTTCGACCAGAACCGGCTCTTCCAGATGCCAACACGGGATTTCGTGTTGCTCTTGATCTCGCCAACAGTCGGACACCCGCTGGTCGCCCAGTACCGGGATGTGCAGTCCCTGAAGGCTGGAATTCCGGAGTTCCCGGATCACGAGCCTACCGCCGCTGCCGTTCATCGGGGAACTGGGCTATGCCGACGTGGCGGAATTGCTGGCGGAAAATCGCCGCTGGTTAACCCGGCCAGAACGACTGCTGGTTGACCAGATCGTCGAGTATCTGCCGTTCAAGGTGCACCAAATCCGCGAGATTCGGCCGTCTGGCAGGCTGCAGTCCTCGCTGAAACTCGACTGAGGGTAAGGAGTTCGGCCGGCCTGGTCAGCAAGCCGACGTCCTGGAGCCGGACAGTGTTGTGTCTCGCGTGTCTGCTGTCGCTGACCCACTGTTGGCAGCCACGTTGGCTAATATCTGAGGAAAACGCTGATTTCGGCTGCGGAGGTGCCCAGTCCAGCCGAAGATCGGCTGGGGCCAACGCCGCCCCTGGTGCCATCGTCCGTTTCTACCTTGGCTTCGAGGAAACACCCATGTGCCACCACGATCGCGATTGCACGTGCCCGTTCTGCCAACCTGACTCGGATCAATTCGTGAGGGAAATGCAGGGGTTGCTCGGAGCCGGCGAGGCATTGTTCCTCGGATTCGTGTTTCTGCTGGTCAACGGGGGTGTTCAAACGCTGGTGTCCGCTGACTCGGACAACCCGGGGTTATTGGCTAAAGCCATCGGCTGGACAGTCGGCATGGCGACCGTTTTCCTGTTGGCCAGGGTGTGGAGGTAGCTCGAAGAAGAAGGCCGCCAAACGCGGAGTGGCGGAATGTGCGGAGTGTCGCTCGATCTGTCGGCGGAAGATTTCCGTTACCCGTCCTGTCAGGTATGCTCAAGACCGTGTATGACCCACGGGATCGTCTCGCTGGCGGCGGCTCAGACTTGAGGGAACGACCATGGCCAAGAAGCTTCGTGCAAAGGCGGACGACGAGCAGGTTCCGCGACAGCCGATTCAGAAGTCGCCGGACTGGAAACGGCGTGTCCGACAGGGCGAGAAGATCGCCCGAATCCTGGGCCTGCTCCAACTGATTCAAAGCCGCGGCCGGTGGAACACGCGATCACTGGCCGAGGAGCTGAATTGCTCGGAACGCACGGTCTACCGAGACTTGGAGGTCCTGGAGTTCGCGGGAGTCCCGTACTACCGCGACGGAGCTGACGATTCCATTCGGGTGCGGCCAGACTACAAGTTTCCGGTGCCCAACCTGACGAGCGAAGAACTCATCGGCCAAGCCCTGGCGACTGCTGTTACCAGGACGCCGGGGCTGGATGTCGGCCCCGGAGCAACCCCGACCACCCGAAAGCTGGCGGCAATGTCCGGGGAATCGGTTCGGCAACTTCTCGCGGATGCGGCCAAGCTGGTGTGCGTCCTGGACCTCAAATTGGCAGACCACAGCAGACACAGCGAAGCCATCAAGACGATCCAGTTTGCCCTCCTCCACGGCAAACAAGTCGTGGGGCAGTACGAAAGCCCGTATGAATCTGGACCAGTGCATCTTCGGCTACACCCGTACCGGCTTTGCCTGATCAAGAACGCCTGGTACATCATTGGTCGAGCCAGTGACGCAACGGAAGTCAGAACCTACCGGGTAGCTCGATTCAAGACGCTCAGGATGCTGGACCAACCGGCTAGTGTCCCGGTTGACTTCGACCTGAAAACTTACTTCGGGAACGCCTGGGCGGTGTTTCGGGGGCCGACAACGTACGATGTTGAAATCTGGTTCACCACCGCATCGGCCAAGGTCGTAACCGAGACGGTTTGGCACCCGACCCAAAAGGCAAAATGGAACCCGGATGGGAGTGTGGCCCTGACGTTTCGGGTGGACGGTCTGGAAGAAATTGTCAACTGGATCATGTCGTGGGCTGGCCGGGCCAAGGTGGTTCAGCCCCAAGAACTTCGGGAGCTCGTTCGCGACAGGCTTCGTCAGGCCCTCGCGATGCACGAGCCATAGATCGGCTTGCCTCCCCGGCAACGAACCCCGCACCCAGAGGACTCCGATGTTCAGGCTAAGTTACTAGGCGACCTCCTGGACTACGCCAGGAAGTCGAGGCCATCGGTGCGGCACTT
>CAZAQY010000335.1:0-8004 GCA_964486845.1 uncultured Pirellulaceae bacterium
CAGTGACGCGGCACAAAAGAGTCACCTTGACGGATTGGCGAAATATCCGACAATGCCCCCAGAACAGCACTCGTTCAGAAGGCCTTGGCGGTAGTGGCGTCAAAGGAGTTGTTTTTGGACCATAATGACACCCAGAACAGCACTCGTTCAGAAGGCCTTGGCGGTAGGCTGGCGCAGAACCCCGGCTTTTTTCGGAAAAGCCGGGCTTCTTTCCAGCCGGCGACGCTTCCATGAGTGCTGAGCCCACCAAGCTAGAAGGACCGCCGCCGGCTGGCAATGACGCACCCGCCGCCCGGCAGCATTTCCGCGCCGATGAACTCAGCCGATCCGTCCTCCACGGAATCCATCTCCGAGCCTTCTTTCCTCGACGGCTGGTACTTGACCGGCGCCACGGCCAGCGGCAAGACGGGGGTGGGCATCGAACTGGCGCAACGGCTGGACGCGGAAATCATTTCGCTGGATTCCATGGCCCTGTATCGCGAGATGGATATCGGTACCGCCAAGCCGACGAGTCAGGAGCGGCAGTGCGTGCCGCATCACCTGCTGGACGTGCTTTCGCCGCGCGACGAGTTCAGTGTTTCCAACTACCTGGAAGCCGCCCGGCGGATGATGATCGAGATCCGCAGCCGGGGACGCCAGGTGTTGTTCGTGGGGGGGACGCCATTGTACCTGAAGGCCTTGCTGCGCGGCATCTTCCGCGGCCCGCCGGCAGATTGGGAGTTCCGCCACGCGGTGGAAGAGGAACTGAAAGAATCCGGCCTGCCGGCGCTGTATGAACGTTTGCGGCAAGTCGACCCGCTGTCGGCCGCCAAACTGCACCCGCATGACAAGCGGCGCATCATCCGGGCGTTGGAGGTCCATCGAGCTACGGGGCGGCCGATCAGCCACCTGCAGACGCAATTCGAAGAAGGTCGCCCGGCAGAGAGTTGCCACGTGTTCGCGCTGCTCTGGCCGCGGGCCGTGCTGCACCAGCGGATCAACCGCCGCGTCGACGAGATGTTCGCCGCCGGGTTCGTCGAGGAAGTGCGCGGCTTGCTCCAGCGGCACGGCACCCTGAGCCGCACGGCGCTGCAGGCGGTCGGCTACCGCGAGGTCATCGCTCACCTGCAGGGCCGGGCCGACTTGGCCACCACGATCGAAGCCGTCAAAGCCCGCACCCGGCGGTTTGCCCGGCACCAGGAAACCTGGTTTCGCAGCCTCAGCGAATGCCGCTTCGTGCCCTTGCAGGAGGGCAACACCGACCAGGAAGTCGCCCAGCAGATCCTTTTCAGTGCGGGTGTGACGGCTTTCTAACGCGAGGTTGCTGGCCCACTTCGCTCAGCGCGATAACGTCGCTGTTCCCTCCGAGGCAGTGTCCGAGACCGTTTGGGCTGCGCCCCGAACAGCTGGTCAAGCATCTTGACGGTCGTACCGCTCGGCGGCATACTCCCGCGAACGATCGAATTGCTGCCATCCCCCCCGAAGTCCCCGCGGTGCCGCCTTGAGCTATCGAGCCCGTCAGTCCGCACCAGAGGATCTGCTCCACTTCATCGAACTCGACGAGTTTCGCGACGACTGGGAATCGTAAGGAAGGAAGCACCGATGAAAAAGGGCGTGAGCCAGCGAATACTGAAGCGGTTGGGGGACTTCGCCGAAACGCCTAAAACGACCAGCAAGATCAGTGAGAAGTACACGTGCCGGACCGTCAAGTTGAATCTCGAGCCCCAGTCGTACGAGCCGGAGCAGGTGCGCAAGATGAGGAGGATTTTGAATGCAATTCAGCGCATCTTCGCCGAATTCCTGGGCGTTTCGGTCAGGGTCGTTCAAGACTGGGAACAGGGACTCAAGCCGCCGCACGGATCGGCTTGCGGCATCATGGACGAGATCCGCCGGAATCCGCAATACTGGATTGACCGGCTGAGCATCGTTCGAGAAATAACTGTCCAGTGTTTATTGCTGATCATCCCACGGAGTGTGATGGCTACTTTGACGAGGCGACAGTTGTTTCTCGAACGATGCTGAGGGAGTTGGCGACGCCCGTTGAAACGTGAAACGCGAACGTGGCGTGTGCCTGACTTGTTTTCACCGCGGGTGTGAGGGGCTGCGATCTTGAGCAACTGCCCGCTGAGGCCGAACAACTCAGGGTCTCCAACGCGAGGTTGCTGGGCTGGCACCTGCACTTTGTCCGGGATCGCGGGTCCGGGATGGTCTTGCTTCGGACTCCCATCGTAGAAGCCCTGCCGATTTGACTTTGGGACCCGTCCTGCGGTACACTGAATGCACAACGAAGGGAGGTGCTGATGTCCATTGCGACCCAAGGAATCCCCCGCCTGTCTCTGGGACCGGATTCTTCCGGTGTCTGTCTGACCTCGGAAGAGTTTGACGCCGCGGAGTTCGAGGAGGGCTGGCGCTATGAACTGATTCACGGAGTATTGGTCGTGTCACCTCCGCCTTTGCGCAAGGAACGGGATCCCAACGAGGAATTGGGACACTGGTTGCGAACGTATCAAGAATCCCATCCTCAAGGCCGTGCGCTGGACGCCACGTTCCATGAAGACACCGTGGTCACGCACCTGGACCGCCGCCGCGCCGATCGCGTCATCTATGCCGGCCTGGGGCGCGACCCGCAGGAAGGCGAAGTCCCGGCGGTGGTGGTCGAGTTTGTCTCGGCGGGGAAGCGGAGCGTGACCCGCGACTACGAGGAGAAACGAGACGAGTACCTGGGCATCGGGGTGCGCGAGTACTGGATCATCGACCGCTTCGCGCGGGGCCTGACGGTCTATCGACTCCACGGCTCCGGCTACACCCAGCAAGTCGTGCGGGAGGGGGAAGTCTATACCACGCCGCTGCTGCCGGGGTTTGAACTGCGTCTGGACGGGTTGCTGGAGCGGGCGGATCGGTGGTGAGCAGCGGCGGGATGGTTGCTGTCCGGGGCTTGTCTGCGAAATGGTGGTGGTCATGGGCGGACCCCGCGATCCGATCGATCGGATGGTCGCTGCCATCGCGGATGTCGGCTCGCTGCAAGGTTTCGTCGGATCAGGATCACCGCGGCGGATGGTTTGTCGGGCAGGACGATGGGCAGACCGCTGGTCATGAGTTCCTCGCCGGTCGCTTCGCTGGAGACGGCGCTGTCGAACGAGGTGATCGTGTACTCGGCGTCGGGCTGAAGGTCGTAAAGCCTCAGGCGGGATTCCTCGACCGTGTTTTCTGCGCGGCGGAAAGCCTGGATCGCTGCTTCGCCACGTTCGGGCACATTGAATTGCCAGGCGATCCATTGGCCGTTGTCCTGCGTGTAGGGCGTCAGCGGGTAGAAATCGCCGTAATAGAACTGGCTCAGTTGCCGCCACTGTTGGTACAGCCGCCGCAGCGCGACGTAGTCGATCTCGCGGACGCGGACGTCGACGCCGCTGCCCAGGCTGGGCGCGGCGTTGCTCCAGAACGCATACGGCTCGATTTTGGTGAACCCGCCGCCGTAGTAAGGCGCGGCGGCGCTGGCCACGGTACCCGTGCCGTGATAGGGCAGCCACAGCGAGATCCCGTAAGTCATGCACTGGTGGCCGATCGGCTCATACGCATAATCGCTGCGCCACAGCGGCACGCCGCGGCGCATGGTCTCCAGGTCGTTGCGGCGCCCGCCGCTGGCGCAGGAGTCGATCAGCATGTGGGGATGCCGGCGGCAGAGTTCGTCCCAGTACGCCAGAAAGCCGCACACGTGCTTGTTCTCCGTGATCCCCTGCCGGTCCTCCGCGTCCGCCGCACGCCAAAACGCCAACGGGTCCATGTTGAAGTCCTGGCGGTACAGGTCGATGCCCTGTTCGGTCAGCAGCCGGTCGATGTGATCGGTCAACCACTGGCGAGCTTCCGGATTGCCGAGATTCAGTAGCCGTACGCCGCCTTCTGCCGGTCGGCCCGGCCGGTCGAAGACGCGGAACGCAGCTGCATCAGGCGACGGTCCGGGCTTTAGATAGCCGTAGCTCCAGGGGCTGGCGGGATCGGGCTCCGCGTGGAAATCCTTGGCAGCGTCGTAGATCTTGCCGGCCGGACCGTCCAAGCGGACTTCCAAACCGGTCGAATCGCAGACGTATGCGCCGTTTCCCCAGCCCACGACAAAGTCCAGCGTGTCGTCTTTCGCGGCACTGATCTTGCCCTCGAAGTCCGCCTGCTTGCCCTGGCCTTGGAGGCCGATCCAACCGTCGTACATCGAGCGGCCGCCGTGCAGAATGTGAACGTCTGTCGTCGTGCTCTGGTCGATGCCCAGGAACGTCGTCTTGACCGAGTACTCGCCGGCGTCCGGCGCGGTCCAACGGACGACGCAGTATTCGCCTTTGGGTCCGGGATGAAACGAGAGCCGGCCAGGGTCCCAGCGGATGTTGGCCATCGTGCGCACTTCTTGCGTCGAGTTGTGAGACACACAAGGGTCGATGCCGCCCAGTTCGCGAGACGACCAGGATCGCATGCCGGCAAGCGGATTCTGCTGGCCGGGCATGGTGTTCAAGAGCCATTCCGGGTGCTGCTCGTACAGCCACGTTCCCGGCATCACTCGCTCCGGCTCGAACCAGACCAGGATCTTGACGCCCTTGGCGTGGGCATGGTCGCTGATGGGACGGAACCCTCGCGGGAATCGCTGCGGATCGACCTCCCAGGTGCCGACCTGCGGCCAGCCTTGCTGCTGGATGTACCAGCCGGCATCCATCCACCAGTAGTCCAGCTTCAGGCCTTCCTCCAAGTAGCGGTCGATGTGCATGATCTGGTTCTGTTCGTTGGCCTTGATCATCTCCTCGTAAGCCCGCGAACTGGACGCGACGAACTGGGGCGGCGGCAGCTTGCCTCCCGGTTTGGGCATGCTGTGGGCCATCATCCAGCGTCTCCAGAGGTTCTGCGAGCGGTAACGATCGCCGCGCCAGAACTGGAGCACCGTCAGCGGCGAGCGGATCTCTTCGCCGGGCAAGAGTTTTGTCCGGACGAGTTCTTGCCCTGCACGGACGCGCACGCCGCGGCCATCGTCGCGAACGAACTGGCCGGCCCACTGGCCCGGCCAGCCGACGGCGATGGCCACGCCTTCGTCGCCCCATTGCAGATTGAAATACGACCAGTCGACATTCGTCGGACGGCCGCCTGCCCCGCCGAACTTGGCCGTCGCCTTGGGTGGCAGCGGCGTTTCACGGGGACCGTAGTCGGAGCGGTTGGCCTGCGAGCCGGCGGCGTGGTGCAGCAGGAACTCCGTCTCGCCGCTGCGCTGCCACGTGACGTCGAGCGATTGGATGTTCTCCAGGATCGGCGAATCAGCCGACGACGTGTTGCGGAAGTACAGCGTCCATTCGACCGTCGGGAAATCCGCGTATTCGATGGCTTCACACCGGACCTGAAGTCCCGTTTGCGGGTCCGTGAACACGATGGTTCGCATGGTGCGGGACGCATCCGGCGTCTCGCTGGTCTCCTGCCGCAGCCACGCCTTGAGCAGTTCGCTCGACGGCCGGCCGCCGTAGGTGAACGAGAACGGCAACTCGGCCGGTTCGCGACTGAACAACTTGCCGGCCGCAAACTGCTTCGCGGTTTCCATTTCTTGCGCTGTGGGCGAGACCGCCCAAGACCGTTGGCACAGCCCGCAGAGCAGGGCCAAGGCAATCATCGCAGCGCAGATGCACGAGCGGCGGGTGATCGTTGAATTCTGGACCATTTTCGTTCTCCTCGATGTTGTGGAGGAATCAGAACGTCTGGTGCGGGGAGTTGATGGCCACGGAGACGCGGGTTCGTCTTGTTCGCGCGTTGCGGATTTGGCCTTAGGCTTTTCCTTTCCGCTCGGCTCACTCCGACCCGATCAACACGACGCGATCGACGAAGATGGCGTCCAGCTCGGGATGGTGTCCGTGGGCGAACCAGAAGTACGCGCCGGGAACGAAGTCGACCACGCCCAGGTCAATCCAGCGGAATTTCTTGTCGAAAGAACCGCCGGGGGTCGCGAAATCCTTCACGTTCAGCGTCATGCTCTTGAGCGACTTCTTGCCCTGCGAGTCGTAGACGCCCCATGAGCCGAGCCGGCCTTCCTGGATGGTTCCCTCGCAGCGCAGCGAAGCGAGGATGCGGTACTTGCCGCGGACGGGCGGGGTGTAGTTGGTGTTCCAGTCGACTTTCGTACCCATGCGGACGCTCTTGCCGTTCCAGCCCTCCGGGTCGCCGATGATCGTGGCCGCATTGTTGTAGTTGTTAAACGACAGGGCGTCGAAGACGACCCAGGCGTCTTCCGGGACGCCCCGGCAGATGTCCGGCGGATTCTTCTGCGCGATGAACCCCGCCTTCAGGCCGTCCAGGTACAGATCGAATTTCCCTTCCTGCGAGATTACGGCGGCTTTCGTCTTGAACCGTTTGCACAGTTGGGCGAACTCCTCCGCCGCCTCCAGCGGGTCCTGGGGACCGAGGAACGGCAGCTTTTTTTCCCGTGCTTCGCAACGCAGCGGATAGTAGCGGCTGAGCCAGACGTGGTCGATGCCCATCTTGGATTTCCGCAGCCGGCGCAGTTCACCGGAATCGGGGCCGTACGCTTTCGTCGTCGTCTCGACCGCCTGGTTCATGATCTCGGTGACCTGATTGAGCGTCGGCAGGTCGATCCACTTCGCCGAGTTCATGCCGAAGCAGCCCAGATAGATCTTCTCCTTTTCCGCCCGCGCGATCAGCACATCCCAATACTGCTTGATCAGCGGCGCGACCGCTTCGCCGTAATAGCCGCGCACGAACTCTTCGATCAGCGTCTCGCCGTCCAGGTGCGGCTCCCACATTACGCGCAGCAACAACCAGTTCTTCAGTTCGCAGAAGTCGTCGCCTTCGCCTTCGGCAAACAGGCCGATGGCCCCGTGCTTGATGAAATAGCGGACATTCGGCACCAGCACGCGCAGGTTCGGATGCGGACCCAGGTAGTCGTTGTAGTTGGTCGTGTAGTCCCAGATGAACAGGTGCTTGGCAATCTTGCTCCAGCCTTCGATATCCGCGGCGAACTTCTTATTCTGCTCGCCGTCCAGAGGTTGAATAAAGGAGCATTCAATCGTACACAGGCGAATCAACACGTTGTGGCGCGGCTTGATCGTCTTGGGCGGTTTGCGGGTGTACTGGTACGCCAGCGATTCGACCAGGACATCGGGAAACTCCTTCTCGACCGCTTCGGCGACCTTGTTCAGCATCGCTACCAGCGTGCCGGCGTGGCTCTCTTCCCCGTCGTCGATGGCCTTGCACTTCTCGCAGGTACAGAACCCGTGCCAGTCGTTCTGGGAGACGTCGATCATCTTTGCGCCGGGATTCTTCCGCAGCGTTTCCAGGACGTTCTTGATCAACTCCTGGATCATCTCTTCGTTGGTCAGGCACAGCTGGGCGTGTTCGCGCTTACGTTTGCCGTCGATTTTCGAGTACCATTCCGGATGGGCCTCGAAGTACTTTTCCGGCGGCAGGTACTTGTAGAACGAATGGACGAAATTAATGATCCGCACCGCGCCGCCGTATTCCGGGGTCAGGTTGCCGTTGCCCTTCATGCGGGCGGAAAAGACGGTCGGCTGGGCGTTGCGGTGGTACATTTCGCGCGAGATCATCTGCGGCGCGTAAGAGACGTCCAGGTCATCCGGGATGGCCAGCGCCGGCTTCTTCGGAAGGAAGGTGTCTTCGGGCGTCCACCAGCGAACGCCGACGACGTCCTGCAGGAAGGAGTAGACCGCGTACAGGCAGCCGCGCTTCTCGTGACCGGCGAGAATCAGGTTGCCGCCGTCCATCTTGATCAGGATTTCGTCGAAGTTGTAGTCCTTCTTCGGGGCCTTGGCCGTGCGGCCAAGGAAAATCAACGACTTGCCGCCGGTGGGAACGTCTTTTTCGGCCACCGTCTGGAAATCCGCGCCCGTCACAAGCTTCAGGTGCTCGGCCAGTTCGCGCGCGGCGGTCTTCTCGACGATCGTCGGTTCGTCGGGCAAAACGATCTTCCAGCCGGTCGCGCCGTCGCCGGCGAGTTCAGCGGAATACAGCGCGGAATACAAACACGTCTGCAGGAAC
>CAZAQY010000336.1:0-7972 GCA_964486845.1 uncultured Pirellulaceae bacterium
GCCATTCCTAGCAGTTTTCGTGAACGACATGCTGTCAACTATCCTGATCACTCATAGCTTTCGAGGAGCGGCTTGCGAGGATCGAATCCGCCCTTGGAGACGAGGCGAAGTCGATTTGCCGTTATTGACACGGCCGGCACGTCCAAGGAGAAGGCGGCCGAGGACCGTGGGCGTCCGCCGTCTTGGTCCGTCGTGGGCACATTCGATCATTCGGCGACGAGCCGGGTGCTGTACCTGCGCCACGTCGGCCGCTGGCGGGTGGCGTATCCCGAATTAAAGGTCCGCGTCAAGGCGGAACTGCTGGAGTGGCGGCCAGGAAGGCTCATGTCGAGAACGCCCATTTCGGGCCGGCGCCGGTGGCGGACTTGCAACTCGACTCAGAGTTGCGGTTCTGCAAATTCGAGTTGGTCCCGACGAAGATCCCCGGAATGAAGGCCGACGGGGAGGATGCCAAACTGGAGCGGGCGACGGCGGCCAGCTTGTTCGATGCGTTAACACGCCACGAGGCAAAGATCCGGCTCCTCACAAATCCAAACGAGCCGGACCACTGTGAGTTGGCAGAACTTGTAGAGGCCGCAACAGCGCTTGCCGACGAGGAGTTTGCGGGCGTGACCTCGCCGGAAGTTGTTGATCGGCTGGCCGATGCCCAGAACAAGATCGTGGCCAAGGCGCAGTCCGTGCTCAAACGAGAATGGGAGCGCGTGAAGAAGCAAAACTGAAAACTCGCCAGCGACCAGGGGCCACTACGACAGAAACTCGAAGCAGATCAGACGCAAGTCTTCCTTTTTCAACGCTGGCATCCCGTCTTTGTCGTCGCTCGACGGCACGGGCGGCGGTTTTGGGGCATACTGGTCGGCCACCGATTCGCAGACCGACAAGAACAAGTCCACGTCGCCGTCACGCTGGAAGCGGAGCATGGCTTTTCGCACTTCCTTGACGGGGGCGCTCAGCATCGGCTGGCTGAGGGCGCCCAGCAACTGGATGACGCGGGCACGGTCGATGCCGGGCCTGCCCAAGGCTTGCTGCAAAGCCACAAGGACCGCGCTCTGATCGCCGCTAAGCTCCTTGGGTGCGGTCTGGATGGTCTCCTGATGCTGGGCGGCATCCACGATGCGGTCCTGAACCAATTCCATGACAGAGTGAATCTCGGACTTCAGATCCGGATCGACCAATCTCGGCTCGTCCGGCTTGCACCGGACCAAGTCGGCGATGGCCAGCCGGTTGTCCTCGATCTCGCCCGTGGCCGCGTCGTAGTAACGCCAGTAGTGGTCGGCGCCGGCGGGAGATTTGCCACGGCGTTGATAGTACAGGAAGACGCCGCGATGCCCCGGCGCATGTTTCCCGCTGTGGATGCCGTCCGGCAAGTCCCGCAGCACGTCGGCTCCGCTGGCCTTGATGAATTCGGCAAGATGCCGAATCAAGCCCTCGTCTGTGGCCAGTTCGGCCTCGGCTTCCGCTTCGTCGATAACCGTTTCGTCCTGCTCCTCGATGCGTTTGATGGTGTTGAAGACCTTCGGATTGATCGCTTCGCCCAAGACGCTGGCATCCAGCCCCACCACGTCGTCGATTTGCCGGATCTTGACCTGCAACGACGCGACCAATCCGAGCAGCCGGTCCAGCCCGGCGTCTGGGAAGAAGTTGTGGATGAAGAGCGTGGCGAAATCAGTTCCGATGCGGTCGATGCGCCCAGCACGCTGAATCATGCGCGTCGGGTTCCAGTGCAGGTCGTAATTGATCAGCAAATCGCAGTCTTGCAGATTCTGTCCTTCGCTCAATACGTCGGTGCTGAGCAGGATGTCGATCTCCTTGTCGGTGCCCACCCATTCCGGCCGCCCATTGCTCTTCGGAGCGAAGGCCCCGACGATGTTCACCCGTGTTTCGGAGTCCGTGTCCCCGTGAATCACCTGAACGCGCCGGTCTCCCAGCCTAGCCGCGAAATCAGCATCCTGCGCAACCCAGCGGTACAAGTACCGAACCGTGTCCCGGAACGCGGTGAAGACCAAAATTTTCCTGTCTTTCGGTTGCTCCAAGAGCATCTCGCGGAGCCGCACCAGCTTCTTGTCCGCATCGGGCTTGATCGGATGAACCAAATCGAAAGCACGTCGCAGGGCCTGAAGATCGGCGTCGAGGGCGTCATTCAGGCGTTGCAGGTCGTACGTCCCGGCGGGCAAATGATTGGCCTGCTTCAAAACGGCCGCCGCTTTCGGATGTTCCTCGATTTCGGCGTGGCGCGAGCGTGGCTGCGGGATCGTCCCATCCTCGTCTTCATCGCTTTCTTGGGCGTGTTCCAGCGCCCGCGCGTCGTCTTCCAGGTCCCGTTCGATCGTGCCCAGCAGTTTCCAGAATTCCGTGGGCTCCAGCAGCACGTTGCCCAGGATGTAGTGGCGGAACGTGAGCAAGTACTCCATCAGGCGGAAGATCGAAATGCGAAACGCCGCGACGCTGCTTTCCAGTCGCTTCAGATACCGGCTCTTGAAGATCCCGATCAGGGCTTGGCCTCGCCCGACCTGCATCTGATCTTGGGCCTTCGGGTCCGCTTTGTAAGTCTCCAAATCGTACGGAGCGAGCTTCAGGTCCTCGATCGCTCGCACGATCGTCTGGTAGATGCCGGCGTACGTGCCTTCCAGGTCGTACCGCACCGTCCGCAGTTGCCGCTGGGGGAAGTGGACCTTCTTTCCTTCGATGATCGCTTCCGGATACGCCGTCTTGATGAACTGCCGTGTGCGGCGGATCACCAACTCGTCGAGCAGATTGGAGATCACGCGGCCCATCGTGCCTTCGCCGGCCAGCAGCTTACGGCGGGCCGCCAGGAAGTACTTGTCCAACCGGCCGATTCCCGCGCCTGCAAAGAACGCATGGTCGCCCCGCGTGAAGAAGCGGACCTGACTGTAAAGGTCCATCACGCTGTTGTTGATCGGAGTGGCCGTCATCAGGATCAGCTTCTTGCGGTAGCCGTGTTCGCCGCGTCCGCCGCTGAGCGCGATCAGCCGCGACAAGTTGTCGTACCGCCCCGAATCCCGATTGCGGAAGTTATGCGACTCGTCGATCAGAATTACGTCGTACTGAGCGTACGGCGACGGGTCGAAATCGGAGCGCCCCAGCAGTTCCTGGCCGAGGATCGTGGCCTGAATCTTGGTCTGGTGCAACCGGGTCTGCCACATCGGACGCAACGACGCCGGACAGATGATCAGCGCGTGCCAGCGACGGTGGTAGGCGAAATCGAGCAGCAGTTGCAGGCCGATCCACGTCTTTCCCAGCCCGACCGAGTCGCAAATCATCACGCCGTCGTACTTGGCCAGAATCCGCCGAGCCCGTTCGACGGCGTCGCTCTGGAACTCCGCCAAATCGAGCGAGTACAAATCCGCAGGCACGCCGCCCGCCGCTTCCAGGTCCGCGCGGAAGAACTCGAACAACGCCTTCAGGTACACCTGATATGGCGTGTACTCCACGGTGCCGAACTTGGACGTGTCCAGCAGGGCGATCAGATCCTGTTTGTAGTCGCGAGACAGCGACCACTGGTGGTCGAACCAGTCGGCCAAGTCGCAGATGGCGCCGGCGCCGACTTCCGCCTTCAGAACGCGTTTCGATCCGATGGAAATCTTCGGGCTGATCCGCGGGAGTTCTCCTCCGCTGTAGGGATCGTCCTTGTGTTGGTCCGGCTTTCTCAAGTAGTGGCTGAGGGCCGCGTCCCGCCCACGCTTGTCGTCGACCTCTTCGGGGGCGATGAGGCCCTTGTGGACAAGGTTCAATTCCCGGTTTGTCGACAGCCCCGGTCCCGTAAAGTTGGACGAGCCCACGATTCCCAGGACTGGCCGAAATCGCTCGAAGAGCCTCTTGCCGTGCGGATCGCCGTAGAACAGGTAGCACTTGGCGTGTAGGAACTCCTCTTCGTACAGCCGCACGTGAACGTGCGACTGACTCAGGAACCGGACCAGGTCTTCGACCAGCTCTAACGTCGCCGGCGTGTACGGCTCCGTAGCCAGATCGCCGCGCAGAGCGGCCTGCAGCGCAGCCAGCCGCGGCTTCAGGCCCACGTCTTCCCCCGTGCGCGGCTCGGCGCCCAGCAGCAGACGTACGCTGCCCAAATCCCTGAGCTTCTCGCGCAACAGCCCGTATCCCCGGATGTTGAAGTACGCGGTGGCCACGTCCATTGCCAGATCCGCGTGGTCTTCCAGCACCTGATTCAGCACGTCCGCCAGCTTGTGCTGATCGTTGTCGATGACGTAGGGAATCCGGGCCATGTGCCTATCCTTCTTCTTCAGACTGGAAGCTCATGGGCGCAATTCCTGTCGCTAAACCACCGTTGCCGCGCCGCTACGGTCCCTTTCACGTTCTGTTCCTGCATCAACTGGACGATGAACTCCGTCACCTGAAGGATCAGCCGCTCCTGCTCCAAGAGCCGCTTGCCCTTGGGAGTGCTTGTCAGCCGTTCCAGTTCGGTTGCCATGAGTGGGCTCGCGATGGGGCGTCTTTTCTGCGACCGTCGGCTTGATCTTGAATTAGCCGGAGTCTAGATTTGGCTAAACCACCGGTCAAGGCGGGATACGCGGTGGCCGGGTCTTCGGTCCACTACTTGAAATTCTGCCGTGACCTGCGGAAAATTAGTCGATGGTGTTCGTGTCACTGTGGTTTTTCGTGCGAGGGTTCCGAACGCGAACGCTGAAATCTAGCTGGAGGCCGACGTAGATCGTGTTTTTTCGCTTTCAGAAAGCCAGCTGCGTGGTGGTGGGGACGTTCAATATCCACATTCTCCATCCGCAATGGCTGGTAAGTCGGGGCATCATCGAAAAGGACTTGGAGGTTGGCATTGAAAGCAACCTGACACGTCCAGGGCTTCGGCTGCGATTTCCGAAGCTGGGGCCGTTGTGGAGCATCTCCCCGGACCGGCTCGTGATCGAGACCCAAGACGCGGCTCTCGATTGTGGCGGAACGATCGCCCGCGTCTTGGGGATTCTGCGCGAGACACCGCTGTTCGCCGTCGGAAATAACTTGCACTGCACCGCCGAGTTTCCCGGCGCCGATGGCTTGTCCGAGAGGTTACGCCAGCTGTATCAACTGGATGGCGTCCCGCCACCCTTGAAGGTCGCACAGCGCACCTTGCATCTGGCCGTCGAGCGTGCCGAGAACGAACTGATCAACCTTCAGGTGGCCGTCAAGGGCGAGGAAATGGAAATGTTGGGCAACGTTCACTACAGCCTCGCCGGCAGCGATAACCCCAACGGCGCGGCGGTGGCCGCGGCCCAGCGTTTTTTTGCGGATCGTGCCGGTGCAGAGTCGTTGGCAAAGCAGGTTTGGGGAGTGAGTATCAGCCATGACAGCGACCATGCTTGACCTGGAAATGAGTTCGACCCTGCCGCTCCCCTGGGACGGCGATCAGTGGCTGTCCACCACGGGGCGGCCGGCGGCATCCGGTTTTGCGCCCTTGTCCGAATTCGATCGTGTGGTCCACATCGAACTGCGTCGCTTGGCGGCCTTACAGCCTAACTGGGACGGCGAGGGGGCGCGGAAGATCGATGGCCGCCTGATTGCCGCGGCGCGCGAGTTCGTGTCGCGCTTGCCCGGACGGATCAAAGCGGACGTTGCCATTCCGGCCGTGGTTCCTATGCGCAAGGGAAACCTACAATTCGAGTGGCACGACGGGCCGCGGACGTTGGAGGTGGAAGTGGAGACGCCCGCCCAGATCCATTACCTCAAGTGGCATCCGGAAGCCGGCGTGGAAGAAGAAGAGATCCTGCCCATTTCCGACGTGCAGGCTTTCGCCGACCTCCTTACGTGGTTCATGAAGGCCTGAGTCATGGACGCCGGCCAGACGCGAGGACCGCCGGTCGATGCGGCCGAGACGCTGTACCGATTCGTGCCCGTGGCCAGCTTCTGGGTGGCTGTGGAGAACCGTCCCTCCTCGTCGCTCTTTGACGATCCACCCCGAGTTTCGGTCAACGTCGCTTCGCTGACGACCCTGGAGCAGTGCCGGCAACAGCTGGTAGACGAACTTCAGAAGCCGGAGGGAGGCATGGTGGCATTCCTTTGCGGGCTCGCGCGCGATTTGGGCTTCGATGCTCGTCACGAACCGGAGCGGGGCAATCCGGCCCATGCCCACCTGTACTGTGACGCCATCCCGCCGAAGCAGCGCAAGAAGAACGCAGAACGGCTGGCCCGGTCATGTCAGGTCGCCATCCAGCCCGGATTCTGACCGGCACACGCTGCGTCCCGGTTTGGCTGTCAATGTATTCGTAGAACGGAATTCATTCCGTTTGCTGCTCTCCGCCGACCGAACGGAATGAATTCCGTTCTACATCGCCTCTCACCCATCCTCGAATAACCGCAGATTCCGGTCCACGCGTTGCTTGGCCTTTTTTCGTTTCCGGCCACGGCGGGGGGGGAGCGGGCGGCCGGGGCCGACGCGGGACAGGATCAGTTTCTGCTCGTCCAGCGTCAGGTCGAACAGGCGGAACACGATGCGGTCGATCAGCAGGTCCAGTTCGGCGGCGCGGGCGCGGTTGGCGCGAATTTGGCGATGGTGCTCCAGGAACATCTCGCGGAGCTGCCGCAACGCGCCCGTCGGATGCTCGATGCGGCCGGAGCCGGTCAAGTCGGCGCGGATGCGCGGGTTGCCGATCTTGGTCTTGTTCTTCCGCAACAGGCCGCACAAGTCGTCCCACGCCGCCGCTTCCCACGCCTCCGCGTCGATCCCCGGCAGCGGATACGACGGATACACCCGCGCGATCAAGTCCCACGGAATCTCGCCCGGCCCGTCGCCCTCCAGCGGCGGACTCACGCCGTTGGGATACCAGTGGGCCTCCTCGGCTGATCGCTCGTCCGGCTGCCAGGCTGGAAAGCGGCCTTCCCAGCCGAAGTAGTCGAGGTCGCGAAGGCGGCTGACGCCCGTCCAGCTTTCACCATGCTCAGACGCCAAGTCCATCGTGCGCCAGAGTTCTGCTCTGAACCTTGCCTGCGATTCCTCTTTTTCATCGCTGAGCCGGCAAGATTCCGTAGCGTGTTCGGCAAGCGTCCGGAAATCGGCGTTACTGCCTGCAGCGGCAACAAAAGGCAACCGCCCAACTTCGGGGAGTGTTACGTGGTTCGTGGTGCTGGTCAGATTGAACCGCCATTCGATTACCGCGCTATTGAGGAGAGCCAGGACGGACTCGAGCGATACATTCGTATCGCAAAGGTAGCTGAGCGTCTTAGCGCAGAGAATGCCGGGACGCACGGCAGTGGCAACAATCCTCCGATAGTTGTCCACAGCGGCACACTCTTGAAAAACGATCCGGGGTTTCTGTTGATCCGCCAATTTCGCCGACCTAGGGCGCTCGCTGCGAAGCCGGTCCAAGTCAACGAAAACATTCTCTCCCTGCTTGGCCTCCTCCTTGAACTCAAACCTCGCAACGTTACCGCCACGGGCAAGCGGCACTCCACACCCAACTTTAGCAAGGTACGGTCGCAGCGTTGGACCTTCCATGATTTCGCCCGTTGACCATCGCCCCACGTCAGAAAGTCGCGTTGTCCCTGCGTCTTGCTCCAGTTTCACGAGGAGTCGCCAAGACTCATCGTCCAGCCCGATGGGAATAACCGCATCTGAGGAACTTAGGCTGAGCAACTGCGACGTATCCGCCACGTAGCTCGGCGAGTCGGATTGAACTCGATCCCAAGGGTGCGTGGCAACCCGCACCGTCCCAGGCGGCGCGAACAGCTCGGCGACGTACACCACGGTCGAGAGTTTGGCTTCAAAGAACACCCGCCGGCTTGCATCATCCTTCTGCGGAAACGCTTCGATTTGGTGCAGTCGGTCTGTCTTGAGCAGGAAATCGCGAAGATCGCCTGCAAACGAGTCGGCAAGAAGTCGCATTGGCACGATGAAGGAATGTCGCGCGGATCGGTGAGCCACGTGGTGGACGCGGCAGATGAAGAACTCGAACAAGGCGAATCAAGACATCCGGAAACTTTTCGCGAAGTCGCGTCACCACGCGTTCCA
>CAZAQY010000337.1:0-7929 GCA_964486845.1 uncultured Pirellulaceae bacterium
GCTGGGCAAAACCTGGCTGTAGTGACCTGACAATTGTGATTTCCGGCACTAGGCCTTTCTTCCTGATTGCCTTGTCGCCCGGCTGCCCGCCTGCTTCGCTGGCCGTTTCTGCCTTAACAACCAGTCGTGCCAATCGGGGTTGGGCGAGGCATTGATTCTATCAACCGCAACTGTCGGCTGGTAGAATGGCGGCGTAGTGGCTACCCGCCCAGAAGTTCTTCGGCGAACGGTGGGCGTAAGCCCATCGGTTTCTTGGATGGTGGCGGGCCATACCGGTGGGCAGCCAGTGGACTGTAGCAGCCAACGACGGTAGATGGAAGGACGTTTCGAGACGATGATGGATCGGTCCCAACGGCTGGGCGAAGCCAGCATCCCTTTTCTGCTTGTCACGTTCTCGGCCCCGGCCATCGTCGGCATGCTGGCCCAGGCCACCTACAACCTGGTGGATCGGGCATTCGTCGGACACGCCCTTGGTCCCGACGGGATTGCGGGGATCACCATTTCCCTTCCGTTCATGTTGGTCCTCTTGGCGTGCGGAATGCTGATCGGCTTTGGAGCCGGAGCCCTGGTCTCGATTCGGCTGGGCGAAGGGAAAAAGGACGACGCGGAAGACGTTTTGCGCCACGCCGTGTTGCTGCTGGCCGCGGCGTCCCTGATCGTGACGGTCATGGGCCTGGCGTTCCTGGACCCGCTCCTGCGTCTGTTTGGCGCCAGTGATCGAGTGCTGCCGTTTGGCCGGGACTACTTGCAGATCATTGTGCTGGGGACCGTATTTCAGGTCGGCGGGTTCGGACTCAACGCCGTGATCCGTGGCGAGGGAAATCCACGGGTGGCGATGCTGACCTTGCTGATCGGGGTGGTTCTGAACGTGATCCTTGCGCCCGTGTTTCTGTTTGGACTCGGCTGGGGCATGAGGGGCGCCGGACTCGCCACGGTCCTGTCGCAGGCGGTTTCTGCCACGTGGACGCTGTTCCATTTCGCCAGCGGCAGGAGTGTCCTGAAGCTCCACGCCGGCGACTGGCGGATGTCTTGGCCGGTGTGTGCTTCGATTTTGGCGATTGGGTCGCCGCCGTTCTTGATGCAGTTGGCGGCCAGCGTCATGAACAGCCTGCTCAACAACCAGTTGCGGGCGCACGGCGGCGATCTGGCGATTTCGGTCATGGGCGTGATCTACGCCGTGGCCATGATGGTCTTCATGCCGATCTTCGGCATCAACCAGGGAACGCAGCCGATTATCGGTTACAACTACGGCGCCCGGAAGTTGGGGCGAGTCAAGCGGACGTGGCAGTCGGCCGTGTTCGCAGCGACGGGGATCGCCCTGCTGGGCTTCCTGGTCATGATGGTCTTTCCCGCCCAAGTCATCCGCCTCTTCGAGCCGTCTGACGCCGCATTGCTCAAGCTGGGTTGCCGGGCCCTGCGCATGGCCGGGATCATGTTGCCGATGGTCGGATTCCAGATCGTGAGCGCCGGTTACTTCCAAGCGGTTGGCAAGTCGAAGCAAGCGATGCTCCTGATGGTCTCACGGCAAATCCTCGCGTTGATTCCAGCCGTTCTGCTGCTGCCCAGATTCTTCGGGCTTGACGGGGTCTGGCTGGCGCTGCCGGCCTCTGACTTCGTGGCATCCCTGATAACCGGCGTCTGCATTTCCTTCGAGTTGCGGCGGCTGAATGGGGCTCAGGGCGCTGGGGATGCACCGAAAGGAGATGGGTAGGGGGAGGGGGCGGACAGCCGCCGCCGGATTGGATTAGGTCCGCAGCCGCTGCGGTCCGCTGACCAAGGCGTGGCGGTCGTAGAATGTCCGCGGCAGGGGGCGGAGATCGCGTTTCAAAGCAGTCGATCCAGTTCGGCGACCAGTTGCTCGAAGTGAACCAGCGCGGTCTCAACCGGTTCCGGGCCGGCCATATCGACCCCGGCGTCGCGGAGCAGGTCCAGTGGGTCCTTGGAGCAACCGGCCTTGAGGAAGTTCAGGTAGTCGCTCAATTCCTGCGTTCCGCCGCCGAGCACGCGGCGGCTGAGCGCGATCGCGGCCGACAAGCCGGTCGCGTACTTGTACACGTAAAAGGCCCGATAAAAGTGCGGGATGCGGAAGCACTCCAGCGCCAGTTCGTCGTCCAGCACGAAATCCGGGCCGAAGTACTGCTCCAGCAGGTTTCGGTAAGCATCCTTCAGCGTCTGCACGGTCAGCGGCTGACCGGATTCGGCCATCTCGTGCGTGATCTTCTCGAATTCCGCGAACATCGTCTGGCGGACGATCGTGGCGCGGATGCTGTCGATCTCGCGGTTGATCAGGTAAGCCCGCTGCTGGTCGTCGCCGGCCTGCTGCAGCAAGTGTTGGAAGAGCAGTTGCTCGTTGAACGTACTGGCCACCTCCGCGACGAAAATCGTGTAACTGTAGTATTGGAACGGCTGGTGGCGGGCGGAATAGTAAGAGTGCATCGAATGGCCCGCTTCGTGGGCCAGCGTGAACACGTCTTCCAGCACCTCCGGCTTGTAGTTCATCAGGATGTACGGGTTGCCATCGTACGAGCCGGAGCTGAAAGCGCCGCTTTGCTTGCCGCGGTTCGGATAACGGTCGCACCAGCGGCCGCACAGGCCGCCGGCCAGCGCGGCCGCGTATTGGCCGCCCAACGGCCGCAGCGCGTCGATCACCAGCGCGACCGCGTCGTCCCAGGTGCGCGTGGAGGTCAACTGGCTCAAGATCGGCACGTACGTGTCGTAGTGATGAATGTCCTTCAAACGCATCTTCCGCCGCCGCAGGTCGTAGTAGGCGTGGACGGCGGGCAGGCGGCGGTGGACGGCCTGGATCAAGTTGTCGTAAACCGCCCGCGGCACGTTGTCGGGGAACAAGGCGGCGGCCAGCGAGCTGTCATAGCCGCGAGCGCGGGCGTAGTACACGTCGGTCTGGATCGAACCGCTGAGGGTGGCCGCCAACGTGTTCTCGTGGGCCTGGAACTGCTGGTAGTATTGATGAAAAGCAGCCCGGCGAACGCTCCGCTGGGGCGATTGCAGCAATTGCAGGAAGGTGGCGTTGCCCAGTTCGATTTGTTCGCCGCGCTCGTTGGTCACCAAGCCGAACTTCAAGTCAGCGTCGTGTAGTTGCCGGAACGTCTTGCTGGCCGTTTGCGCCATTTCGCCCTGCATCGCCAGCAGTTCTTCTTCCTTCTTGCCCAGCGTGTGCCTCTTGAAACGCAGGATCCGCTGCAGCACCAGCCGGTAAGGCTGCAACTGCTTGGACTCCAGGAACCGATTCATCTTGGCGGCCGAAATGGCCAGGATCTCGGGGCGGATGTAGCTGGCCGCCTCGCTGGCGCGGGTCGCGACGTTCTGGAATCGTGCGACCATGGCCTGCGACGGACTGTGGGCCTGGTCCTCGGCGGCTTTCAAGTAGGCGTAGCTCCCCAATCGTTCGCCCCAACGATCCATGTCGCAATCGAATTTCAAACAGGCGGCAAGCGCGGCGGGGTCGTTGCCCAACTGGCCGCGGAACCGCTGGAAGCCGGGAATGCGGCGTTCCCACTTGCGGAATGCGGCCTCCCACGCCTTGTCGCTGGCGAACAGACTCGAAAGGTCCCACGTATCGGCAGGATCCACTTCCTCACGGGCGGGCAGTTTTTGGATCTTGGTCGTCGCCATGATCGGCAAGGTCCGTTTCTTGGTTCGGTCTTGAGAAGCCGGGTTTCTCCGAAGCAGTCGGGCTCCCGGCTCTCAGACGCTTTTGAGCCGGCACTCAGTCCAGGTCGCCCTCAAGCAGCTGGCAGTAGCTCTCGTAGCGTCGCGCGTCCAGTCGCCCGTCGGCCACGGCGTCTTTGACGGCGCAGTCGGCCTCGTGCGTGTGAGTGCAGTCGGGAAAGCGACACAAGCTAACGTAAGACCGCACGTCGCGAAAGTAGCCGGCGACCTCCTGCGGCACGACGTCCCACAACTGGAACTGTCGGATACCCGGCGTGTCAACGACGTAGCCGCCGGCCGACAGCGGGATCAGACTGGCCACCGTCGTCGTGTGGCGGCCTTTCTCGTTGTCCTGGCTGACGGCAGCGATCTGCAGGTCCAGACCCGGTTCGATCGCGTTCAACAGCGATGATTTGCCCACCCCGCTTTGCCCGGCAAAAACGCTCTGTCGCCCGGCGACCCGGCGTTTCAACCGCTCCAGACCGAAACCGGTTTGCGCCGACAGCAGCAGCACCTCGTAGCCCATCTGGCCATACACGCCGACCAGCGGCTGCAGATCGGCGGGTTCCACCAAGTCGATCTTGTTGATGCACACGATCGGCCGGACGCGGTCTTTCTCGGCCGTGACCAGCACGCGGTCGATCAGGTGCGGCTTCAGCACCGGTTGAGCTGCGCTGCTGACGATCAGCACTTGATCGACGTTCGCGACGATCACCTGGCGCCGGCCACGGATGGCACGGCTGAGCACGCCATGCCGCGGTTCGATACGCTCAATGATCCCCTCGTCGCGGCCGGCTGGGCGAAAGCGGACTCGATCGCCGGCGGCGACGACGTGCCGCTGGTCGGTACTGAGCGTTTTCAGCACGCGGCGAGTCGCGCAGCGATAGATCTGGCCGCCCTCGCCCAGGACGTTGCTGGTCAAGCCGTGGACACTCAAAACACAGCCGCTGCAACAAGCCCGTTCATCGACCTCCAGACGGAGGCCAAGGCCACCCGCGTCATCGTCCGAGATCTGGGTGCCGATCACAGTGCGTTTGCGAGTCAACTCGCCTTTGCCGCTGACCCGTTCCGTTTGGGCCGAGTCGTCGTCTTCCAGTCCGGTGTCGTGATAGTCGCGAGTCAAGTCGCCCTGCCGAGCGCGCGGCATGCGATTCTTGCGAAATTCGGCCCGGATTTTGCGTTTCTTGTCATTCGCCATTGCCAGAACACCGTTGGGCCACTATGACATGCGAACCAGAAGATAACACGTTTCCCGCCGTCGTCCAACGCCGGACGCGGCGCAGCGAGTGACGCGATGAACCGCCAAGACGTTTTCATGGCCGGCCTGGCCCTGTTGCTGGCGCTGCTGGCCATCGGGGCGGCGATGCACAATCGAGATCGTTACTATCGCCTTCCCAAGGTTCGTTGGATTGACCAACGGTGGGGGCGTGGCGTGGCCCGTGTCGTCTACGCAGTCATGGGACTGATTTTGTTGGCGCTGGGCATCTTGATTATGTCCGGATGGACCTTCCTGGGGCCGTGAAGTTGGATTAACGGGGTTGTTTCACCTGTTCGTGCGGGGAAGATCGGGGCGTCTGGCCAGCCCGATTTGACAGGGGCGAGGCGGTAGCGAATGGTTTACCAGCGGCGTTGCGGCAACGGCGAGCGGACAGCGTGTTTCACAACCGTATGAACCCCTCCCCGGAGCGGATGACGCGAATTTTAACGAATCTATAGCGTAAAGAGTTTTGACGGAATAGAATTAGGTTAGGTCAATAAGGCGACCTTTACCGGTAAGACATTGGGCAGGGAAGGGGCCGGCTCAGAAGCCGGGGCGGTCCTGCCCGAAACAGTTCTCTGAGTGGAGTCCCCAAGTATGTCGCGACGTAGTGCCCTCGCGTTGTTCGTATCGCCCGTGATGGCCTTGGCCTTTGCGGCTGCGGCGATCGCCGCAGATCCTCCTGGCGGCGCAACCTCTGCCAGGTTGTCAACTTACGAGAGTCCGGCAGGGGATGCCTTTTTTGCCCTTAGCATCCCTCCGGTGACAGACGCTCAAGCTGCGTTTGACCATGACGTGGTGGTCCTGTTCGACACCTCGGCCAGCCAAACCGGCGCGTATCGGGACGATGCGCTGAAATCGCTCAGGACGCTGCTCGGCCATTTGGGCAAGACGGATCGCGTCAAGTTGATGGCGGTGGATTTGGACGCCGTACCTATGACTCAGGACTTCGTGGCACCGGACAGCGAAGCAATGAACGCGGGTTTGGCCAAGCTTGAAGGCCGGGCGCCGCTGGGATCGACCGATATTGATCACGCGCTGAAAGGCGCGGCGGAAAGCTTCACCGGAGCCCCAACTCGGCCACGTTGCGTGGTTTACATCGGCGACGGGATCAGCCGAGCCAAGATGATGCAGGCCGACGACTTCGCGGCCGCGGTCCAAGGCTTGGTTGACAAGCGAGCTTCCGTCTCCAGTTTCGCCATCGGCCCGGATCGTGACATCTATTTGCTGGCCGCGGTGGCCAATCATACCGGTGGAATGGTGTATCTTGATTCGAACGAAGGCCAGTGGGCAGAACGAGCAGGACAGGCGATGGCGGACGTCGTCCGCACACCGGTGTACTGGCCAACGGCGGTCAATTTGCCCGGCGCGATTCGCGAAGTCTACCCCAAGACCTTGCCGCCGCTGCGCGGTGACCGCGATACGGTGGTGATCGGCCTGCTGCAGTCCCGCGACGTGAAGGACCTGTCGTTGACCGCCGAACTGGACGGAAAACCCGTGGAACTTCGCTGGAACGTCGCGGTCCACGATGCCTTGGACGACTACAGCTTCCTGCCGCAATTGGTTGCCAGCGTGCGCGACAGCGGCGGCATCGGCCTGCCCACGCTGGGTTCGGCCAGCCTGCAGGAAGTCGCCAAGATGGTGTCGGCCAATAACGAACTGCTGACCAAGTTGGGGCGCAACGCACTGCGTGTGGGCGACACGAACGGGGCGCTCAAGGTGGCCGACGCCGTGCTGAAACGCGATCCCAACAATCCTCAAGCTCAACTAATCCGCGATGCTGCGAAGCGGAACGGCAACGATACGGACTTGCGACTGATCAATCTCCAGGATCCGGCTGCTGGCGAGGCTGCCGCGGGTGCCGAGCCGCCCGCCCCAGGCGGAGGCTTGCTGGCCGAAGTGGAAGCGGGCGGAGACTTCCTGGCGAATGTCGAGGCCAGTCAGCAGATTCTGGAACAAAAGACTAAGACGGAAGTGGAACGGGCACTCAATCAGGCCCGCGATCAGATGGACACCAATCCGGAAAACGCCAGACGCGATCTGAAGATCGAGTTGGAGACCATCGA
Source organism: uncultured Pirellulaceae bacterium (assembly GCA_964486845.1). Classification (GTDB taxonomy): domain Bacteria; phylum Planctomycetota; class Planctomycetia; order Pirellulales; family Pirellulaceae; genus Anammoximicrobium. Next base: position 6,994 of record CAZAQY010000337.1, read on the forward strand.
AAGGTCCCCTGACTTGGGACCCGAAACGCGGGCCCAACTGAAGAGTCAGATCGAATCGGCGATTCGCGAGGCCGGACGGCGAGCCATCGAAGTGGCAGCCCGCAAAGCTCTGGCGGAGGAAAACCGGGCTGCTGCGGAGGAACGCCAGCAGTTGGTGGAGGAAACCGCCCGCAACCAACAAAAGATCAGGCAGTTGATGGACCGCTTCAACTCTCTCATGGACGAAGGCCGATATCAGGAGGCCGAGGACATCATCGCCGCTCAGGTGCGGGAACTCGACCCGTATGGTACCACGCCCATGGCGGCCACGTGGGCAGCCCGCTTCGGCGGGAATTGGGACGCCTTGTGGGCAGTCCGCGAAGTCCGCGCGCGGAATTTCGCACGATCCTTGTTGGAAGTCGAGAAGTCCGCAGTGCCATTCCCGGACGATCCGCCGGTCATGTATCCCGAAGCCCAAGTGTGGGCCGACTTGACGTTGCGCCGCAAGAAGTACGCTTCGATCGATTTGGCACGGCAGGGCAGCGCCGAGCAGAAGATCTTCGCCGCCCTGGATGACGATACGCGGATCGAGTTCATCGAGACCCCGCTGAGTCAGGTGATCGACTTCTTGAAGGACCAGCACGACATCAACATCGAAATCGACACCAAGGCGTTGGATGACATCGGAGTGGGAACGGACTCGCCGATCACTCGCAACCTGAAAGGCATTTCACTGCGATCCGCATTTCGGTTGATGCTCAAGGATCTGGGGCTGACCTATGTCGTCAAGGACGAAGTGCTGCTGATCACCACGCCCGAAGAGGCCGAAAGCAAGCTGGTAACCAAGGTGTATCCCGTCGGCGACCTGGTGATCCCGATCCAGAGCGGCATGATGGGCGGCATGATGGGCGGCATGGGTGGCATGATGGGCGGCATGGGCGGCGGCATGATGGGCGG
>CAZAQY010000338.1:0-7928 GCA_964486845.1 uncultured Pirellulaceae bacterium
TATTCGCCATAGCTGTTCCTCATGGACTCCGCCAAGGCCGCCACGTCGTCGGCGGTGATGTATCCCATGCGGTAGGCGATCTCCTCCGGACAGCAGATCTTCAATCCCTGCCGCTTCTCGATCGCCTCGACAAAACAGGCCGCCTCCAGCAGCGCTTCCGGTGTCCCCGTATCCAGCCAGGCGAAGCCGCGGCTGAAGGGCTGCACGTGCAATTGGCCGCGCTGGAGGTACGCCCGGTTCACGTCCGTGATCTCCAGTTCCCCACGGGCGGACGGCTTCAGGTTGGCCGCGATTTCCAGCACCTGCTGATCGTAGAAGTACAGTCCCGGCACGGCCATGTTCGACTTGGGTTGCTTCGGCTTCTCCTCCAGCGAAATAGCTCGTCCCTCGGCGCCGAACTCGACCACCCCGTACCGCTGCGGATCGCGCACGGGATAGGCAAAGATCGTGGCGCCGGATTCGCGTCGCGCCGCCTGTTGCAACATCTCCCGCAAGCCTTGGCCGTAAAACACGTTGTCGCCTAAGATCAGCGTCGCGTGATCGCTGCCGACGAACTGGCGCCCGATCACAAACGCCTGAGCCAGCCCCTCCGGACGCGGCTGGACGGCGTATTCAAGGCGGATTCCCCATTGCCCTCCATCCCGGAGCAGACGCTGGAAGTTGCCGATATCCTCAGGCGTCGAGATCAGCAGGATTTCCCGGATCCCGGCCAGCATCAGTACGGACAGCGGGTAGTAGACCAACGGCTTGTCGTAAACCGGCAGCAGCTGTTTGCTCACGGCCAACGTCATGGGGTGTAGCCGAGTGCCCGCTCCCCCAGCCAATATGATGCCCTTGGAGGTAGTCATGGGCGTCAGGTGTTCGGTGAGAGGTGTCAAGTGCCGGACACCAGGCCTCGTCCAGCTCATCCTCGCGGAACAACTCGATCAGCCAGCCCCGCTGGTCGCGGCGCGGTCTCAGCGGGCGGCAGGCGAGCCCGTGGATCGGACCCTCGCGGTAGGCCCCGGCTCTTTTCGTCATCAGGCCGTCATCTCCCAAAACGGCACTTCAGCGACCTTACGGCATTGACCATTGGGCCGGGAAGCCGACTGGCGCCGTAGCGCACCATCCGCCGAGCTGTGGAGTCCAGACGCCAGGCGTTCTGAAAACAGCGCCGCGCCTCCCGCCACTCCCTGTGCTCCAGACACGCCACGGCCAGGTCGTCGTACAGGCTCGCCAGCCGCTTGCGTCCCCGCGGATCGCTCCGCCACCACGCTTCGCCGCGAATCCGCAGCAGCACCCCTAGTTCAGCGCGCAGCATGGCCCGGCGGTCCCGCATGCCTTGGGCCCGGTGGAGCCGGTACGTGGTCAGCTGCTCCGCCACAAACCCACAGCGGCATTTGGCGGCGATTCGCAGCCAGAGGTCGTAGTCCTGCACCGTGTTGCCCGGATTCGCCGGATCGCACATGCCGACTTGGTCCACAGCCTCGCGCCGCACGAGCACGCTGGAGTTGTAAATCGGATTGCCCAACAGCAATTCCTCGAAGCAATCGCCGCTGATCTGTTCCGGTCGCGAGAAGGGATTCAACGGCGGGCACTCGTCACCGCTCGCGTCATCAAAATGCCGGACCGCTGTGTGCACCAGCTCGATCTGCGCATCGGAGCGCATCATCGCGACTTGCCGCGCCAGCTTTCCCGGCAGCCACCAATCGTCCTGGTCCAGGAACGCCAGGAACTCGCCCCGCGACCGTTCGATGGCAGCGTTGCGCACCAGCCCCACACTGCCGCAGTTTTTCTGCCGGTACGGCCGCACAGGGCCTCCGTATCCGGACAGCAACTCGAACGACTCGTCCGTCGAGCCGTCATCGACCGTCACGATTTCCACGGCGGGGTAAGTCTGACCCAGCACGCTGTCTATCGCCTGCCGCAGCCAGCGAGCCCCGTTGTGTACGGGCAGCACGGCACTCACCAGTCCGGGTTCCATGCGCTCAGCCAAGATCCCCTTTGTCCCCTCTCTGCGCTCCGCGCTTCCCTGTTTTCAGGCTCTTAGCTCTCAGTAAAAGAAGGCACAGCGTCGCGGAGGACGCGGAGCACGGAGCGGGCACTGCGCGACAAGGAGTGACGCGGCTACGTGGCCAGCAGGGACTTCGTCAGCGCTTCCAGCCGCCGGGTATTGGTCTGCGGATGAAAACACTCCCGCACGCGCTGCCGGCCGGCGACCCCCATCCGCCGGCGAAGTTCGGCCGATTCCAGCAGGCGGCGCAGCGCGGAGGCCAGCCCGGGGGCGTCGTCCTGCGGGACCAGAAAACCCGTTTCTCCATGCACCACGATCTCGTCGGGCCCTTGCGATCGGCAGGCCACCACCGGCTTGGCGTAGGCCCCGGCCTCGACCAGCACCAGGCCGAATGACTCCTCCCGCGAGGGAAGCACCAGGACGTCGATCGCCGCCAGCAACGGCAGGATCGGGCGGGTCCTCGTCCGGATCGAACCGCAGGCTGTTGTGTACCACCTCGGCGCGTGGCAGCGGCGTGGCGGCCTCGAACACCTCCCGCGCCGCCCGCGACTCGAAGACCACCAGCAACGACCAGCGGCGGATGAACCGCTGCAGCCAGCGGATCGGCAGCAGGGGCCTGATCCGGTTTCCACGTTCCAGCACCTCGTGTACGTGCCAGACATGCGGCACCCCCGCCAGGCGAGCAGCCACGGCCGGCTCGAAAATGGTCGCCGTGTTCGTGTACACCAAATCGATCTGACGCTGTCGGATCAGTTGGACCAATCGGCGAATCCGAACCGCCGCTCCCACGGTCAGGTTCTTCCAGTACCACAGGTTTCGGTCAGCATATATCCACCAGGCCCAGCGCATCACCTCCACCTGCCAGCCCAGCTGGCGCGCCGATTCGGCCATCGGGCCGTCCCAGGCGAAAACCACCGTGGCCCGGAATCGCGAGCGGTCCAGGTGCCGGAGGGTGGTGTCCAAACACAGTTCCGCCCCGCCCTGGGAACCGGAATGGGCCGCAAACAAGATTTGGACCGCATTCAACGCGGATCACGCCCGCCGTGCGGAAACGTGCTACCGGATGGTATCACTCTCATAACGTCTCGCTGACCTTTCTCAGCACCTGCAACAACCAGAACTGCTTCAGTGCGAGCCGGTCGGTGCCAAACATCCCCTCACAGTCCCGCGTGAAAATCGGCTGTAACGCTTCAAAAGCATGCGCGTATTGTCTGCGTAGTCTATGGAACGCCTCAGTTTGCACGACCTTGTGCCACTCCGGCCATGCCGCGTGATTAATGTTCGGAACCAGGCCCAACATCCGCTTCCCCCGTCGGTGACATTTGACCATCAGCCCGGCCGGAACGTTGAGCCACCAGGGAAATCTCGGTACCCAACCTGCGACTTGTGGCAACAATCCAACGCGTCCCATTGCCGGCCCCACCGCCAAGCGATACACGTTGCGGTCGATCTTCCATTCCTGGGGGATCCTGGCCGCCAACTTCACGACCCCAGCGTCCGCAAAGGGCTCATGGACCCGGCACAATCGCCGATTGGCCTGATAGAAGGCCGTCGCGCTAAAACACGACAGGGGCCAGAAGCGATACCATTCGGCCGCCGATAGCGGACGTACTGACTTGAGTCTCGATAAGTGATCCGCCCTTCGTTGTAAAATTTCATCCCGCACCGCCGATTCGACGACTCCGCTGATCGTCTCCGACAGTCCTCCCTTGGCGAGCGACGAGCGCCATACTGGAAGACCGCCAACACAAAGACTGTTTGTGGAAATAAAGTACCCCTTAAGCAGTGTATCCGCCCAGTCGCCCGTGAAGACCGCGTCGAACACGGCCAGATCCTCACGTTGCGAGAGCCCCAGCGCGTGCATTTCCGATGGCGTGTGCTGCGATCCCACGAGCCGACATCCATCTTCAAACTGCTCGCAGTAGTACTCGGCCGACCGTTCGTACAACTGCCACCGCGCGCCACACATCCTCGCAGCCCGCTCCGCAATCTGGGCTTCCAGGTTGTACTGATCCACCAGCGTGAAACACGTCCTTTCCACGGCAGACGGGATCATCGACAATACCGCGCGTGCGTCCTCGCCGCCACTCAAAAACACGGCCACGCGTTGCGCACCTTTTGATGCGTTTTCGATGTAGTTGCCTAGGTGCTCCCGCAGCTCGCGTGCCGCTTGGTGGATGCTGGCCGGACGATCGTCCTCGCTTGGAACCCAATACGGATTATCCCTGATCGTTCCCAGATCGGGCTCAATCGAAATGCACGCCGCTGGTGGCAGCTGTCGAACCGATTTGAACAACGTGTACGGGTACGTCACCTCATCACGTTCGACGAACTCCGCCACCGAAGCACAGTCGAACTGGGCCGAGCGGCCCGCGACAGCCGCCACCAAGTCGAGGTGCGTACCTACAACGACCCCTTTGTCCGGCGAGGCCAGACCGGCATAATAGACTGGCAGAAGGCCCATCATGTCGGTTACGACCTCGACCAACCCCCGTCTCTTGTCAACTAGGAACACAACGAACGGTCCGCTGACATCCGACGTCCAGTCCAAAGTCCGCGTGACCTTCCACGCACGAACGATGGCCGCAGTCCCGCGACAGTCGCTATGCCTTGGCAACTCAGCCGCAATGTCCGATAGGAACACAAGCGGGCCGCCCTGCACGACGGCCAACCGCTCCTCATCCTCGTACCATTGGAGGCCGTGATAATGGTTGGAAAGAGTTGCTAACGTGCCCCATGTTCCGTTGAACTCCGTACCGTCTCGCCGAACAGACTCGAGACCCGTCTGTGTCTGGAGGTCCGCAAGGAGTTCACCCTTCGGCAGCCGGTTGGAGATGTAAATGAGATCAGGCATCAGTACACCAACGATTTCGTGGTTTCGCTCTTGTTGACCTTCCCTGGGTTCCTGAACATCACGCTCTTACCGACCTGGATTGGCGAGCTTCGTTTCGAGCTGACGTCTTTGTGCGACTTCATTCAGGTACTTCAACGTCCTCCATCCATCCCTGACGAACTCGTCTGGATTGTTCCGCACAATTTCCATGATCTCACCCTCGTAAACGCTCAGGCATGAGAGGCTATCGGGATCTAGCCATCGATGGGGAAACATGGAAAACAACCACGACGGTAGCCGCAGCCAGGAAATGCCTTTGCCATGTCGCTTCGCCTGAATATTCCACTTTTGGCGGAGTCTGGCTGGGTGTCGCACTTCACCGAAATGATGCACTTCGATGACACCGTGGTCTGGGGGAGGCGGCCACTTGGAGCGAACATCACGAACGTTTGATGCATCGCCCCAGGCGGTGATCGCCGGATCGTTTCGATGGATCCGGTAGCCATATATAGGAGGCACACTGCGAGCCCCATTCTGATTCTGGCACACCCGGTAATTGCCATAGAAATGCAAAAAACGCACCGGCAAAATGTCATCTTTCGATTGTTCCAAGAGTGCTCGAAGTTTGGCGAATTCCCACTCTGGAATGAACTCGTCAGCATCCACTAAGATGCACCAGTCTCCTGTACACTGCTGCCGAGCGAGATTCTTCGGGGAAGCGCAGTGATCACCCCTCGCCACGAAATCCCAGTTGCTTTGAATGATCTTGATTTTCGGGTCAATGTTCTGGATGGCCGCCAGGGTTCCGTCCGTGGAGCCTCCTTCATTGACCACGATCTCCTCAACGTACCGAGCGTGATGCCGCAGCATGTACGCAATGTGATAGTCGAATCGAAGGCCGTTCTTAATCTTGGTGTATATCGATAGTTTCATGGTGCTTCCGCCCTTCGCCTTGAGCGCACCGCGATCATTTCAGCACCGCAGCCAGCGCCGCCAGCAGCCGCTCCTCGAAGGGTCCCGCCGAAAAATACTCCGCGCGGCGCACGGCCGCGGCGGCCAGGTTCGCGCGGCAAGTCGGATCGTCGGCCAGGCGTCGCGTCGAGTGCTGGAGTTCGTCCAAGGTCGACCACAACAGGCCGTCCACGCCGTGCGTCACGATCTCGGGCAACCCGCCGCCGTTAAAGACCACCGGCACGCAACCCGCCGCCATCGCCTCGGTGGCCACCATGCCAAAATGCTCGAAGCGTCCCGGTTCTTGATCGGGATCGACCCCGTAGCCCATGCTGTGCCAGAGCATCGCGGACCGCTCCAGCAGGGACTTCAGCTCGGCCCCGCTCACGTCGGGACGGATGTCAATCGGGTAACCCTCGGCCACGCGGCGCAGGCCCTGGAGGTACGCCTGGTCCTCGGCGCTGGCACCGGTGGCGCCGACCAGCACGTAACGCCAGCTGCTGAATCCTTCGTCACACAGCTGCCTGAAGCACTCGATCAGCACGCCCTGTTTTTTGTGCTGAAAGTGATGAAAGGCCCCAATCGTCAGGATCACGTTCTCCTTCTCGCGTGGACAGAAGCCGTCGCGCAAGGGCGGATAGACGACGCCCGCTTTCAAGCCCCACAACCGACGCAGCCAGCGTTTCCCGTAGGCGGAATTCGCGAAGACCAGGTCATAGCTTCCAAACCGCTGCCGCCACTCGAGGCGGTGATACATCCCGCTCAGCCAGCGCTTCCAGCGAGAGCGCGTCAGCCATTCTTCCGAGGTGTGGCCGTGGTAAGCCTCGAAGGTCACCCCTGGGAAATGGACGAACAAGACGCCGCGCGGCGCATGACAGAAAAACGGTGGGACATCGCTGTTGTCAATGAACAGATCGTAGGGGCTGCTCAGTTCCCGACACCACTCCCGCTCGTCGCCCAGCCGGCGGAACGGGTTGCGGCTCGGCCACGCAGGGCGTTCCTGCCGCGGCACGTACCGAAAGACCACCCGCGACAGGTCCAGTTGCATCGGCTCCTGCACCTGGGCCGGATCGAAGTCGGGATCGTGATGCACCATTTCCACGTTGTGGTCGCGGGCCAATACATCAGCCACAACGCCGATGTACCGCTGCCCGCCCCCCACGCGGCCCCAGTAGGATTGGTAAATGCCGATCTTCATGAGCTAGATGATGCCGCCGCGCTCCAGCACGGCCAAGGAGTTGGCCCACCGGCCGATGCAGGTTCCGGGAAAACGCCGCTGGAGTGCGGGGTCCCCAAGATCGCTTCTGATCTCCCCCGGTTTCGCGCCGGTCCACGTACTCCAGCTCTGCCGCACCGCGTACCGCAGGCTGACGTCGCTCGGAATGGAGTCAGCCGTAGCCAGCCATTGATCGAGGATCTTGTTGTATCCCACGGGGACGGTGACCAGGAACCGGGGTGACTCGGCCAGTAGTTTATCCAGCGCCTCCCGCACCTGCTCCGGCGACTCGTCGATCCCGTAGTCGCCCATCCCGATATGTTCAAACGTCGAGATGGACAGCACGCTGCGGCCGGACAGGTCCACGTTGAACAGGGAATCGCGAGTCGTGACCAGCGGATGGGGATCATAGGGGTCAATTACGGATCGGACACGACCCGGCCAGTAGTAGGGCGTCACCGCACCGATCTCGACGACGCCAGACGAGCCCAAGGCACCGAGCCACACATTCGCCAGCGACAGTTCCACGCTCCGCTCGCTGACGTAGGGCGGCCAGCCACAATTGTAGGGATGAAAAAAGTAGTCGAACTGCCGCCCGGCAAATTCAAATGCCGCCGGATGCATCCACCAGCACAGCCGCCAGGACGGCACGAGTTCCACGCCCAACCGGCGCAACGGCGCGTTCAACAGGCCCAGAACGATTTCCTTGCAGTCTCGCAACGTCAATCTAGCCATCACACTTCGTGGGATAATCCGCAAGAATGCCGGACAGTCATTTCTCGAACGACGCTAGGGATCGGCGAATCAATAACTGTCCAGTTGTTGTTTGCGATCATCACGCGGAGCGTGATGGCTACTTTGAAATCGCGACAGTCATTAATGCGCCGATCCTGCGCTATTCGTACTCCAACGCTCGCATCAAGGGGCCGGCCAGG
>CAZAQY010000339.1:0-4633 GCA_964486845.1 uncultured Pirellulaceae bacterium
CGGTGGTCCGCCCGCGGACATTGCCTGCTGGTGGGCGTGCCGGGCCTGGCCAAAACGCTGATGATTCGCAGCGTGGCCGACGCCCTGTCGCTGGAGTTCAATCGCATCCAGTTCACGCCGGACTTGATGCCCACCGATATCACGGGCACGGAAGTCATCCAACAGGACAAGGCCACGGGCGACCGCCAGTTGCGATTTCTGCCGGGGCCGGTGTTTGCCAACATCGTGCTGGCGGACGAGGTGAACCGGACGCCGCCGAAAACCCAGGCCGCCTTGCTGGAAGCGATGCAGGAGCATCAGGTCACCGTCGGCGGCCAGCGGCACAAGTTGCCGCAACCGTTTTTCGTGCTGGCGACGCAGAACCCCATCGAACAGGAAGGCACCTACCCGCTGCCCGAGGCCCAGTTGGACCGCTTTATGTTCAGCGTCTTCGTCGACTATCCCGGCGAAAACGAAGAGCTGGAAATCGTCAAGCGGACCACGGCCGATCTGGACGTGAAGGTCACGCCGACGCTGGACGCCTCGGAGATCACGCAGTTGATGCGGATCGTCCGTCGCGTACCCATCGCCGACCACATCGCTCGCTACGGCCTGCAGTTGGCCCGCCTCACGCGGCACCAACTGCCGGACGCGCCGGAGTTCGTCCGCCAGTACGTGATGTGGGGTGCCGGCCCGCGGGCCAGCCAGTACCTGGTGTTGGGCGCCAAGGCCCGCGCCATCCTGCAAGGACGCTACTACGTCAGTCAGGACGACATTCGTGCCGCCGCCTTGCCGGTGCTCCGGCACCGCATCAAGACCAACTTCAACGCCGACGCGGAGGGCGTGTCGACCGACGATATCGTCCGCCGCCTGATCGACTTCGTTCCGCGAGTCATCGAAGATCCGCCGCATGACCGAGCCACCCGCCAACGGGAACAAGCCTCCGACGTCTTTAGATCCGCAGACGCTGGCCAGGCTTAAGGGGCTGACCCTGCGGGCCCGGCACATCGTCGAAGGCTATGTCTCCGGCCTGCACCGCAGTCCTTACCACGGCTTCTCCATCGAGTTTGCCGAGCACCGCGAGTACGCGCCCGGCGACGACTTGCGCTACCTGGACTGGAAGGTCTTCGGACGCACGGACAAGTACTATCTGAAGCAGTACGAGGACGAGACGAACCTGATCTGCTATTTGGTGCTGGACGTCAGCGAAAGCATGCGTTACCAGGGGCCCGACAGCCCGTTGTCGAAGTTCGAGTACGCCCAGTGCGTGGCCGCCGCCATGGCCTGGCTGGTGCTCCAGCAACAGGACGCCGTGGGCCTGGTCACGTTCGACGACGAGATTCGGGCCAATGTCAGCCCGTCCAGCGGCGCCGCGCATTTGCGGCAGTTGCTGCAAGTGATGGAGTCCGCCGAGGTGCGGGCCAAAACCGCGACCGGCCCCATCTTTCACGAACTGGCCGAACGCTTCCGCAAGCGGGGCGTGGTGGTCATCCTCAGCGATCTGTTCGACGACGTCACGTCCCTGATGGCCGGATTAAAGCATTTCCGGCATCGCCGCCAAGATGTGATTCTGTTCCACGTCTTGGACGGGGCCGAGGTCGACTTTCCGTTCCGCAGTCCGACCTTGTTCAAGGGTTTGGAGCAAATGCCCCACGTGGCAGCCGATCCGCGTTCGCTGCGCAAAGCCTACCTGCGGGAATTCGCCGCCTATCAACAACAGCTGCAGCGCGGTTGCCGCAGCCAAGGCATGGACTATCTGCTGGTCCGCACCGATCAGCCGCTGGACGTGACGCTTTCCAGCTACTTGGGACAGCGCACGTCGCGGGTCAAGTGACCCCCAGAACCGGGAAGCCCGGCTTCTTGCGAGAGTCAATCCAGGCCTCTCGCAGCAACGCTCAGGCAAGATCCAACACAAAACAGGCCAGGGACCGGTCAAAGTCAAACCCGGACTCGCGGGCGATCCTTTCGTATCTTTGCCTCAACTCCTCGCGAAGACCCGCCGACTTCACCGGGTCTGCCGCTGATTCTGCGCCGATCGGTTGCCGATGTGCGGGCTGCAGCCGGATCTGCTTCGCTTGGCAGTGCCGTCCGAAATCGACGACTGCGCGGATCAGCAGACGCTCCCATTCCAGCGCATCCAGTTTAGGCTGCGCCCAGTCGAGGTGAGCCGTGGTCGGGTTGAGTTCCTGGATCTCCAGCACGACGCCCTCCAGGATATTGAACCCGACGACGGCGAGATCGCGCCTGCCCTTGTCCATGTGCCCGCCCCAATCATCCGGAACGAACTGCTGGTACTTCGATTGCAGCTCGAACATGCAATCGGTCAGGCAATTGGAGGAGGTGATCAGGCATCGGAGCAAGTCGGGCGTCAAGGGCACGAGGCGATAATCCGCCGGCGCGACATCGCAACCGGTCTTGACGTAGTCCGAAAGAAACCTGCTGAGCGGTGGCAGTTTCTCGTGATCGACGCAAAGGACAAAATCGTCCACGATTGCCTGCCAGGCTTCCATGAAACCCATTCTCCTACCCCCCACCCAGTTCCATGCCCCCGGCGACGAGTACGACGGCGCACGGGCAATAACTGTTTCCGTAGGCTGCGGCAGCACGTACGACCGCTTGACCAACCTCCCACGGTTCGCCAGCCCGCCTAGTCTTCGTCCTTGCCACTACGAACTTCAAGACGTCTGAAGGCATTCGCGCGGTCATGTCCGTCTTGATGAATCCAGGACAAATCGCGGTGCATCGGACACCGGGGTACTCCGCAGCCAATGCCTTGGTGTAGGCGATCACCCCCCCCTTGGCGGCGCAGTAGTTGGTTTGGCCCACATTTCCTATTAGGCCGCTGATGGAGCTGATGTTGACCACCGCACCACTCGCTTTTCTTAAGTACCTGATGGCCGCTTTGCAGAAATTGTGAGTGCCCGTCAAGTTGGTCGAGATGACCGCATTCCAGTCGTCGTCCGACATCCTCATCGCGATGCCGTCGCGGGTGATCCCTGCGTTGTTTACCAGCACGTGCAGTTGTTTGTCATAGGGTTCCACGGTTTCGTCAACAACCTCCTTGACCCTCGCCGAATCCGTCACGTTGGCCAAACGGAAGTTGACCGTGGTTCCGTACGCCGACGCAATCTCGGCCGCCGTCTGTTCGACGCGAGGATCGAGATCGACCAGCATCAGGTGGCTTTTCTGCTTGGCGAACTCCTCCGCGACCGCTCTGCCAATTCCTCGACCGGCCCCCGTGACGAGGACAATTTTGCCTTCCAGATCAGGAAATATCGCTGTGGGCATGGGTGATTCTGTAGTCATTTTGCTTCCCGTAAAACGAACGAAGGGACACGGTTACATCCAGGCTGGTCAAGGTATCGCGTCCGAGTGGGATGTCAATCCAGGCTTTCGGCGCAGGCCCTCGCCTCCACGAATGCCGCCTAATGTAACGCTCACAAAGTGGGACGTCAATGTCCGCTTTCGCGACCATCGACGCCGGCCGAGGGTACCTGCTAGCGACGAACGCCCGCCCCTGCGGTCTTGACCCTGCCAGCGGGACCGGTTAATAATCCGCGTTTTGCAATTCCGGCACGAAGGCAAATAGGAGCCTGTCGCGGTGGGTTATCACAGTATTGTTTGTGTCAAGCAGGTCCCGGATACGGCGAATATCACGTCCGAGGCGATGAAGGACGACGGGACGGTCAATCGGGCGGCGTTGCCGGCGATTTTCAACCCGGAGGATTTGAACGCGTTGGAGACGGCGCTGGAGATCCGGGAGCGGTTCGGGGGTACGGTGACCGTGCTGACAATGGGGCCTCCCAAGGCAGCGGACGTGCTGCGGGACTGTCTGTACCGGGGGGCGGATCGGGCAATTCTGCTGACGGATCGCCGGGCGGCGGCCAGCGACACGCTGGCGACCAGCTACATTCTTGCCCAGGCGGTGAAGACGATCGGCCGCGTCTTCAGCCGATACGATTTCGTGTTCTGCGGACGTCAGGCGATCGACGGCGACACGGCGCAGGTGGGTCCGCAGTGCGCGGAGAAGTTGGGCCTGCCGCAGGTCACGTATCTGGAGCAGATCGTCCGTTTGAGCGGCGATACGGTGGTGGTGCGGCGGAACGTGGGGCACGGCTGGGAGATCGTCGAGGCCCGCTTGCCGGTGCTGATCACGGTCATGGGGACGGCCAACGAACCGCGTCCTCCGGCGGCTCGCAAGGTGATGTTGTACAAGCGGGCGCGGGTCGTAGCGGAGTTGGCGGCGGAGGTCAAGCAGACCCTGCCGGAGGCGAGCGACGCGGACCGCGAGGCGGAAGTGGCTCGCCGGGCGGCGGACTTGCAGTCCCGCGGACTGCTGCTGGAACAATGGGACCTGGACCGCATCGGCGCGGACTTGAATCGTTGCGGTTTGTCCGGTTCGCCGACCAAGGTGTACCGCGTGCAGTCGATCGTGTTGACCAAGTCCGGGTACAAGGAAGTGATGCCGACGGAAGCGGGCATTCGGCAGCTGATCCAGGAACTGGTGGTGGACCGCACGCTGGGGTGATGTGACCGCTGTGGCACGGCTTACTTGTTAGCCGTGCCGAGGTGCTTGCAAGCCGCTGTACCGCACGGCTAACAAGTAAGCCGTGCCACACAGAACGCACGGCTAACAAGTAAGCCGTGCCACACA
>CAZAQY010000339.1:4733-7867 GCA_964486845.1 uncultured Pirellulaceae bacterium
AAGTAAGCCGTGCCACACAGGACGCACGGCTGACAAGTAAGCCGTGCCACACAGAGAGGGATAATCGCAGACGATGATCAGAGTCAACCGTGCTGGCGAAGTGTGGGTCTTTGCGGAACAGGAAGACGGCGTGTTGAACGACGTCTCGCTGGAGTTGTGCGGCAAGGCCCGGCAGTTGGGCGAGCAGTTGGGGGTCAAGGTGGCGGCCGTGCTGCCGGGCCATGACGTGCGGCCGTTGTCTCGGCGGCTGATCGCCCACGGGGTGGACCGGGTGTACTCGGTACACGCCGAGAAGCTCCGCCACTACCAGACGAACGCCTATGCCAAGGTGCTGGTCGAACTGATCCAAAAGCACGAGCCGCAGATCGTGCTGTTCGGAGCCACGCACCTGGGGCGCGACTTGGCGCCGCGCGTGGCCTCGGCCGTGCGAGCCGGCATGACGGCCGACTGTACCGACCTGCAGATCAAGGACGTGACGGATCCGCGCACCAAGGAAGTGCACGCGAACCTGCTGCTGCAGATCCGTCCGGCGTTCGGCGGCAACATCGTGGCCACGATCGTCAACTACGACATGTGGCCGCAGATGGCGACGGTCCGCGAAGGCGTGATGCCGCTGCTGGAGCCGGACTCGAAACGGACCGGCGAGATCATCGACGAGACCGTCAAGTTGGAAGCGGCGGATGTGCCGCTGAAGCTGATCGAGCGTCACGTGGAGGAGCGAAAGGTCAACCTGAAGGGCGCGCGAGTGATCGTGGCGGGCGGCGGCGGCGTGGGCAGCAAGGAGAATTTCAAGCTGATCCACGAGCTGGCCGGAGCCATCGGCGGGGCCGTGGGGGCCAGCCGCGCGGCGGTCGACGGCGGCTTCATCAGCAAGGACCACCAAGTGGGACAGACGGGCACGACGGTGCGGCCGGCGCTGTACATCGCCTGCGGGATCAGCGGGGCGGTGCAGCACCGGGCGGGAATGGAAGAGTCGGCCAAGATCATCGCCATCAACAGCGACCTGAACGCGCCGATTTACTCGGTGGCCCACTATGGCATTGTGGGCGATTTGAACAAGGTGATTCCGCTGATGATCAAGAGCCTGCGCGAACGGCCGACGGCGGAAGAAGGGTGATCGGTGATCGGGGAGGCTTGGGGGATGATTTCGGGGCGTCGATGCCCATAAGTCTCATAACTCCCATCCGTCCCATTTATTCCCTCCCAGATTTTCAGGAGCACGATAGTGGCGAACTTTTTTCTCGATAATGAAGATATCCAGTTCCTGCTGAATCACATCGACCTTCGGGAATTGGCCCGCATCCAGGAGGACGATTTCCTGGACAGGGCGTCACGTCCGGACTATGCCCCGCGGGACGTCGAGGAAGCGGTGGACAACTACCGTCGGGTGCTGGAGATCGTCGGCCAAGTGGCGGGGGACACGATTGCGCCCAATGCCGAAGACGTGGATGCCGAGGGCAACACGCTGAACGAGGACGGCACCGTCACGTACCACCCCAAGGTCGCGGAGAACCTGCGGCGGCTGGGGCAAGCCGACTTGATGGGTTTCACGCTGCCCTACAAGTATGGCGGGCTCAACTGCCCGAACTTGATCTACACGGTGGCCACGGAGATCGTCAGCCGGGCAGACGGTTCGCTGATGAACTTGTTCGGCTTGCAGGGGATCGCAGAGACGGTCAACGCGTTCGCCAGCGACGAGATCAAGGACGAGGTCCTGCCGCGGTTCGCGCGCGGCGAGGTGACCGGGGCCATGGTGCTGACCGAGCCCGACGCGGGCAGCGACCTGCAGTCGGTGCGGCTGAAGGCGGAGCAAGACGAGAACGGCGTGTGGCGGCTGAATGGGGTGAAGCGGTTTATCACCAACGGTTGCGGCGAAATCCTGCTGACGCTGGCCCGCAGCGAGCCTCACATCGGCGACGGCCGCGGGTTGAGCTTGTTTATTTCCGAGCGCTCGGAGCACGTCAAGGTCCGGCACCTGGAAAAGAAGCTGGGCATCCACGGCTCGCCGACGTGCGAACTGGTGTACACGAACACGCCGGCGCGGTTGGTCGGCGAGCGTCAGCGGGGCCTGATCACGTACGTGTTGGCGTTGATGAACGGCGCCCGCGTGGGGATTGCGGCCCAGTCGCTGGGGATCGCGGAGGCGGCCTACCGGCTGGCGCGGATCTACGCCCACACGCGGCACCAGTTCGGCGGCCCGATCGAAAAGCTGCCGGCGGTGGCGGAACTGGTCACGGACATGAACATCGACCTGCAGGCCGCGCGGGCCTTGACGTACGAGACGAGCAAGATTTGCGACCGCGAGAACAACAACCTGCGGGTGCTGGAACTGGGTACCCGGCCGCTGGAGGCGGAGGAGCAGAAGCAGCGGAAGAAGCTGTCCCGCGAATTGAAGCGGATCAACGGCATGCTGACGCCGCTGAGCAAGTACTACGCCAGCGAGATGTGCGTGCGGGTGACGCACAACACCATCCAGGTGCTGGGCGGATCGGGCTACATGCGGGACTATCCGGCGGAACGTTATCTGCGGGACGCGCGCATCACGACGATTTACGAAGGCACCAGCCAGCTGCAGGTGGTGGCCGCCTGCCGGGGCGTGGCCTCGGGCGTGCTGGACAGTTATCTCGTCGAGCACGAGGCCAAGGAGTACGGCGATCCGCAGTTGGCGCAGCTGAAACAGAAGCTGGTCGACGCCAAGCAGTCGCTGGCGGACGCGATTCAGTTTGTCAAGCAGCAGTCGCCGACGTACCTGGACTTGGCGGGCCAGCGACTCGTGGATGCCGCCTTGATCCAGATTATGGGGCACTTGCTGCTGAGGCAGGCGGAGAAGAGCGATCGCAAGAAGGCGGTCGCGCGGCGGTACATCGAGCGGGAACTGCCCGTGTTGCGGATGAAATGCGAACAAATCCGCTCCGGCGACACGTCCCCGCTGACCGAATACCAGCAACTCGCCGGCCCCGTGCCCTCGGTGCGGTAAGGATCGGCGGGGCAATCTGCGATCATCACGCGGAGCGTGATGGCTACTTTGACGTTGCGACCATCAGAAGTCCGGCTTTGTCGAAAAAGCCGGGCTTTTTTGTTTCCGGCCCAAGGCTCGCACCCTTTGAGTTTTCTCGACGGCTGGAGTACAACTT
>CAZAQY010000340.1:0-7862 GCA_964486845.1 uncultured Pirellulaceae bacterium
TCTCACCGCCTGTTGCAGAGGAGCACCAGGGCCCCCAGGCCGGTTTTCGATCTCTGTGCATTCCTGTTCGTCCGAAGCGGCATCGTCGCACGGTCCCTGGCAATCATCACTTTCTGCTCCACATTCCGCCTTGATTTTGTATAGGGGGGCTTCCACCACGTCGCCACAGCAATCTCCGCCGCAGTCGGCGCAGTCCTCGTCGCTATCCTCACCATCCCCGCCCCCCGACTCCGTCGCGGGGACACAACAGCACATCTTCGGATTGTCCAAATCCGGCAACTCCACACACACAGGCTTCGGGCAAGAACTGCTCGATGAGGACCCCCAGGGAACTCATGTCGGTGAAGTCGGAAGCCGCCAGATCGCCCGCATGATGCACCTGGCTGAACATCACTTCCCGCGCCGGACCGCTGGTCACCCGCCAACGTTGGACGCGCCGTTCCAACGTCCGGCGTTGACCGGTCTCGAACGTCCCGGGGTGCTGCTCCTGAAGGCAATCGAAAATCGTCTTGGCCTGAAGCCCCGGTTCGTTCTGCAGCAGGGCCTCCACCCTATAGAACCAATTGTGCGAATGCTCCCTTTTGGGGAGGTCGAAGCTGGGATTCTGCCCTTTCACATCTTGATGGCATCGGCATGCACGCAGTATGATCGGCGAAGGGTGCGTGGTCGCCGTCTATTGAACACAACGGCTAACGATCTGAAACTCGACGTGTGGAAAAGCCTCGCGAAGTGCCTGCGTCTGCTTGTCGTCCAACGCCATAAGGCTGCCGTCGAGGCGGACTTTCTTGATCTTGGGCAGTTCGGGAAGTAGCCGGCGCACTCCGGCCAGCGTGATGCTTTCCTCGACCAGAGTCAGCCGGCGCAGGCTCTTGATCTTGCTCAGCCTGGCCAGTGTCTTGTCAGTGATTCCGCTGTGTCGAAACTCGAGGTCGGTGAGCGTGTCGAGCGACTCCAACACGCCTACTGCGGCGTCGGAAACCTCGGTATAGTAAAAGCACACCAGCACGATCTTCCGAAGTCTGAGCAGTTCCAGCAGGCATTCATCCCCTCCACCCCAATCCGACCCGAAACACACGCTATGCACGTACAAATCCGGCTCGCGAGCCAACACGCGAAATACCCCGGCACCCGCTTGCTGCAATGCCTGCATGGCC
Organism: uncultured Pirellulaceae bacterium; assembly: GCA_964486845.1. Taxonomy (GTDB): domain Bacteria; phylum Planctomycetota; class Planctomycetia; order Pirellulales; family Pirellulaceae; genus Anammoximicrobium. Next base: position 1,155 of record CAZAQY010000340.1, read on the forward strand.
TGATTGCTGACCTGTCGAGCCTCTTCGCTGTACGGGAATTCCAGCGGCTCGCCCAGCATTGGTCTAGGCTTATAGACCGGGAGCCAGACTCCGTACAGGTGCCACTTCTGTTTGAGCAACCGCTCTAGGAATCCCTGATCGGCGCCCAATCCCGGGAAGACCCGGTGCCGTTCGAGCAAATCGGTCAGATGTTCCTTGGTGTGACCATCATGTCGCTCCTCTTGCAGCTCAGAACTGGAGCCAGTGTCCGCTGCGTTCGCCAAACGTTCGCCTGAGGGATATCCGGCGGGCGCGACACCAACCGTCAGCAGCACGGCGAGTGGCAAGATAGCAAATCGCATGGGCGATCCATCCTTTCATGAGTACTCGTTTCCAAACGTGACAGCACGCCACGGCGGCCCATGGTGCTCATCGCAGCCTGAGACGCAGCCCGGGGTGTCGCGAACGGAGTTCCTTCACGTCCGACGGTCGCATTCCAATCAGAGATGCATGGAGACCGAGGTCCTTCAGGTTTGGGAGCTTGTCGACGAGGTCGAGAACGCCTTTGGCAGAGACCTTTGCTGCAGTGAGATCCAGGCGCCGCAGCTGGTTGAGCTTCTGTAATTGGGCTAGGCCCGCGTCCGTCAAGTGCCGGCTGCTGAGAGAGAGCAACTGCAGTTCTTGCATCTTGCCAATTACGGCCGCATCGGCGTCATTGACTTCGACCCCGGTTACGATTAGACGACGAATATGCAGGATGTCGCCAATCGGCGAGTCTGAGAATCGAAATGACTTGTCCATCGGCCACTGTAAGTTGACCGTCGTCGCCAAAGCTGTCCTACCTTGACTAAACTTTTGCTCGACGTGCGCACCGAACTCGGCTAACTTCACGATGGCAGTTTGATTGCAATCCAGTGCCCGCTGGCGAGATCCCTGAGACTCAAACCGCAATGGAACGAAGTCCTCGTCATTCAGAGGCAACAGCGAAGGGACGATCATTGGATCCCAGTGTGCACCGAAGAGCACCAAGCCAGCCATCGCAACATCGACCGCCCCAAGATTATCCACATCAAACTCAAGCCGTGGAGCCCCGTCTGAACCGTTGGATGCGGCACCTCCGCCCGGATCTTGACTCCGAGCGTCGGGTCCATAACTCTCGGCGCACCCCTCCCGTAACTCCCGCAACGAACCTGCGCCGCAATTCCGATCTTCCTCTGCGGCGATAGGTCTGTCCGGCGCAGCAGAGAGCCCGAAAGATGCCACCAAAGCCAAGGTCAGCATCGCGCTCGGCCGCAAGAACTCGTCACCTCGAAGCCTGACAGCCACTCTAACCTCCATTTCAAGCCACCGCTCCCTTGAGGACGGTCAATCGCTCGCGCTCCCTCATCTCAGCCTTCGATGCAGGCTCGAGTGTCGCGCACGAAGTTCATTCACGTCCGACGGTCCCATCCCGATCAGAGAAGCGTGTAGACTGAGCGGTATTAGCCTGGGAAACTTCTTGACGACGTCGAACTTGCACGATCATGAATCGCAGCTTAGAGCTTCCGCAAATACCGCATACCGCGCACACTCGCATGGCTGCCTCCACGGACGTCTTCCAAGACGGTTCGAGCGGAAGAACGACAACCTAATACCGTTGGGGAATCACCTCTATGCCACCATCAGTATATTCAGGACCAGGCGGAATTTTCGCGCCGGGTGCCCACGAAGTCCACCCGCCGTAGACCTTAAAAGAGAGAGTTTTTTCGTTGTTTGCACAAACAGTCGCTTTAATCGTGAAAGTTCCAGCACCACCATACGTCTTGAGTGCTCCTAGTGGAAGCACCGGCAAAAGCTGTTTGATGATATCCAAAATCGTCCCCCCGCCGCTCACTGCTTTGTCAAGTATCTTCGATAACAGGTCGCTCAGCTGGGGGTTCAGTGTCTCATTGGATGCTCGGCCGACTGCCACCACGATGTCCGCTGCGAGGCAGTAATAATGTCCTGTACAACATTCCGCTGGCATGGGACTAATCAGGTGTGCCGTGGGCTGCTGTTTTTCCTATATCTTCTTATCGAATTTGTAGAACAGCTTGCCAGGCTCAAGTCCAAGTGACCTTAGAATCGTTTGGACGGCCGGCCCCATTAACGGTGTCTTTATATCGTCCACCTTGACATCGCACCCCCACTCATATACCGGGAACCAATACTTACATTCTTTCCACTTGTCTGGATGCCGTTCGCACATTGCAGCCTCATGGCACTTTTCCACCATGTATCTCAATTGCGGTTCCAATGTCAGTCGAAACGTCTGTTCAAACTTCACCGGGGCGTTGATCACCGGATCATGTACTCGGAGCTGTGCTCTCTCCAGATTCGTAGTCGAATTAGGCTGGGAGGTAATCAGATCTTGTGGTGGCTTGCATAGTGGGAGGGCCTCCGCACCTGATGGATCCGTAATGTTGAGTGGCAAGAGCGGATAGCTGTAGAGGTTCATTCCCGCGGCCAATCCTTTCGGATCGCGACTCGTGAAACGAGCTCGGCTTAGGTCATAGTAACGTGCGCGAACGTAGATATTCGGCAAGCCGGCATCAGAGTAATATCCCTGCTCGCCGACGAATTGGAACGGATTACTCTCGATACCATTGGACGAGACAGCCTCGCCAAAAGCATTATACACATATGAGGCAGCAACAACCTGATCACCACGAGTTACTTGCGATATCGAGCCCACGGCATCCGCATGGTAATACAACTTTTCGCCAATTCGGTGTGCAGAAATCAACTCCCCGAAGCCTTCAGGCGTGAACACATAGCTAACGTGAGTCATCCCGTCCGAGCCGTGTTCGGCAAGATAGATCTCGCGATTCCAGACGTACTTCGTGATCCCGGAGGAGTCTTCCTTAGAAGTCCTCATGCCCATCGCAGCATAAGTGAACGTCGTTAGCTCCCCGGACGGCTGCTCGATGGATGTATTCATGTTATCCAGGTCCCAGGTGTACGTCGTGACATTCCCATCAGGCGAACGAACCGCAGTCGGGTTGCCGTCGGCATCATAGGAAAACGTCGTGGTACCCACTGTGTCCTCGGAGGTTATCAACTGATTCGCTGGGTCGTAGGTGAAGGTCCGCCGCACTCCGTCGGCGTCGACGTGGACGCGGTTACCTGTCGCATCATAGGTATAAGTCACATTATATGGATTCAGGCCGGAGCGTCTCTCGTTGATCAGCGCGGGTCTGTCATCATACGTCCACGTGACGCAAGAATCAGTACCTTCTCGGACCATTATGCGCGTCCCCGCACGGTCGTAAGTGTATGCGAAGTGCGACAGCACCGTATCATCCGACTTCAAGTGGGTCAGCTCCGCCATGTTGTCCGCCAGATCGTAGGTGAGCGACGATCGAGTCCCGTTCGCGAGCTGCCGACGAGTCACTCGTCCCGCCGCATCATACGCGAAGGTCGTGCGCTCGCCCTGCGGAGAGATTAGATTAACAAGTCGCAGCGCCGCGTCGTAGACGTAGGTCGTGCGACCACCATCTGGGTCGAGCATCTGGGCAACGCGCCCCACAGCGTCATATTCATAGGTGACTGTTTTTCCATCCGCATTCGTGCTCGACTGCAGACGGCCCGCCGCGTCGTATATTGAGGGGAACCGCCCGTGGCCATCCTGAACAAGGATCTGCCGGCCGACGGGGTCGTACGCGTAGGTTACACGCGTCCCATCGGAACGTACCTTGGAAGTCAATCGCCCAGCCCCATCGTAAGTCGTTGTGATTCGATTGCCGCGGGCAGTCAAAGTCACCTCGATTCGGCCGGCTGCGTCGTACGCGTAAGAACAACGGTTACCGAGGGGATCTACCACTGCAGTCAATTGACCAGCCGCGTCATAGACAAACGAATTGCGATTGCCCCGAGCGTCGACTGCGGCGAGTGCCACACCGCGGGCGCCATAAACGATCGTCGTTCGGTGGCCTAACGGATCAACAGTGGCCGCAGCCTTGCCGTTGACGTCGTAGGCGATCGTGGCGTGGCGCCCGTTAGGGTCGATGACCGCGGCAACTCGACCGGCCGCATCGTACACGACACTGCTTCTGTTCCCAAATGGATCTACCAGTGCAAGCTGCTGGCCGGCTGCGTCGTAGACGGTAGTGAACGCAGCACCGACAGCACTCTGTCGGGCAATTTGCCGTCCTGCCGGATCAAAAACAAACGTCGACCGCTGACCGAGCGGGGCGACAGATGCAACTCTCTGACCGATCGCGTCGAGAACTACGGTCCAAATGCCGCCTCGCGGATCAGTGAGCGCGAGTTCGCGACCAGCCGCGTCATAAGCCAAAGTCGTCCTCGCGCCGAGTGCATCGACGATCGCCATTCATCGTCCAGCGGCATCGTAGACCATGGTGTTTGTTTCGCCGAGTGGGTTGACGATTGCCGTTCGCTGGCCAGCGCCGTCGTAGGAAAACGTCGTCGTTTCCCCAAGTGGATTGACGACGGAACGGATGCGACCGGCAGGATCGAAACTTCTTGTCCACCGTTCACCAAGGGGATTGATCGACGCGACGGAACGTCCAGCGGCATCATATACTTCGGTTTGGCGGTGATTGAGCGGATCAACAATGGCGGTACGCTTACGCGCGGCGTCAAATACCATCGTTGCCCTATTGCCGAGAGCGTCGATTGCGGCCACCGCGCTGCCGGCAGCGTCATAGACGGTGGTCGCGCGCTGCCCCTCCGGAAGGACTTGTGCGATGGCTTGACCAGCAGGGTCGTAGATCGTCGTCACGCGGATACCGATAGCATCCACTGTGGCAATCTGACGCCCGTCCGCGTCATAGACCTTGGTTGTACGCTCGCCAAGCGGATTCACCGTCGCTATCTCCCGCCCGAACATATCGTAAAGGCTGGTAGTGCGGTTGCCGAGCGGGTCAATCGTGCAGATAGCCCGACCGTTCGCATCGTAAACGGTTGTCGTGATCGCACCGAGCGCATTCGTCCGCTCCACGCGAGCGCCGGTCGCGTCGTAGCTTACGGTGGCTCGGTTGCCAATTGCGTCGAGGTTCGCGATCTCTCTGCCTGCCGCATCGAAAACGGACGTCGTACGTTCCCCCATGGGATTGACATGGGCAATCGACCGTCCAGCGGCATCGAAGACTGTCGTAGCATAGCTACCGAGTGGGTTCAGGACTGCAATGATCCGATCGGCTGCATCGTAGACGGATGTCGTGCGTTCGCCCGCAGGATTGACCTGGGCAATGGCACGGCCTTTGGCATCGTAGACGGATGTCGTGCGTTCGCCGAGCGGATTCACTATGGCGATTGCCCGACCCGCATGGTAAACCGTAGTCGTTCGATAACCCAGTGGATCGACCGCGGCTACGGTTCGACCCATCCCGTCGTAGACGGTTGTGACGCGATAGCCCAACGGATTTATCGTCGCCTCCGGGCGTCCCCGGAAATCATACACGGTAGTTGTCCGGGTGCCCGAGGGATTGATCCTCGCGACGGGCAGGTCGGCCCCGTCGTAAATGGTCGTGTACCGCGCCCCGGTGGGCAGAACCCTAGCTCCTAGTCGATCAAGACTGTCGTAGATCCGAGTGAACCGCGCCCCAAGCGGATCGACTTGTGCAATCACGCGCCCAAGAGAATCGTAAACGAGCGTCGTTCTGGCTCCTAGCGGATTCACCGATGCGACGACGCGATTGTCCGCCTCGTACATCGTGGTATAGACGTTGCCGAGCGCATCGATAGCGCCAATACGATTTCCGACCGCGTCGTAGATAAACGAGGTCCGATTCCCAAGCGGATCGACGTTTGCTACGAGACGGTTTGTCGAATCAAATACGGACGTCACTACCCAACCGAGTGGATCTTCAACCCAAACACGGTTACCCCGCGAATCGTACCCATAGCTTGTTCGATTTCCCAGCGGATCGATGATCGCGGCCAGCCGATCCGCATCGAAGACTTTTGTCGTTCGGCTGCCGTCAGGCGCCATGGTTTCGACGACACGACCGTTCAGATCGTAAGTGTAGGTGGTACGAGCTCCGAGCCAGTTTTCCGCGTAGACCACCCGGTTAACGCTGTCGCGCATTAGGGTAGTCACATCGCCCAATGGGTTAATGGTCTGGATTCGCTGACCAGCGTCGTTGTACGCGAATGTCATTCGGTTTCCGTTCGCGTCAACCTGCGCGATCCGTCGCCCTTCGGCGTCATAGAACCATTGCTTCTCAACACCACCCGGCCCCACGACCGATTCCATGCGACCGTTCGCCGCGTAGGTGTACGTCGTGCGAACTCCTGACTGCCGAACCTCAACCGTTCGCTGGCCCGTCTCGTTCCAAACAAGCGTCGTTCGTAACCCGGTCGGAAGGATCTTGGCGACCAAATGATTGTCATCATCGTACAGGTACGTAGTCCGGCCCGAGGCCGGCTTCTCCTTGGTTAATAGCCGCTTGATCCCCTTGGCGCCCAACTCGTAGGTGTACGTGTCACGCGCGCCATTGGCATATTCTCGGCCGACGATTCGGATGTCCTCCCAAACTAACGTCGTCCGGTTGCCGAGCGGATCGGTCGCCGCAACTGGATTCCCAGAGGAATTGAAACGAATAGACGTCGTATCTCCATTCGGGTTGGTGACACTCGTCTCGAGGTAGTCATACGCATAAGTAACCCGCCCGCCTCGCCGAAGCACGACAGATGTCAGTGGCCAACAGAATTCAGCCGTTTTGGCCGCGGTGGCTGAGTGAACTA
>CAZAQY010000341.1:0-7825 GCA_964486845.1 uncultured Pirellulaceae bacterium
CGTCACCGTACACGTCGGATTCGATGCTGATATATCTCTGGGTGTCTGATTTACGTGTTATAATCGATCGCAATGCGCCGGCACAAAGTTCACGGCAATCGGGTACAGATACGGTTCCCGAATCGATCTCGCGCCTCGGCAACCGTGTCGCTCAATCAGCACTTTTCCACGCGGCAAGCTGGTAGGCGGCGAGGGTGACCACGGCGGTCTGTCCGCTGACGGGCAGCGGCGGCGAGTCGCCAAGCGGCTTCCAGGCGCCGCCCACAAGGGACGCATTGAGCTTTGCCGGCGCCGGCGTCGCGGAGCGGTTCACCAGATACAAGTATCGTTTCCCCTCCACCTGCAACGTCCTGCCGACGACTTGGTTGCCGAGGCCGGCCACGTTCTCCCACTTCCCGGTCGGCAGCAGGCGAAACACGCGCGCGAACTGCTCGACCCGCCGCTCGTGGCCGACCGTGCCCACCGTCCAGCCACCGTTGGTGATCAAGGCCGCGTCCAGGGCCGCCACGGCGTGGGCGTAATACTCCAGGAAATGGTCGTGTCCCGGCACGACCATCGAGGCGAGCCAGCCCGGTTCGTGATACCAGTCGCTTTTCAACGCCTGCCAGCCCCCGCCGAGAGGTCCTTTGACCGCGCTGCTCTGGCTCTCGAAATAGCGGTCGTGGAAATGGACGCCAACCAGGTCCGTCGTGCGGTAGTCGCTCAGTTGATCTTCGTCGAAGTCCGCGGCGCGGAGGGGGAGCAGGACTTTTTCATCCTTCAGGCCCGCCCAGCTTAACCGCCACCGGTAGTCCGCGGGACCCATGAACTTCTGGATCACCACGCCGGGATGCCGGCCGAGGAGCGCCGGATCGACGCCCGTTTCCCGCGTCAGTTGCACCAACCGCTCGCCGCGCTCCCAGCGCCCGCGCGGCTCGGGCCGGACCAAGGCCGGGGTCCAGACCGACAGCACCAGTTGGAGATGGGGGTTGCCGCTCCGCAAAACGCGGGCCGCCTCGCCATAGTAGTCCGCGATCTGCTCGCAGCGCCACGCGATCCACCGGTCCTTGGCATTGGCCATCAGCCACTCGTGCCGTTTCCGGAACCGCTCGGGATCGCTTGCGGAAACGGGCAGTTTTGTCGCCGTTCCCTTTTCGAACTCGGCAAGGGTCCAATCGTCGTAACTGGTGTCCAGCCCGCCGAGTTGGTGGAGTTGGCAATTGGTCAGGTGGAACGTGACACCGGCAAACGCCGGTGACTGGCCGTAGCGCCGCGCGAGTTCCTCCACCAGCGCCAGGACTTGCCGCTGGACGCGCGGATGGGCGGCGTTGAAGGCCGGCGGCTTGTGGTGCCAGGTCTCGCTCAAGACCTGGTTGTCCTTGGTCACGGTGTTGAAGGTCGGCGCACCGGCCTTGATCCTTTCGATGTCGGTATTCGCCGACGCCAGCAGCGACGGCAGGGTGTGGACATTGAGCGTGGCGTTGAATTTGAGGCCCCGCTCCTCGAACCGTTTCAAGAGAATGTCCAACCACGCGTCGCGCGGGCAGCCGCCGCCGCCATTGGCGCCCTGGCCCCGGCCCCGAGGCTCCACGAGCGAGTTGTAGATCGGGCCGTTGTACCAGACCGCCGGATGGAACAGCACGTTCTGCCCCGAGTAGTCCATGTAGTCGCAAAGGTGACTGGCGACGCGATCAAAATCCTCGAACCCCCCGCCGCCGCCCCCGAAGCAAAAAGGCAGCGGGTAGGCGTCTTCCCAATACAGGCCGATCTGTCGCAAGCTCGGCCCGGTGCTGGCGGGGCTGGCGGGAAGGCCGCCTTCCACCTCGAAGACCTCCACGCGGGAGGCCGCCGCCGGACAATCCTGCGCCCAGGTGCAGAATCGCACCCATTGGTCCGCGCTGCGCGCCCACACCAGGCAGTCCAGCGTTTGGAATCGTCCGGAGAGCGGATAAGACCCGCCCGTGAAGTAACCGGTCTGGGCGTTGTAGAAGTCGCCTTGGACGGGCGAGGACGCGGTGACTTCGCAGGTGCGCATCTTGTCGTCGGGATAGGTGATGCGCAGCAGATGCAGGCCTGTCTTCCGCAAGGTCGTGCGCACCACGAAACGGGAGAATCGCTCCGCACCCGCCTCGCGATAGCGACCCAGGGGCGAATCGACGACCCGGCTTCCGCCGCCGTCGCAGAGGATGTCCGGCCCCAGCGGCTGCGTGAGGTCCACAGATGCTACCTGGTGGAGCTTCAGTTCGCCCACGGCCGGTTTCGGGCGCGGAGCCAGCACATACAAGGGGGTGTGGAACAGTTCCCGGTCGCGGAGCCGAATGGCCAGGGTGTGCCGTCCGGCCTGTTCCGCGCGGAGCGTCATCTTGGCTTGCATCTTATCCCGGCCGGGGATCGACAAGGCCAGCGTCTCTTCGGCGAGCCGAGACCCGTCCGGGGACAGGATCGCCAACGTCGCGCCGTCGCGGAACGGCTCGCGGCCGCTGTTGAACACGGCCACCTCCACCGACTCGGACTTTCCCTGCATGGCCACACATCGGACTGGATAAAAGCAGAGGGCGTGTTCCGGCCGGAGTTGGGCCTGAACTTTCCCTAGATCCTCCCGCATGGCCTGTTCGACCTCGGCTTCGGAGATCGCTCGATTCCACACTCTCATTTCGTCGATCGTCCCGGCAAAATCCTTCCCGATGTTGATCGCGCCGCCGCGAGCAATCGTTCCGGTCACCGCCTCGCGGGCGTCGAGTTCTCCGTCGATGTAGATTCGCCGCTCTTTGCCGTCATACACGCCGGCCACGTGATACCATCGATCCCGCTCCAGCGCCTGCCGGCCGGCCAGCCAGGCTCCGATCGCCCACTTGCCATCGAGCCCCATCATGAAGCGGAGACGGGTGCTTCCCGATAGCAGCGCCAGACGGTAGCCGCGCTCGCAGTTCCAGATCATCCCCTCGGCGGCTGTCCCGGCCAGCTTGATCCACGCCGCCACGCTGACCTCGTGCTCGCAGTCGAGCGCGGCCATCGGCGCCACGGCGATGCCCGGGCCTTTGCCCTCGAAGCGCACCGCGCCGCCGAACTTGCCTTCGGTCCAGGCCGCGTCCGCGATCTTCGCGCCGCCGATCGGCCCGGCCCCGAACAGGTCGCCATTCCGTCCCATGAGATTCGCGGCCGAATCGCCTTGGCCCTCGTCAAACGGCCAATAACCGACCAGTCCGTGGAGCGTGGAGACGGCCGCGACGCGGGCCGGTTTCGCCTCGCTTTCGGCGCCGTGGAGGACGCTTCCTCCCAGAAAGCCGTCAAGGAAATCAAATTGAAGGACAAAGCAGATCGCGACGATCAATAACGTTCTCATGGGATTCTTCCTTATTGTCTTGGATTTGATATCTTAGTCAGACGGAGAGGGGAGCTCTCAGCGCTCCAAGAGGAACCAGAGGGTGGCGTCCTTCGGGCTCAACTCGAGGGGGCCGCCGGGTTGCTTGGACGGGGATCGGTTCGCGCCGGAGGGATCGAGCGCCGTGACTGTCCACGGACTGCCGGGCAGGGTGAGGGAGGCGCGCAACCCGACCACGCCGGCGGGGGCGGAGCCCCAGTCGTCGCCGACGGAAGTGCGGCTCTCGTTCCACTTCATGCCGGGATTGGCGGCGCGGCGGGCCGCCGTGACGAGGACGCGGCGGGACTGCGCCAGCGGCTTGCCGTCGAGGGCGACCACGGCGACGGTGCCGTGCGGGGCCGGACCGGGCAGCTCGCCGACGCGGCAGCGGGCGTCCCCCGCAGTCAGTTCTTGCCCTCCGATCTCCCCGCACCACACGCGAGCCGCCGGCGCGTTGAGGAGGAAGATGCCGCGCTCCGCGTCCCACGTCCAAGGCGCCGCCCCGTCGCCCTGCAGCTCGAGGCGGGTTTTGTCACTGCCGGAAAAGTCGATTCCGGTGCGGCGGCTCAACGCGAGGGCGCCGCGGTCGGTGGCCTGCGCCTGCGGGAAGTTCCGCCAGAAATGGCGGCAGCCATTGTACATCCGGCCGCTGTCGCCACCGTAGAGGTCGGCTTCGGCCACGTGCAATACAGCGGTGGAATGAGCTTTCTCCACCAAGCCCATTCGGAAGACCGCGGCGGCGAAGGGCAGGAAGCCGAGCTTCACGGGATGCCCGGATGCGTTGAAATAGCGTCCCATCTTTCGGGACTCGTAGTCTTCCCGGGTGTGCGCCAAGGTGTGTTGGAAGATGGCGCTCCAATCCTGGAAGCATGCCATGGCCGCGTAGAGAGGCCACATCTCGGTGGTGTAGTCGCTGGGCGCCGGGAGGTCGTGCTCGCTCACGGAGAAGGGCTTGCCGACGACGCGCTCCAGGGCGATGTCGGCGAGCGCGCTGGCGCCGCCTCCACGAATCTGGCTGCTGTTGCCGATGCTCCAGCGAACCGGGTCCCAGCGGCGCCCTTCGTCCCAGCGAGGGTGCTGCCAGTAGCCGTGGGTGTCGGCAAAGTCGCTGGCGAGTGCCTCGCGGCGGGCGCCCAGAATCCCGCCGAACATCACCTGGCTGCCCACGATCATCTGGCGGCATCCGAGTTCCTCGCGGAGGAAGGTCTTGATCTCCCGGACGAAGTCCAGCTCGACTTGCGCGAGGAACTTGAGAAAGTCGCGGTGCACCGGCATCGGGGCGCCCTCGCCGGGCAGGGGGATGGTGCCCTGCGCCAAAGTCTGGTCCGGCTTGAGGAAACCAGTGGAGACCGGCCGGAGGCTGATCGATCGGATCTCCACCGTGCCGGTATGGTTGAAGAGGGAGAAGAGGAGGCGGCGGCGGCCTTCGGAGCCCGTGCCGGATGGAGACACTTCAAACGAGAAGGCCCGCCAGTCGGAGTCGAGCCGGCAGGATTCGGCCAAGCCCAGGTTGCGGTAGTCCGCCCCTTCGCCCTGGCTCGCCTCGAGATGCAGGGTGAGTCCGTCGGGCGACCTCGCCTCGAAGCTGACTCGATACCGTTTCCCCGTTTCCAACGGAAGCTGGCTGGAACGTAACAAAATCGCCCAAGCCACCGCTCCGGGTTTGACGGCCGTCCAACGCACGCCCTTCCCGTCGGAGAGGGGTGCGATGGAATGCTGCGATCCCGCATGAGGCTCCGCGATCCACGCCGACAGAGGAAGTTTCTCCAGCATCTCCGGACCGGTGAAGCCGGTGTCCCGGCCCCAGGCAGCCAGCAGCGCCTCATCGTCGGTGTAGGCGCGCCCCAGCCACGAGAGGAACTTGGCGCGCAGCGTCTCCCGCACCCTCTCGGGGGAGTCGGCGAGCCACATGGGATGGCTCTTCACGAGGGAGTCCTCGTTGACGATCTCCAGCACGGCCACGGCGGGATCGTCGCAGTAGCGCAGGCCGGTGTGCGGGTTCTCGTGCAGCAGCAGCAGGCGGGCGTATTGCTTGAGGCCGTCGATCATGTCCGGCATGAACTGGTCCACCCCCTTGTGCAAGTGCGGCAGGGTGTCGCCGTAGCCCGGATACTCCCGTGCCGTGTGCAGGACCAGATGGACGTAGATTCCCTCCTGGCGCAGGGCGGCGATGAAGCGGTCGAGCCGTTCCAGGGATTCGGCGTTCAATCCGTCCTTCTTCAAATCGTTGGACGGGGGAATGAGCGATCGACCGGGAGCCGAAGTGGGATAATGAAAGTCCAGGAAGGACAGACGCACGGCGTTCACGCCGAGCTGCGCCAAGCGACGCGCGATTTTCGGCGCCGCGTCGGCGTCTGGGAAAGCCGACGCCATGGCGATGTTGAAGCCGAGGAGCCGGACGGGGCGGCCCTTTCCATCGACGAAGTGTTCGCCGGAGGGGCGCAGCCATCCCGAAGCGCCAGCCGGCTTCTCGTTGAGCGCCGACAGATCGAAGGCCGGCGCGGCGTCGCTGAAAATCGGAATGGGAAAGGGGAACCAGTCGAGGGATTCTACATCGGGGCGGGGTTCCGCGAGACTCTTCAGTCTGTGGAGCGTGGCGGCGTCCGCCACGGGGGCCGATTGCGTCTCGCTTTCGGCGCCGCGAAGAACGCCTCCTCTCAGAAAGCCGTCAAGCGGCTCAACTTGAATGGCGAAGCAGATCGCAACGGTCAAAACCATTCTCATGGGATTCTCCTCATCTTTCCCTGGGTGTCGACGGACGTTTCGTTGATGTTGTGGCCGTCTTGGATTCGGATGATCTTATCGAGTCGGGCCTCCCGGGCTGTTCTGGGCGGCTTGTTGCGGTAGTGGTTCGATGATACGGGCTTTCCCATCAAGTAGCATCCGCCCGCTACAAGCCAACAGGCAGGTCGCGATACCGTGCTGATCATTGATTGGCGACTCGCGTCGCAGATAGTCCTCGAGTGATCGCTGCGGCCCAGTCCCCATGCACGTCAGGTAGACCTTGCCATCCGCGCTGATGGAGTTCGCCAGCAGGGCTTCGTAGGCGCACACGGCCGCTTGCCGGTACGGTTGCTCGGGCAGATCGCCTTGGCGAATTGCGCGGGCGAAATAGTGCACGCACAAGGCAGTCGCGCTTGTTTCCGGAAAACTGTCGGGACGATCGACCACTTGGCGCCACATGCCGTCGGCCTGCTGGAATGTCAGCAGCGCTTCCGCCAACTCCCGCAGCCACTCTTGCATCTGCCGATGCCAATCCGAATCCGCTGGTAGGTAAGCGAGCGTCTCAACGAAACCGCGGAGCAGCCAACCCTGGCCGCGGCCCCAGGCAATGGCGGTGACATATCGGGGGTTGTCAAACCAACCTCGCCCATGAGCCCACAGCCCGGTCTTTGGGTCCCGCAACGCCGTCCGAAACAAACCATATTGCGCGACGGCTTCGTCGAAATAGCTGCTGTCGCCGCTCAGCCAACCGGCCCGCGCCATCCGTGCGGAATAGTCCTGCAATTGGTCGATGAGGATTCGGCCCATGTGAGGATCTCCGTAATGTGACACCGCGCCGTCAAACGCCCGCGGCACTCCGTGACGATACTTGTTCATCTCCGCCACGAACGGACCAAAGTAGCGCGGGTCTCTGGTCCGTTCCAGCAGTGCGAAGGTAATGCAATTGAACGGCTGTGATTGGTAGGCCGGAAACCGTTCCCACGACAGGCCCCGCTCATTCAGTATCTTTTGGACAAATGCCCAGTATTTTCGCTCGCCGGTGACGTCGTCCAACAGCAGCAGGGCCTCCAAGGTCAGGTCGTTCGTGTAATCAGCCGGAATCCGATCACGGCGAACAAACTCGGCGGCGAGGCGTTCCGCCACCGCGCGCGGCGTTAAGTGGGCGGCGGCCGCCGACTGCGCGGCGGCCAGCCGCGGTCGCCCCTCACGCTCTGCCGCCATACTGGCGGTGGCCGCCATGCTCAACACGGAAAATGCCACCGGGACCAGCCGCCTGCCGGTCCGTCGCCGCAATCCGAGCGCCACGGCGATGCCCGGCTCTTTGCCCTCGCAACGCGCTGAGGCGCAGAGGGCGGTGAGGATCCTGGAGAGAGCGCACGGAGCGGAGCGGATGGGAGGGCGGTTCATGTCTCTTGGACGTGTCAAGTTTGTTGAACGCTTCATGCTGGTGTTCCTCTTCATGTTGGTGTTGCTTTGTTGGCGGTGCGGCGGGCTTCAGGGCCGGAAATGGCGGGCGTGGAACTGAAACGCCTTCAGCCCCTGGGCCTCGAAGACCAGCGGCGGGCGGTGCGCCACGCCCTCGATCTCCTCGTATTCCAGACCGATCTTGAGCCGCTCAAGCATGGCTTTCATCTGCCGGTTTGACTCCAAGTGCGGATCCTTGGTCCCCACGACGATGCGCAGCGGAACCTTGCCGCCCGCGCCCACGGCGAGCCTCAGGGGCGATTGCGCGTCGAAGCGCTCCGTATCGCCGCCGAACAT
>CAZAQY010000342.1:0-7822 GCA_964486845.1 uncultured Pirellulaceae bacterium
CGAACTGGCCCATTCTGGTGACCAAAGTGGCTCAATTCTCAATGGCCGCCGATATGGGAATCGCGGCGACGCCGACGATCACAGCATCCAGACGATCCGTTGCGTCTGGTGTGACATCGACCGAGTCAGCGCCGACGAGGCTCACAAGCGTTGGAGCGAGGCTGGAATCCCGCGTCCGTCGATTGTTGTCAGCAGCGGTTCGGGGGTCCACGGTTATTGGCTCCTGCAACAAGACCTGACGTCCCAAGCAGAGCGGTCGGAGTTTGTGGCCATGCTGCAGAACTTCTACCGCAGCTTCGGCGGTGACCATGTCCAGAACCTGTCCCGCATACTCCGTCCGCCTGGGACCATCAACTACAAAGACGCCCGCAACGGCCGACCGCCGCTGCCATGCAGCCTGTGCTTCTGCCATCCCGACGTGCGATACCCGTTGGACGCTTTTGCCTGCTGGATGCCGAAAGACGAAGGTGAACTCCCCCTGGCTTCGGCCCGACCGCGTTCACATCCAGACATCGACGCCGCGACGGTCCACGCCGAGGCTGCAGCGCTGATCAGCCGACTCGACCGCCCCTGTCGCGATCGGAGTCGGCGCGACTTCGCCATCGTCTGCGACTTGCTTCGGCTCGGCTTGTCTAGAGAAGACATTTGGTCCCTTGTGTCGGACTCCAGCAAGTTCGAATCCGATGGCCGCCCCTACTTTGACCTGACAGTCACCAACGCCGAACGCGCCGTGTTGTCAGCTCCAACCGGCCGCAGTCCCCTGCGTCCCGTAACGTGACCGTTTGTTTTGCCGTGAGGCCGAGTGGTTATTCGCACGCCATCGGCCTCCGCCATCGAGAGTGACCCCATACTGGAAAGACCCAGAACCGTGCAAATTGGCCGATCACGACAATACACCACATGATGCACAGCCCTCCTGCTAACCAGAAGCTGTCGAGCCGAACAATGGATGAGCGGCTCTTGAAGCACGTGGCCCAACAGCCATTTGACGGCACTCCCCGAGATCCAACTATGGAATCAACCATCCTCGACTTGGTCCTCGAACGCCTGGATCGCATCGAAAGCGTACTCCACCGGTTTGTCGAAGGCCGTACCGTCAAGGAGTCTTACTCACCTATCGAGGTGGCCCAAATCCTTGGCAAGAAGCCCTACACCGTGCGGGAGTGGTGCCGACTAAGGCGAATCAACGCGATCAAGAGGGAGTGTGGCCGGGGAGCTTCTGAGGAGTGGGAAATCTCGCACGAGGAACTGGAACGCATCAAGGCCCACGGCCTACTTCCCATTCCCACCAAATACTGAGTCGATGGCCTTTTGCTGTTGGTCGGGGAACAGGTGCCGATAACGCTTCCTCATTTCGTCGGTCTGGTGGCCCATCCATTCGTCAATCATTCGCTGATCAACGCCGCCGGCGGCGAGGTTTGATGCAAATGAATGGCGGAACACATGGAAACCCCGAATCCTGGCCCACTTGGTGCCGCTCAGCGTGCGTTTCAGGTGATCGTGGGCTTCGGACGGCGTGAGCGGGACGCCAACGGCCCGCGTTTTCCCCCGCATGATCTTCACTGGCTCACAGATCGCGTGCTGCCCGCCCGGATGCTGGGCAAACCACTCTTGCATGGTTTTGACAAGCAAATCGCTCATTCTCACCCGACGATACGTGAGCGACTTGTCGTGGTTCCGCTTCTTCTCGCGAATCAGCACCGTGCGAGACTGGAAGTCGAAGTCCTCCACCTGGGATCGCAAGATTTCGCTCCGCCTCGCTCCAGTGTGTGCAGCGAACACGAACATTGGGAAGATGAACGGATGCTGCGCCACCTGTTTCACATAGTCAAGAACCTCTTGAACCTGGGGGGCCGTCAGGAAAAGACACGCCCATAATCGGCTCTCTTGCTCCTCGGTCAAGCCGCCCCTCGCGATGATCGTCTCGATTTCCTTCCAGGTCATGAAAGGCAGTTTCTGTTCGGTCTTCGGATACTTGAGGCCCTTGGTCGGCGCGGGCCCGGCTAGATACCCGTGGCACACAGCCCAATTCCAGATGAGCCTAAACGTCGCGACCTCCTTTTTCACCGTGTCCGGTCGAATCGGCTTGTCCCGGTAGGCATCCCGGAGCCGCTTCTCAACGTATGTCTGCATGTCGCCCATCGTCACGCTCTGGGCGAGCTTCGACTTCCTGAGGTGGCGGAGCAGGTGGGAGACGTGGGTCTCCTCCGTCTTCAGGGTGGTATTCGCCTTGCTGTCCTTCGGCACGGACTTCAAGTAGAGGTTGAGCAAGGCGTCTACCGTGTGTTGCCGCTCGGCCGACGACTTACTGTGGAGCTTCCCGTCGGACAGGATGAACACCCCCGGTTCGGCACCAGGCGGCAGATCCAAGCGACCGCGTTCCAAGAGCCGGATCGTCTCCTCGACCCGTCCGAGGATGCCCTGCGCTTCCTTCACGTCGCGGGTCTTCAGGGACCGCTTGTACGGTTGCCCGCCATACCGGAATCGAATCCGATACCGACCCGACAGTTCGTCGAACTCAATGCTTGCCATTGGGCCGCTCAATCGAGGGGATTTGTGTCAGATCCTGACAAAACTGACACCGGCCGTTCTCCGCAGCGGCGGCAGTCGGCCGGCCGTTCAGGATCATCCTCATGGTACTCCGGCGCCCTGTTTCAGACCACCAACATGAAGCCCACGTAAGCCCAATTCCGTGTCAGATTTGGGTCAGATTCGGCCGAAAGAAACAGAAAAAGCACTCACAACTTGTCGTCGTAAGTGCTTATGCTGTAAGGAGTGCGGGAAACAGGACTTGAACCTGCACGGCCTTGCGGCCACTAGGCCCTCAACCCCTTGAGACCACGCAGGAGACACGGAAAAACACGGGGTTTCCGGGGTATCACATATTCTCGTCTAGTCCGTCGTCTAGTCCAGAACGCCCAAGGCCGACATAGCGGGGTTCCTCCGTCGCTCTCCCCTGTCCCACGGCGCGGCCCAAGGCTGTCCCTGACCTGTCCCGCCGTTGTCCCGTCTCCTCCGTCGCCATTTCTCCCTGCCCTGCCTAGGGTTGCGTCGTCTGTCCCGCTTGTCCCACCACGCGAGACCTTTTTCCTTTGCGTCGGTCGCGTTCTCTGCCTTGGGCACGGCTCCGGGGCCTTGTGGCGTCTCGATGCCACGGAGGGCCACGAGACACGCTAGTGTCCAAACCTAGTTGCTAAGCCTCCGAGGGCTGCTCCCGGCAGCCCTGCTGCGGCGGAGCCGCAGCGATCATTCGCCAGTCCGCAACTCGCCAAACAGCAAAGCGATCAAGTCTGGGAGAGTATCCGCCGTCTCGAAAGCGGAGATCGGGACAACCCGCATACCAGGGCGCGGCAATTTTGCTCCTTGAGCGTTCCCCTTCGTGTGTCTCGCGACTGGGTAGATGCTCAGGTCGGGTAGCGGCTGCTTCGGTCGGCCACCGAACCAGAGGAACGGACCGATATCGAGCGTCTCAGGGTCGAACTGCAGCACCACAACACAACCACTCGGCTTGCTGGCTAGGGCGGTGCTGATGGTGAAGCGTTTCACCGTCGAACCACGGAAAGTCGCCTTGAGTTGGACATGGCGAGTGACCGCGTTCGCTTCAAACACGAGGTCGTACCCACCGTCGTCCACCTGTGGTTTCAGCACCTCCAGACGCTTGATACCTGATAGCCACGTGTGACGCATCACTTCCCCAACGAAAAGGTGTTCGAGCACCATCTCGCGGTAGGACGACAGCAGGCTGTGATCACTGGCAGGCATGCTTGGTTCCGACATGCGTGCTTTGCGTCCGTTGCGTACGGACTGAAATCGCGTCGAGGCTTCACACATTTTCCAATCCCGTCTCCGATCGCGTGAAGGATCGGCTTCTCCGACGTTCGTTTGGCTTTCTGGCGGCCAACGCCAATTCTACTCGCCTGTTACAAACTGCGGAACATGAGCCGAAGAACCGAGCAATCACCCCTGCGCTGGGCTGACCGAGTTCCCACTACGGGTCTTTGGTTACGCGAGGCGGATGTACTTTCCCAGGAATACTTGAAATCCCTGGGAAAGTGTGTTCTGCTATGGCCATCCTGGACCCTGCCGATGGTGGCGGGACCACCCAAGGACCAGTTTTCTTGCAGGAGGTTTTGACGACACGCTCGCGGCTAAAGACTGTCGCGAGAACAACTTAGAAGCGTGCGAGTCACGTTTCTGCTTCCCCAGAAATCGCCAATCAGGGCCTCACGCCCTGGACTATCGAAGCAGCAACTTGGCACCGCGCTCCCGTTACGGGAGCGTCGGGCCTTGTGCTGTTCGATAGTGCCCTTTGGCGAGGGCCTGGGGAGCAGTCTTGGTTTCGACGCTCCTTTTTCGTTTCTTGGACGGCTCGCTTCCGCCGGTCCTTAACGTCTTGACCGGACCAGCAACACCCGCCCAGCCACGAACGGGATAGGGTCGCCAGCCTTCGCGATCTCGCCGCACACCGATAATCGCAGACGTCCCGGTCAAATCCCGCCGTTCACCTTCATACCCTGGAACAAGGACTCGGAACATGACGAACCCCGGACGCGACAAGCCGGAAAAGACTCCGGACCTGGCTGCGGCGGCAAAGCAACTTTGGTTTGCGGCAAAGGCCAAAGCCAAAGAGGTCGGTCAAAAGGCAACCGAGGCCGCCAAAGACCTACAGGCGAAGGCACAGCAGAGCCAATCAGTTTCGTCCCAGTCGGGATCGGCTTCGAGCACCACCAGCCTCGCAGGCGAGGCAAACCCGACGGCCCCGGCATCCGCCGGTCAGTCTGCCCCGAAGCTTACGAAGCAGCAGAAACGGGGCTGTCTTGGTTGCCTTGGTGTGCTCGTCGTTCTCGCCATCTGCGGAGGATTGGGCCAGTTCTTTTTCGGGCCGACGGGGCTGAGGGATATCCAGGTGAACGGAAGCGAGGGTACTCTGACGGTAGAAGTCGCGACGATCACTGGCAAAGAGGCTGCCGCTCGGAGAATCTGCGAGGCGATCTATTGGGCCGCGAAGAAGTACCCCAAGTTGGAGAGTATCGCCGTAACGGTAATGCTTCGTGGCACGGGCGGCTGGGAGGACAAGTACGGCAAAGAACTTGGGGACACATTGAAAATGGGCACTTTCGAGGTGACCGACCTCGATGAAGTGCGGAAGTACAGGGATGCCGAGACGTACAGCTACAGCAACGAGGCCGCGTACGTCTACAAGATACAGCGTTTGAGGCATTCAGAGCATTTGGACGGGGGAATCTTCTGACGTTTCTGCAGCAGCCGCGTCGAAGACAGCAAGGTGAACCACAAACTAGGGAGCCTAACATGGAATCGCGAGATGTGTTGGCATTCATCAAGAAGTACTGGCGTCATCCGGTGACCGTGATCGCCGGGTGTGGCATTGCGGTCTTGATCCTACACCTGTTCGGGCTGCTAATTCCTCTCCTCCGGTTGGTCTTTACTATACTGCTGACCATTGCCGCCCTGGGCCTTCTGTACTCGATCATTCGGTTTGCCCTTCGCAGGAGGGCATTGGCTCGTGGGGAGAAGGCACAAGGCGGCTCCCGCGACAACAAGATCGGCTGGGCGTGCAGTGGTGTGGTAGCACTCTGCGTGGCGATTCTGCTGTTACTACCATCGTCCAAGACGCGAGACAATGCAGAACCCAGCGTTGCAAGAAATCGCGATGATAATCGGGATGACACCAGAGCTGATCGAGACTCACCGATCGAAAAAACGGAATCACCCAAGAGATCCACTCAACCACCGGAGGCACACTCACAAGAGGTTAGTCGCCAATCTGATCGCGACACGTCCGAAGTCAAGGACGCCAAAGCAGTCAAGTTGACAGAATATCCAGCACGGCCAACGGGAAATCCACGAGCGGGCGCCCAGTCACAATACTCTTTTGATGAGATAGTGGCCAAGAACAGGCGTCGTGCAGAAGCACTTCTTCCGAAGATCACAGTCCTTTACGCAGACATCCTGACTCTGAAGAAATACCACCAAGCTCTGGCCACGTTCACTTCTAGTCCGATGTTTCGTTCCGAGCAGGCTCCTGCAGATGTGAAGGACTTCAGAAACACGTTTGCGTTGACTCTCAATGAGTACATGAGCGGCGATGGCTGCCACTGGGTTGCTAGTGGTGATGACCGCGATTCACTGGACGAAGCTGACCTCGGTGTAGTGTTCTTTCACTCCTTGGCCGGTGAGAAGGCTTTCCGCGAGCAAAGGGCACAGGACAGTAAGCGGCAGGATTTGGACTCGAAGCTGGTCTTCGCCAAACCGAAATCGACCGGGAAGAGCGAAGCCTACCGGGATGGTCTACACCGGATTATTAGCATGCACAGTGGCTGCCTGAATGGCACGATCATGTCAACCGGATATGAGCCATCGGCTCAACGGGTTCCTGAAGCGGTCATCATACAATTGAAGACGTTACCTGATCCCGATTCAGTGCTTGCTTGCTGGAATCGTTGCCGGGATGCCTTTAGGGAACTTCACGACGCATACATGGAAATGAGCAACTCCTACGAACCACCCCCAGCGAAGACTAAGGACGATGGCTCGCTGGTGTATGTCGGAGGCATCACGCATATAGTCAACGGAGATGAGTACTACATCGAGAACAAGGTCATAAAGATCCCTAAGAAGTACTTGCACCTTTACTCTGAAGGATCGGATGGTGCCAACAAGGTAGGAATCATGGGCAACTTTCGGTTTGTTGGCAACGCCAAGGGGAAGAACGCCTTTGGTGCTGCGGTTAACGTCGAGTTGTATGAATGCGATACGGCGTCAGCTGAGTCGCAATTGGCTGAGGAATTTGCGAAAAGAGACCCGAAGTATCGGGCATACCGCGAGAAGTTCCTGCATCCAGAATTCAACGAAGTCCTAGAGGATAGGCCGCTTGAGGCAATGCTTCTAACCTACCGCAAGCTCGTTGGTGATGAGGCTTTCAACAAGGCAATTCAGCGTGCTAAGTAGTCAATTTCGCGGATGGGCGTTCGGCGGCCTCCCCTGTCGGTAAAGCGTGAGGAGTTGAGCACATGACAAGCCCTGAGGGCAAGACACCGGGCGATCAACCGGATCTTGGCAAAGCAGCCAAGGACTTCTGGGCCGCCGCCAAAGCCAAAGCCAAGGAAGTCGGCGGCAAGGCGGCAGAGAAGGCAAAAGACGTGGGAGCCAAAGCCATAGAGGAAGCTAAGCACGTGCAGGATACCGGCCAACCGGGCAAGGCTCCCGCCGACCAGGCGAGCAACCTAAAGACCAAGGCGCTCGACATTTGGCGACGAGCGCCAACCTTGGTCGTGGTCAGCGGCATCGGCATTCTGGTCCTGTGTTCATCTTGTTGCATCTGTACTGGCGTCGCATCGCTGCTATTCAAGAGTCCAGACGGGAGCACCGAGAGCAGCCGAGGCGTCCGAACACCAACAGGCCAGATTACCGACTTGCGTAAGCAGTTGTTGGACACGGCCCGGCGAATGGATGGGGACTTCGTCGAGGTTGTTGCAGACATCGTGGACGCAGTCGAGACTGGCGATCAGCCGTGGTCGGTAGCGGACAAACGGATGTACGAGTTCCGCCCAGGCCACCATCAGTTTGCCAGCGAGACGATCGCTGCGTACGAAAGATGGAAGGCTGCCAGAATTTCGGCGGAGCGAGAGTAGTTGGACAGGAATCACCGTCGTTCTCAGGCAAACCTACGGGCAGACGAACCGACTGCCCTGTCCCGAGCACGCGGGGTAGCCTGGGAGCGACGGCGATGACGCACGTATTTGAAACAAGCAACAAACCGTTCCACAGAACGGATCAACGAGGGGCTGGCGGACCGTAGCCG
>CAZAQY010000343.1:0-7821 GCA_964486845.1 uncultured Pirellulaceae bacterium
GGTTTTCGGTCAAGATCAGTTTCTTGACTGGAACATTTCTCCTAAAGTGCAAACTACGACAACGCCCAAATGCTCGCGGGCGAATGACACTCGGGAGTGAAGGTGACTGCTCAAGCGGAGGCTACCAACCAGATGCCGACGACCAGTCCGAACGTGATCGTCCTCGCCGGGCCGAACGGAGCCGGCAAGACCACTGCGGCCTCGCTGCTGTTGCGGGAAGCGCTGGGCGTGGTCGAATTTGTCAACGCCGACACGATCGCGCTGGGCTTGGCAGCATTCAGTCCCGAACTGGTCGCCTTGGAGGCGGGCGCGATCATGCTGACCCGCTTGAAGGAACTAGCCGCCCAACGCCGCAGCTTCGCTTTCGAGACGACACTGGCCAGCCGGTCCCTGGCACCCTGGCTCACGGAACTGACGGGTTCTGGCTACCAGTTTCACTTGGTGTTCCTCTGGTTGCCGAATGCCGACTTCGCCGTCGCACGTGTAGGCGATCGGGTGCGCATGGGCGGACACAACGTCGCAGAAGAGACCATTCGTCGGCGATACCGCGGGGGACTGCGGAACTTCTTCGCCCTGTATCAGCCGTTGGCGACGACGTGGAGGATGTACGACAACTCAGATGTTACCCAGATGTCCCTTATCGCGTCCGGCCAGGGCACGGCCGTCACGCAAGTCGTCAACATGGCCGTCTGGGAACAGGTAAAACAGGAGTACGCTCATGGGGCCTGATACTAACAAGGATATCCCCCAGATCTTTCGGGACGGCAAGCCGATCGACGACGCCCTAAATGCCGCGGTTGGAGAAGCCGTGTTGCGGCATCGGCAACAGGGACAGCCCCTGGCCGTGTGGCGGGACGGCAAAACGGTCTGGCTTTCGCCCGAAGAGGCTGAGAAAGAGCGCACTCCCAAGTGACGCCGGAATCGCGAAATGCGCCAGACACGAGATCGGACACTACTGGACCTGTCCCAAACCGACGCCTCCCAAGGGCCTGTCGAGTGCTTGGGCCGTCAGTTCCCCTCGGAGGAAGTTCGGCGAGTTCACTTTGCCGAACGGCTGCGGGAGACGCTGGATGGCTCGTCCTGCCGCGAAACCGAAGGATTTCCGGTGGGCGCCGATGACGACATTCTGAAGCTGTCCGATCCGCCGTACTTCACGCTCTGCCCGAACCCGTTCCTGGGCGACATGATCGAGCACTACGGCCGGCCGTACGACCCCGACGAGCCCTATCGCTGTGAGCCGTTCGCCGCCGACGTCGCGGCGGGCAAGAACGACACGATCTACATGGCGCACAGCTACCACACCAAGGTCCCGCACCAGGCGATCCTGCGCTACATCCTCCACTACGCCAAGCCCGACGACATCGTGCTGGATGGCTTCTGCGGCTCGGGGATGACGGGCGTCGCGGCGGCGCTGTGCGCCGATGCCCCGCCTGAGATGCGGGCGGCGATCGAACGCGACATGCCGGGCATCGAGTGGGGGCGGCGGATTGCGATCCTCAACGACCTGAGCCCGGCCGCAGCCTTCATCGCCCACAACTACAACGCTCGCGTGGACGTGCAGGAATTTCTGGACGAGGCCCACGCCTTGCTCGCCACCGTCCAGCGCGAGTGTGGCCACCTCTACCGCACCGTTCACCAGGGCGACCGGACCAGGCAACTCGTTGGCGATCAGCGCCACACGGGCGTGATCAACTTCACCGTCTGGTCCGAGGTGATGTCCTGTCCGCAGTGCGGCAAACAACTCGTCTTCTTCGAGCACGCCGTGGAGCCCAACGGCGAGGATTTCGAGATGCGGGACAACTTTCCCTGTCCGTCCTGCAGCGTGCGTCTGACAAAGCGGGCCTTGGAGGAATTCCACGAGACCGCCTTCGATCCGCTGCTGAAACAGAATGTCCAGCGTCTGAAGCGGGTGCCGGTGTTCATCAAGTACCTGGTGGGCAAGCGGCACCACACCAAGCAGCCCGACGCGGACGACCTGGCGCTGCTGTCGTCGGTGCACCTGGAAAGCGAGTCGGCCGTGCCGCCGCCGTTTGCCCTGGCCACCGGCGGCTTGTCGGAATTCAACGAAGCCGAGGGGATGACGCACCTGCACCACTACTACACGCCCCGCAACTTCCTGACGCTGTGCCACATGATCGCCGCCGCCAACGGTCCGCACCGGCGTCAGTTGCTGAATCTGATCCAGTCAATCTCCGTGCGGCTGTGCTCATACCTGACGACTTACCAGTTGGGCAAGCGGGGCAACGTGCCGATGACCGAGACGCTGTTCGTCGCCTCGTTGCTGGCCGAAGCCAATCCGCTGAAGAGCCTGGAAGGGAAGCTGCGGGACTTCGCCAAAGTCTACGAGTCGCTGCACCAATGGAACTTCGTGGGGTGCGGGTCCAGCTCCCGGCTGTCGTCACTGCCGGACGCCAGCGTCGATTACATCTTCATCGACCCGCCGTTCGGCGACAATCTGAACTACGCCCAACTGAACTTGCTCTGGGAGGGCTGGCTGCGGGTGCGGACGAATGTGTCGTCCGAAGCCATCGTGGATCGGTACTCGAAACGCGACCTGGCGTTCTACCAGGAGAAGCTGCGGGAATGCCTGACCGAGTTCTACCGTGTGCTGAAGCCGGGCCGCTGGATGACCGTCGAGTTCCACAACTCGAAAAACGCCGTCTGGAACGCGATCCAGGCGGCCATCCTGGAAGCCGGATTCGTGATCGCCGACGTGCGCACGCTGGACAAGAAGCAGGGCACACCGAAGCAGGTCAACAGCGTCAACGCGGTTAAGCAGGACCTGGTGATTTCCGCGTACCGGCCCGCCGAGGCGTTTGAGAAACGGTTCTCGCTACAGGCTGGTTCCGTGGACGGCATCTGGAGTTTCGTGGAGGAGCATCTCCGGCAACTGCCCGTGTTCGTGGCTAAAGCCGGACGGGCTGAAGCGATTGCCGAGCGGCAGAAGCACCTGCTTTTCGACCGCATGATCGCCTTCCATGTGCGCCGCGGCATCTCGGTGCCGATGGCGGCGTCAACGTTCTACGCCGGCCTGCTTCAGCGGTACCCGGAACGGGACGGCATGTACTTTCTGCCGGAACAGGTGGCGGACTACGACCGGCGCCGGCTGGACGTGGGCGAGGTCGAACAGTTGGAGTTGTTCGTCACCGATGAGCGGTCGGCGATCCAGTGGGTCCGGCGGCAGATTGCCGGGAAGCCGATGACCTTCCAGGAGCTGCAGCCGCTGTACATGAAGGAATCGCAACTGGCGTGGGAGAAGCACGAACAGCGGTTGAGTTGCGGGGCATCCTGGACGAAAACTTCGTGCAAGACGAGCAGTCGCGCTGGCACGTTCCCGATCCGAACAAAGAGGCCGATCTGGAGCAACTGCGGCATCGCGTTCTGCTGCGGGAATTCCAGCGTTACGATCAGACGAAGGGCAAGCTCAAGGTCGTCCGCACCGAGGCTCTGCGGGCGGGGTTCAAGGACGCCTGGCAGCGGAGCGATTTCGCCGCCATCGTCCAGATGGCCAAGCGGGTCCCGGAATCCGTTGTGCAGGAAGATCCGGCCCTGCTGATGTACTACGACAACTCGCTCATGCGGACCGGAGGATAGGGCTGACACGATATGGATTTGGAAGAACTCGGACAACTGGTTGCCGCAGGCGAATCGGAACGCTTGGAATTCAAGAAGTCTACCGGCGAACTGAAAGCCGGCATGACGACGCTTTGCGCGCTGCTGAACGGAGCTGGCGGTCGGGTAGTGTTCGGCGTGACGCCGTCTGGAAGGATTGTCGGGCAACAGGTGACCGACTCGACCCTGCAGGATGTGGCACAGGAGATTCGCAAGCTTGAACCACCGGTCCACATCGAGCAGACGCTTGTCCCCGTCGCGGAAGAACGCCGCGTGCTGATCCTGGAAGCCAACGTCGCGCCCAGTGCTCCGTACGCCTTCGACGGCCGGCCGTACAAGCGGATTGGGCCAACTACATCGGTGATGCCGCAGACAGAGTACAACCAGCGGCTGCTGGTGCGAACGCACGAGCTACACCGCTGGGAAAACCAGCCCGCGGACGGCTATCGTCTGGACGATCTGGACTTGCCCGAGGTCGAGCGGACGCATCGCTTGGCTGTGGACGTTAAGCGGCTGGATGCGCCGTTCACGTCGGCCGCCGACACGTTGGATCGGTTCCAGTTGCGGCGTGATGGCCAACTGCTGCGGGCGGCCGTCGTCTTGTTCGGGCGGAGGCAGATGCCGGACTACCCGCAGTGCGCGCTCCGTATGGCTCGATTCCGTGGGACCAGCAAGAACGAGTTCATCGACCAGCGGCAGATATTTGGCCACGCCTTTCAGATTCTGGAAGAGGCGTCGCTGTTCCTCAGTCGGCACGTGGCGGTGGCCGGCTGGTTCGAGGAAGGCAAGTGGGAACGCCAGGAGAAGCCGCAGTACCCGTTCATTGCGCTCCGCGAGGCCGTGGTCAACGCGATCTGCCATCGGGACTACACGATCGCCGGTGGCGCCGTTCACGTCGCCATGTACGACGACCGCTTGGAAATCGTCAGTTCCGGCCTGTTGCCGCCCGGGATCACCGTGGCCGATCTCAAACGGGACCACGCCTCGCACCTGCGCAACCCGCTGGTCGCCGAGCCGTTTTACAGACGGGCGCTGATCGAGAAATGGGGCAGCGGCACCCAGAAGATCGTGGACATCTGCCGGGATGGCGGCTATCCCGAACCAGAGTTCTTCGAGCAAGCCGGGGCATTCTACGTTCGCTTCCCAGCCGGGACGTACGTTCCGCCGACGCAAGTCAGCTATCCGTTGAACGCCCGCCAACGTCAGTTGCTGGACATTCTCAGCGACCGTCGCGAGTGGCGGTTCCCGGAGATTTACGGGCGTTTGGACAATCCGCCCTCATCGCGATCGGTGCAACTGGACCTGAAGCTGCTTCGCGAGCTGGGCTTGGTCGAGTCGAAAGGGCGAGGGGCCAAAGCCCGTTGGTGGCTGCGGCCCGAACGCCGGTAATGGCTTCGAGCGCAAGTCCAGCGCAATCGGGGCGGACCGGGTTTGATTCCAGCACACGGGAATCGTCGGCGGTGAATTGACGCAACGTAAGTGTTGCGCATGGAGTAGTTTACGGTGGAGGCGGTGCATCTTAGACTGTAGCTGTTTCGTCGTCCGAGACCCGACGGAGAGGTTTACGAGCGCAAAAAGGGGGCGTCGAGCGCAATTCGAGCACAGTTTCAGGTAGCCGGCCATGAATCCAAGGAACCCGTCCAACTCAGACTCTTTCGCCATCGGCTCCTGGGCCTTCAGCCCGGCCCACGGGGAGACGGTCCGTGTAGTGGACGTGGATTCGGTCTGGAATCATACGGTCTGCGAGGTCTGGATTCCCAAGCAGGGCCGCGTTGAACGAGTCGCCGCCGAGTCGCTGACGCCGGTGGAGTTGCCGTCGTCGATTGGGAAGGATCGAATCACCTACACCGTGGCAGCCGCGCGCATCGCCGACGCGCTGACCCAGGATGTCCTGCTGGCCCCGCTGGAAGCCGGGGTGATTCCGCTGCCGCACCAGCTCTACACCCTGTCCCGAGTCATGGCCGGAGACCACATTCGTTACCTGCTGGCCGATGAGGTCGGGTTGGGCAAGACCATCGAAGCCGGTCTGATCGCCCGAGAATTGAAACTGCGGGGCCTGGTTCAGCGCATCCTGGTCGTCGCGCCCAAGGGACTGGTGGCTCAATGGGTGCAGGAGATGCGTCTCCACTTTGGCGAAGAGTTCCAGTTGCTCACGCCGAGCGAGTTCTCCTTGTGGCGGAACCTGACCGGCTCGGAAAACATCTGGCGGCATTTCGATCAGGTCGTCTGCCCCGTCGATGCCATCAAACCCGTCGAACGTCGGCGCGGCTGGTCCCGTGACAAGCTGGAGAAGTACAACCAGGAGCGTCTGGGGGACCTGATTGCGGCCGGCTGGGACTTGATTATCTGTGACGAGGCCCACCGCTTGGGCGGCAGCACGGAACAGGTCGCTCGCTATCGGCTGGGCAAGGCACTGGCCGACGCCGCACCGTACGTCCTGCTGCTGACGGCCACGCCACATCAAGGCAAGACGGATTCATTCCAGCGGCTGATGGCCCTGCTGGACCGGGACGAGTTCATCGACCCAGGTTCGATCCGCCAGGAGAAAGTCGCACCCTTCGTCATCCGGACAGAGAAACGCCGGGCGATCAACGAGCGCGGCGAACAGCTCTTCACGCCCCGGACCACCAAGCTGGTCCCGGTCCGTTGGCAACAACAACACAAGCTCCAACGGAACCTGTACGAGTCGGTCACCGAGTACGTCCGTCTGGGCTACAACCAGGCGATGCGGCAGAACCGGCAGTACTTGGGTTTCCTAATGATCCTGATGCAGCGGTTGGTCACCAGCAGCACCCGCGCCATCGCCTCCGCCTTGGCGCGTCGGTTGGAAGTCCTGCAGTCCACGCAGTTGAACGTGGCGGACGAAGAGCCGCCCGAGGAGGACGTCAGCGAGGACACCCAGGAACAGTTGGACGAACTGCTGGCAACGCGGCTGGCCGGACTGGAGAACGAGAAGGAGGAGGTCGAGCTGCTGCTGGACCTGGCTCGTCGATGCGAGGCCCAGGGCCCAGACGCCCGGGCCCAGACGCTGCTCGATATCCTGTACGAGAACCAGCGGCAAGAGAACAATCCCGATCTGAAGTTCCTGATCTTCACCGAGTTCGTCCCGACCCAGGAAATGCTCCGCGAATTCCTGGAACAACACGGATTCAGTGTGGTCTGCCTGAACGGCTCGATGGACCTGGATCAGCGACGCCGCGTCCAGCGGCAGTTTGCCGAGTCGGCTCGCGTCCTCGTCTCGACCGACGCTGGCGGTGAAGGCTTGAACCTGCAATTCGCCCACATCGTCGTCAACTACGACCTGCCCTGGAATCCGATGCGGATCGAGCAACGGATCGGACGCGTCGACCGCATTGGCCAGAAGCACCCGGTCAAGGCTTTCAACTTGATCTTCGACGAGAGCGTGGAACGCCGAGTCCAGGAAGTCCTCGAGGAGAAACTCCAAACCATCTTCGATGAATTCGGCGTCGACAAGACGCAGGACGTGCTGGATTCGGCGGAGAGCGGGGCGGCCTTCGAGCGGTTGTACGCTCAGGCCATCCTGAATCCCGGCGAGTTCGAGGAGAACATTGAGCGGCTTGTCCAGGACGTCCGTTCGCAGGCTCAGCGCGAACAGGCGGGCCGTTCCCTGTACGGCCAGACGGTTCTGGACCCCGCCTTGGCCCAGCAACTGAGTAACCACCCTCTGCCGTACTGGGTGGAACGGATGACTACGGCCTACTTGCGGGCCGAGGGCGGCAAGGTCCAGCGGGACCTGTTCAGCTACACGCTGCACTGGCCCGATGGCACGCAGTTGGACCGCGTCTGCTTCTTGGCCCGCAAGGCGCGAGACTCGGGACTGACCCATCTGAGCCTGGGAAACGACCGGATTCGTGATCTGGTACACCACCTGCCCCGCTACGTGTCCGGCCAGCCGATCCCGTGTGTCCGCTTGGCCGGTATTCCCGCGGAAGTCGTCGGTTACTGGTCCTTGTGGCGCATTGCGTTGGAGGCAGACAGCCTGCGTGACGTTCGCATCCTGCCGCTCTTCAACCACGACAACGGCCGCACGCTTCTGCCGACCGCCCGGCTGATCTGGGATTGCTTGCTCGAAGACCATCCGCCCGTAGAACACTTGGGCACCGATGGCGACGACCGTGGTGACGGCATGTTTCGCCGGCCTCGATCGTAACATTGCGAAATGCCAGCAGCTAGCGTGGGGCGCGACCG
>CAZAQY010000344.1:0-7814 GCA_964486845.1 uncultured Pirellulaceae bacterium
AACCGACAAAATGGAAAACAAAATTCACGTTTCTGAGGCGAGAAGGGGTACTAGGGAGCCCACACGATGCGTGCTGTCGCCGTTGTCGAACCTGGAAAGGTGGAACTGGTCGAACTCGAAGCGCCTTCGCCCGGTCCTTACCAGGCGCTGGTCAAGACGGACCTGGCGGCGCTCTGTAATGCGACCGACAGCAAATTGGTGGCGGGGCGTTTTCCTGGAGTGGACAAGTACCCCTTGATCCTGGGGCATGAGAGCACCGGGATCGTCACGGCCGTGGGCGACAGAGTCCGCACGTTCCACGTCGGCGACCGCGTCATTGGCGGGCTGAACTTCGACTTCTCCGACCCGCGCTATGCCAGCGGCTGGGGCGGCTTCTGCGACTGGACCCTGGCCAACGACCACGATGCCATGCTGGCCGACGGCGTCGCCGATGCGGAACACGGCTGGTTCGAGGTGGCCGAGATTCAGCGCCCGGTGGCGGCCGACATCCCGGCTGCCGAGGCGGTGTTGATGTGTACGTGGCGCGAGGTGCTCGGCGGTTTCAGCGACTTTTCCCTGGGGGCGGGCCAAGACATGCTGGTGTTCGGCGGCGGTCCGGTGGGGCTGTGCTTCGTCAAGTTTGCCCGGCTGCTCGGCATGGGCTGGGTCGGATCGGTCGATCCGGTCGAGGGCAAGCGTCAGCGGGCCCTGGCCTTGGGCGCCGACGCCGTTTTCGCGCCGGACGATCCCGCGCTGGCGAAACTGGTTGTCGCCCGCGGCAAGCCGCTGGATACGGTGATCGATGCCGTAGGCAGTCCGGCCTACATCAACGCGGGACTGCCGCTGCTGAAACTGGGCGGCTCGCTGTGCGTCTATGGCGTTCTGGCCGAGCCGCAGTTGGTCTTGAACAAGGTTAAGGGCCCCTACAACTTCAACGTATTCGTACACCAGTGGCCGACTCGTTGGCGCGAACGACTGGCACAGACGGTCGTGGAAGAACTCCTGCGGAGCGGCGGACTGAGCGCCGCGGAGTTTGTGACGCACGAGTTCCCCCTGGAACGTGTGACGGAGGCTCTGGCTGCGGTCCGCCAGGGCGACGTAGTCAAGTGCCTGTTGCGATTCTAAAGGGCCTTGCCGTTCCGCAGAAAACCTGGTTCGTCAAATGCCGTCGTGTCCACCCATTCAACATCACAAGGAGCCAACCATGTCCTTTTCATTCTCTCTGATTCTCCTGCTGCCTGCCGCACAGCCGGCGTTGAATCCGGTGGTGGAGGCAGAGGAGATCGTTTTTCGCTACACGCCGGCCGACAACGGTTCGGGGCCGTTGTGGTGCTTCGGGTCGACGTGTCTGGTCCGCGCGGGCGAGCGGGTCTTTGCCAGCGGGCTGGAAACGTTGCCGGATTGCCCGCCGCTGAACAACTGCCGGTGGCAGTTGTACCAGCGCGAATCGGCGGGTTGGGAACTCGTTGCCCAGGACCCCAAGGACCGCACGCGCGAGCCCTGCCCGCTGGGATGGTCGCACGACGGGCGACTGTTCCTGTCGGTCAATCCCACGCTGGTCGCCGAAAGCACGAAGCGTGGGGGCGGTCCGGCCCGGCCCGAGATCCTGGAGTTCTCCAGCACCGACCCGAAACGGCCGCCGCAGACTATTCTGCCCGAGTGGGGCGACAGCCCGGCGTTCACCGAGCACTCCTATCGAACGTTTGCAGTCGACGGTCCCGCGGGCGAACTGATCCTGTTTCAGAATGTGGGCTACACGCATTCCGAATGGATTTTGCGGGACCGCGAGGGCAATTGGCCGGCCCGAGGCAAGCTTGCCTGGCCGCCCTACGAGGACCCGAAATTCGAACCCTACGGAGCCACCCACGTGCGGGTGTGCTATCCCAACGTGGTGCTCCGCAACCGCGAAGTGCATTGCTGCGGCATGGCGTCGTACAACAAGTGGGACCGCGTGCGCGACAACCCCGAGCTGATGGGCCGCGAAAAATGGGGCAGCCGCACCCGGCGCCTGCTGTACACCTGGACGCCCGACATCACGAAACAACCCTTCGGCGAATGGGTCGAGATCGGCCACTGCTTCGCCACCGGCGGCTACCTGCTCACCGGCGACATGTGGCGCGCGCCCGACGGCGCGGTCCACATCGTCTGGCCCGAGTTTCCGATTCACCCCCAGCTGCGGCAGGAGTACTTCCCGGACATCAAGCGGACGCAGGCGATCAAGTACGCCCTGCTGCGCGACGGCAAGATCCTGCACCGCCGCACGCTGCTGGAAGCGGGCGAAGGCGCCGGCAACCAGTTCCCCTCGACGCCACGGCTGCAGATCATGCCCGACGGCCGGCTGATCCTGGTCTACGCCGTGGAAAGCCGCGGGCCGGGCAAGACGACTCGCGAAAACCGTTTGCTGGAACTCTCGGCCGACGGTACGCCGGGTCCGAGCGTCACGATCCCGCTGGAGCATCCCCTATCGAACTACTTTACCGCCACCCCGCGCGGCGGCTCGCCGCCCTCCGCGACCCTCGACCTGTTCGGCGCCCGCTTTCAATCGCCGCCGGGCGAGCCCGCCATGTGTTACGCCCGGGTCAAGTTGAATTCCAGGTGATGCCGCCCAGGCTGGGCGGCTCGAACTCGTAGAAGGTCAACCGCCAGGGCGCGGAATGCAGAACCCGCGGGCCTCGCGGCAAGGGCGTATTCGGTGCTACGGCGTCCTTGGGGTAGGGGGGTGTCCGGTCCGAAGAACCGCATTTGCTCGCGGGCCTCCATTGCGGTTACAGCAAGGATCTCAGCTTCGCTTCCCTCCCCTTTCCGGGATTTCCATTTTTCTGTCACCTCATTCTTCTGTCAGCTTCTCCCGCTGGGCGGTCGTACGGCTTCCCCCACTTTCCCGCCTCGATCACGAACCGCACGCCGCCGGCGTACTTCAACTCGACCCAGCCCCAGGGACCGACAGCGTCGGGGTGCTGCGGCCATTGGCCATAGGGCTCGATCTCGACCGGACCGGTATCGTCCTTGGCGTAATCGTAGGTGAACGGGTCGGTCCGGTGGTGGCCGAAGTTGGTCAGGTCGCGACCTTTGCACGGCAGAGGTTGCCGCTCCGCAACATGATCCGAACCATCGTGGTTGCCTTTTTTCAACCTGAGTGCTCGCTCCGCCGCCTGGGGCAGCGACGATCGGTTGCAGGGCTTTCCCTTCCGACCGTACGCCGAGGCTGGGCGCGACAATTGCTCTGAAGACTTGCCGCAGGCCGGACTGGCACATTCTCCCAACCGAATTCGAACTACGATGCGGGCCTACGAACTGATCGAGTTGAGTGCTCTGATCGCCGTCAACAGCCGATCCTTTGTCCAGGGGCAGGGACGCTTGTCGGAACGCAGCATTTCCCAGTACTGGTCGGTGTCCCGCAGCCGTTTCGGCCGTTGGACTCGAACCCTGAAGACCGACTTGCACCGACTGCGGTCGTGCGTCGAGAAGGCGCCCGCCGTCTGTCGCCATGCCAGGCCGGCGCTGGAGGAGATTCTCACCGGCGAGATGCTGACCCGCATTTGGACCGCCGTGGCTTGCCAGCACGACCGGCAGCGCGGGTCCAGCTACATTTCGCCCGTCGTGTGCAGTGTGTTCCTGGCACACCTGGAGGCCCGCCATCGGGCGTTGAACTTCATGTTCCATGCCCAGGAGTACGACCTGGAGGCGGTGTTGGACATGAACCGCGTGCGACACCGCTGCGAGCGTTGGACCGACATGTTGTTGGCGTATCTGTCGCCCGTATGCGACGTGGCGAAGGTGGCATTCGAACAGAAACGGGTGATCGACTTTGCCGAAGATGTCCGCGACCTCTTTTTTCATCGGACCAACGCGGTCCAATCCTGGCAGTTGCTGTGTGTGTCGCTCAAGAGCAGTTTCGCCGACTGTCTGGCCCAGCACGCTCCCAACGCGGACTTGAACTCGCAAATCGCGTCCAGCATCCTGGCCGGCTTCCGGCCGGAGACGTTCGACGCCACCGGCTACCTGGGGTCGCTGTGGATGGAACGGCTGGAATACACCACCGCCGATGCCGAGGCGCTGATCGAAGAACTGCTGGCCGTGGACAACCTTGCGTTTTCGTAGCAAGTAGCTGAACGCCACCTGCGCATCCATCGGCCCAAAGAACTGGTTGAAACCGCGGACCGGTTCACTGTTGGAGCAGTGGAACACCGGCGGGAAGATCACCCGGCCCTTGCGGCCGTCCGGGTCCTCGAAGGTGCCCTCGGGGCGGTAGACGCCGCGGCCTTGAACCAGTTCGATGCTGTCCCAGTCGTCGAAGCGCGCGAGGTCCCAGAACAAGAGCTTCTTGCCGCTGGCAATGGATGATGCCTGTCCTTTTCACTTGGTCCGGCCCCAGCGGGTCTTCCAATCTCCCCGCAGTCGGCTAACTTAAACAAGCATTAACAACACCCAACCGCCGGAGGACGATCATGAACCAACGCATCACGCGACGCAGATTTGCAGCGGCCGGGACGGCCGCTGCCCTGGGACTGCCGGTACTGGATGAAAGGTGTCTCGCCATGGCGAACGAAGCCAGCCCGCTCACGGCCAGCGGATTCCCCTCGCTGCCGGTGCGGCCTTACCAGTTGATGTGCGTCATCTGCCGGCTGGGCGCGGGATGCACCGGCGAACTGGGCGATCCGCGACTCACCGCGATCCTCAAGGCGGTGCGACAGGACCCCAAGCTGCCGCTGACGCTCCGCTGCAATGTGGACACCGTGTACCGCTACCAGAATCCCGGCCACGCGGAGGACACCGCCGAGGGCGAGTTGTTCAACGCCAAACGCGACCTGGACATCATCCAGAAGCTGGGCCTGGTGCCGGGCGATACGCGGCCGGCGATCGACATGTTCGAACGCGTCCTGGCCAAGATTCCGCAGACCCGTGGCATCTGCGGATACGAAACGCAAACGTCCGACACGTGGCGCGGCTGTGCGCAGGCGGACAGCGGCAACTACGAGAAGGGCCACAAGCTGGGGATCCACGCCATTATTCCGCCCCGCGACCCGGCCGAGAAGGCGCAGTACAAGAAGACGACCGCGGCGGCCATTTACCAGGCGCAGACGCTCCAAATCCGCCCGCACCATCTGCTGTGCATGAGCTGCTTCCACGGGGGCAAGGACAAGCTCGCGCCGATCTCAGAAGACAACCTGTTCGAAGCGATCGACGCGATCCAGAAGCAGCCCGACATCCCGGTGACGCTGATCGCCGGCGTGTGCATGATCTGTCCGCCGTGCGGCAAGTACGACCCGCTCAACAAACTGTGCGTGGGCGGCCGCAGCATGGCCCTGCGCGACCAGAAGAAGGACTTGGACGTGCTGCAGAAGCTGGGCCTCAAGTACGGCGACACGCTGCCGGCCCGCAAGCTGTATGAGCTGGTCTTCGAGCGGATCCCATCCACCCGGGACATCTGCGGCTACGGCGACGGCGAGACTCGAGCCTACGAATGGAGCATTTGCGGCAGCGCCGTCAAGGACGACGCCTATCAGAAAGCCCGCGCGGCGCGGCTGGGAATCAAGGATTGAAGATGCCGGTCGTTGAAGACAGCGAGGTCGCGGCGGATGGTCGACCGGATTGCGTCCGTCACTGTTCTTTGGGCTCCTGCCTTGTCGAGAACTCGACGGCCAACGTTTCCTCGCCGGCGGCACACTGGGCCTGACGGTGCTGGACGGACCGCGACTGGTCGGCTGACCGATGCGATGGGCCTGCCTTTGGAAACGGAAAACCCGGCAGCACCGAAATCGCGTGGGGCCTGTTGGCGGACACGTGGACAGCCGAGGCTGGGATTGTCTGCGGTCAACGCGTTCGCTTACAATTGGGTGATGGGGGATTTCACGTTTTGAAGCGTAAGCAGCCGCAAGCGGCGTCGTCACGAGGGTAGCAAGGCATGAACATTCTCTTACGCGGAGTGGTTCGGGGAAGTTCAACCGAGAACGAACTGTGGGATTGTCCACGCTCGACCCGTTCGCATACAACTGGGTAATGTGGAATCGAGGCTGGAACCAAGAGACAAAACGTGGATGCACACGCGATGGCTGAATCGCTTCGGCAATCCACGCGAGGCGTATTTCTGCCTGTGCTCCCTGGCGGGCAGCGTGCGGTACCGCCGCGCGGTCGGTTACTTCGGGCCGCAGGCGTCGACACCAAGAGATCGGTGTGCTAGGATGCAACTATGAAAACCACAACCATCCTGCATCGCGTCCTCGAGCCCGCGCTGCGGTCGCTGCCGCCGGAAGCGGCGTGGCAGATCGTCCGCGCTGAGGCGGACGAGGAGCTGCAGCAGCGAGTCCTGCCATGCGCGAGGTCTTGCGAAGCGGCTTGGCGGCCAGCATGAGCAGCCCCAGGCGGACGCCCAATTCCTCCGACAGGGCAAACGGGACCTTGCGATTGCGGGCAAGGTCGGTCGGCCGATAGCCGGCCTGCTTGATCGTCGCCAATACCTGATCCACGATGGCCCGCATCGGCACTCCTTCAACCCGGACGACGAATTGCCAGCCGTCGCCTTCGGCGGCACCTTCGCCGGGAGGCGGTACAGACCCAATCCGTAGTCGGTGTGCTGGCTCGGCTCCACGCGCAGCTCAAATGGTTTCTTGCTACTCATCGGCGTCTCCCTCGGCCGCGCCGGGCTGACCGTCCGCGAAGACCTTGCCTACGCCCAGATTCACCAGTAGGTCCCGGATGGTCTGAAACTGGTCGCTGTCCGGCGCAAGGGCCGCCCTCAAAATCGGCCCGGACGCCCATGCGGACGCTGGCGTTCGACGCCTGCTGGCTGAGCGTGTCGGTGACTTGCTTGACCAGCTTGTAGCGGTCCCATGAGCCCCTCGACAGTGTGCGTCTTTTCCTCCTCGTTGCTGCGGAGCAAAGGCAACGTGAACACGAACGTTTGGTAGGAAGTGCGTTGCCGTGTGCCGCGGGGACGCGTGATATCTCGGAAATTCACGTCCGGCTTGATGTAGATCGAAGTCCCAATGCCCAAGTGCAAATCAACGTCGTAGTCAATGCCCGGCAGTCGTGGCTCGGGCGTCCGCAATTCAGACAGTTCGCCACGCGCCAGTTCGAGCCGAAGAAACCCCGATACGTGATCGGCCACGCCTCGCGTCGTCAGTTCGTCGAAGAAACTCCGATACGTTTCCTGGAATGGCCGCCTTCTCCGGTAGTTCTGCCAATTCCGTAGCAGACGCCCGTTGATCTGAACGTATCCCACTTCCATCGCCTCGTGCAATGCGGCGGCAAAGAGTTCGTACTGACTGTGAAGGGGCCGCATCTCTTCTTCACTCTCGGCCAGTTCCGCTTCAAGTTGACGGCGAGTCTCGATCCACCGAAGCATGGAACTGCGTGTCGAGTCCAACTTCCCCAATACGTTAAACAGGGCGGACAAGGCGAAGTTGCGGGCATGGGAAGCGTTCAGCCCAAGCGCCGGACAATCGACGAGAGGAAACACGTTCAGCCGCAGAAGTTCCAGCCCAGAGTTCTTCCATTGCTCGGCCTCTTTGGCGTATTGGTGCCCACGTGTCTTGCCGGCCGGTGCCCAATCAATATCCCAACGTTCATTGGCCCGACAGACGAACGGCAGCACGTGGTTCGCGACGGCGCCTTTGCTGCGGCTTTCGAAAATGCCGCGACAGAACGCAAGGATCAAGTCGCGGTTCTTTGGGGGTACGTCTTCCGCAAACCGATAGTTGCGCAGGATTTCGGTGCCGGCGAAGTACGCTTCACACAAGCCAACGGTCAGGAATCGTGAGAAGACCGCCGCGATCTGATTCGGGCCTTGATCGTAACATTGCGAAATGCCAGCAGCTAGCGTGGGGCGCGACCGA
>CAZAQY010000345.1:0-3713 GCA_964486845.1 uncultured Pirellulaceae bacterium
CTACAGTAATTAACGAGGAGGTAACTGTCTCAGTCATATTGGCACAGAGGGGGCACCGTCCTCGAAGATTGCGGTAATAGTAAGTGTAGCTGCCGACATTTCCCTGCCCCCGGATGCGCGAACCTGCGGTGAC
Organism: uncultured Pirellulaceae bacterium; assembly: GCA_964486845.1. Taxonomy (GTDB): domain Bacteria; phylum Planctomycetota; class Planctomycetia; order Pirellulales; family Pirellulaceae; genus Anammoximicrobium. The sequence continues at coordinate 134 of CAZAQY010000345.1, forward strand.
TCCTCGCTCCAAACACTGTGCCTGCAATCCGGCCACCGCTGGAATTATCACCCATTTGCCGGGGATAAGCAAGCCAGACATCGACAATCGTCCTGGGGATGCAACGGGCCCGCCGAGCCGCCGCTCAAAGAATCGCCAGCGGGTTGCGTTGTTCTTCCAGCGTGCCGCGGGTGACGCCGACGCGATTCACCGCTTTCAGGCGGCGCCAGACTTCTTTGCCGGTCAGGCGGTGGGCTAGCAGGTCGCGGTACAGGCGGACCGTCTCGCGGACTTCTTCGGCCTTTTCCTCCAGCGCAACTGGTCCAGGACCGGCGGGAGGGCAATTTGCCGTTCGGGTCGCAAGGCGTCGCCGGCCGCGTCCAGTTGTTCCACCAGCGCATGCCGGATCTTGCCCAGCACGCTCATCGGGACCATCGGGCCGCCGATGATTTCGGCCTCCAACTGCCGCAACTCGTAGACCGTACCGCCCAGGCGTCCCAGCTTCTCCCGCAGGAATTCCACACTGGCCGGATGCTGCCGCGCCGCGGCCAGCGGCTCGTACGAAACGATCTCGCACTCCGCACCGGTCGCGCAGCGAGCCCGCACTCGCAGTGGCTCCTCCACGGCGGCGCGGACGTACAAATCGACGGGCAAGCGCCGCTGAGGGTCCGCGTTGGTATACGTCTTGCGCATCCGCCGGGCGAGTTCCGGGTCATCGGTTTTCCAGACCTCTTGTCCAGGCCACAATTGGCCGAAATCGACGGCCCCACGCACAAAGGTCAATTCCACCAGCCCGCGGTCGATCGGCCCTTCCAGACGCCGTTTGCCCTGGAACACGTCCCACACGCGGCCGCCCTGCACGGGGCCGCTGAGCCGATCGCCTTCGAAGGTGACGCCGTCGCCCGCCTTGATCGCCCGCTGCAAGCGAACCTGCACCCGCTGGCCGCGGACCTCCGTGACCGCCCCCAACAGCACGCCGCGGTTGGCCGAGCTGTCGCCGGAAACCAGACGCTTGTGATCGTCTCCCAGCAGCCAGCCCGGCGAGAAGCCGCGAGAGAAGGTCAGTTCCAGCTCCTCGATCTGTTTGGGCGTGAATTTGACGGGACGGCCAGCCATCGCCGTGTCGATCGCCTCGCGGTAACGGCGAGTCACGGCGGCGACGTGCTCGGCCGTCTTCAAACGGCCTTCGATCTTGACCGCCGAAACGCCGATGTCGATCAGCTGCGGAATCAGCTCGAACGCCGCCAAGTCCTGGGGGCTGAGCAGATACTTGACCTGGCCAAGCTCGACGTCGCGGCCGTCGCAAACCAAGTCGAAGGGCAGCCGGCAAACCTGGGCGCACTGGCCGCGGTTGGCGCTGCGCCCGCCCAGCGACTCGCTGGTGAGGCATTGACCCGAATAGGCGACGCACAACGCACCGTGGACGAACACCTCCAATTCGACGTGGGTCCGACTGCGGATGGCACGGATGTCGTCCAGTGACAGTTCGCGGGCCAACACGATCCGCCGCACGCCCAGTTGCGCGGCCACGGCAATGCACTCGGCGCTGGTCAGTTTGCGAAATCCCTGAGGATGATCGCTGACTATCTGCGCGAAATGGAACTTACGATGGGCGTCAGCGTGTTTGACGACATGCAGCGGAACCAGCAGATTGGCATGTTCCACACGATCGCCCGCGCGCTGCTGTGCGAGGACGAACCGGCTCCGGCATTAACGGCGGTGATCGAGGCTTCCGTGTGGTGCGTTTACCAGCACGTGCGGGACATGCTGGAGGTCGAAATCGAGGAGCCAGCCGAGGAGAACGGCCTACCAAGCTGGCGGCAAATGGTGCTGGCCGCCAGTCGCGAGACGCAGGTCAGCGACGAATTGCCCCGCGAGGGCTGCAAAGAGAAGGAGGATTGGAAGTTCCTGGTTGACTGTCTGGAGAGCCGCGTCCTGTGGGACTACGACTGGCAACTCGAAGACTCCATCGACTTGGCTCCAGAGGCCAGTCGCCGGCTGAAAGACGAACTGGGCATCGCCGACGACTATTTCGTAGCCGTGCCACCGGACCCGCCGGATGCCGAAGCCGAACGGCTCTTGCGGCAATTGATCGATCTCACCGACGCCGTGTCAGCCTCTTGAACGCCGAAGCTCCCGCCGACAGCCGCGGTCGCGGGGGTCCGTCAGGGCCTCACCGCTTGCCAGCCGTCGGCCTCCGGCGCTTCGCGGGTTGCCGCGGGCTTGCTCAATCCAGACGCGGTTACGGTCGGGTTCTCCGACACCGAGGGACGCGGCTGGGGCCACAGGATGGGGGCTGCGGGCCAAGCGGCGCTGAGTGGCAGCAGGTTTGCAGTTCGGCCGTTAGGATCGTACAGACTGGGCGCCGCGGGAACCTGCTTTCTGCCTGCGTCGGGGTCCGGAACCGGGGTCACGTTGACCGGGGCGCTCTGCGGCGCGGCGGGCGTTTTGGGCGGGCCCAGCAACGCAGGCGGCGCGAGCAGAGACGAGTCGTTGTTGGAGGGAGGATAACTCCGCGTCTCCGGGATGGGTTGCAGATTCTGCATGCCCTGTGCTTCGTTGGGAGACAGGCGCGGCGGCTGGTCGGCCGGCGCCGGTGTGGCCGGCGATCCGGCCCCCAGGGGCGCAGCGGGCGTTGTTGGCAGCGACGGGGCCGCTGAGGGCGTCCAGCCCGGAGATAACGGCGCAGGCGACGCATACGGCGCGCCGGGCGTCGCGGCCGGTGGTGCGGGCAACCCCGGCAAAGCGGTTGCAGCTGGAGCCGCGGTGGCTGGCGGTGGATACGAAGGGGTCACCGGCACGCCCACGGCCGGCCAGCCAGGGGCTGTCACGGGCGCCGCGGGATAGCTGCCAACGGGCTGAGCCTGGGGCGCAGTCAAGGGGGCGAACAGGCGGGCAAAGGGCTCCCACAGGCCGCCACCCACCGTCGGTTCGCGTCGCAGTTGCCAAGTGTAAGTCGTACACGGCTGCATCGTCGTGGTCGGCCAGCCGGTCGCCGGATCGTAGCTGACCACGGGCCGATAGCTGGTGGTGGGTACCTGAACCCAGGTCGTGCGATAGCTCACTTGAGGCGCCGGCACGGCCACCGGCGCCACGGGCGACACCGGCGCCACGGGCGACACCGGCTGCGCGTAAGACACGCCCGCTCCCGCCGGCGCGGCGGGCAACGTGACCGCTGGCCCCGGTACGACCGGTGCCGGCGCCGAGGTGCCGCAGGAGGACGGTCGAGGGCCGCACGAAGGCGCCGGCGCAGCATAGGCCGGCACGGTGACCGGAACGGCGGGCGCTGGGGCCGCCCCCGGCGCGTAGGCGGGCCAGGTGCGGATCCAGTCGACCAACGTGTATCCGCAGGCCGGCTCGACCGCTAACCCCGTCAGGATTCCGGCCAAGCAGCCAATCCGGATGATGCTCGCTGCCTGTTTTTGCATGGGCTTTCTCCCGTAAGCACGTTGCCCGCGTCCGTGCCTTCCTTGCCCTCGCCCCAACAGGCGGTCGGGGCGCGCAATCCCATGCTGTAATGTAGGCTGTGGATGCCGGCGCTGGAGAAAAAACACTCGACAATGCCGAACGGCGCCCATCGCCTGCGATAGCCACACGGCCA
>CAZAQY010000345.1:3813-7770 GCA_964486845.1 uncultured Pirellulaceae bacterium
GCACGGCCAACAAAGTAGGCCGTGCCACACCGGTGCGGCAGGCGTCAGGATCTTTTGAACCGCAACTGGGTGAACTCGCGGACGCGGCCGGAGATGGCGGGCTCGACCGGCAGACGTTCCATGCTGCTGGCCCCGTAGAAACCGACAATGCCCTCGGTGTGGTCCAGGATGTACTGGGCATCGGCGGGCCCCGCGATCGGGCCGCCGTGACAGAGCACAAGGACCTCGCGGTTGACTCGCTTGGCTGCGTCGTGCATCGTTTGCACGCTCCGCGCCGACTCCTCCAGCGTCAACGCCGTCTCGGCGCCGATCAAGCCTTTGGTGGTCAAGCCCATGTGCGGAATCAGGATGTCCGCGCCGGCAGCGGCCACATCGCGAAGGAACAGCTTCATCAGTCGGAACGGATGGCCGGCCGCGACCTTGGCACGCATTTTTTCGAGAATCGACTGGCGTGTAAACAGAGACATGGGGTTGCTCCTTCCTGCAATTCAATGCCTCCACCGACCCCTCATGAGTTCGATCAGTTTCTGTGCCGCCGCGGTCAAACGGTCCGGACCGGCCGAGAGGATGCCTCCCACCAATTCGTCCGCCAGTTCCGTGGTTGTGATGTCCAGCACACGCCCGCGATGATGCCTTCGGCGATCAGCGACTCCATCGCCCGGCCGCCGTTGCCGGCGGCGTGAAAGACCAGCACCTCGTAGCCGCCTGTTCCAAGACGGCCCGCGCCCGCTGGACGCACGGCGTCGTCCCGCCGAACATCGTGGCCCCGACCAAGGGGCGATCGCCCGCGGCATCCGGCGCTCGGTTCCGGACCATCCCCGCCATGGCCGCAGCCGCGTTGTTCAGAATGCTGCGGCTGATGCGGTTGATCCCCGCAATGTCGACGACGGAATTGAACATCAGAATGTCCTTGTCGCCGGCGTATTGTCGGACCTGGCCGGAGCCCAGCGTGCTGGCCATCAGCTAGGGAACGCCCAACGGCAGCGCGCGCATGGCCGAGGTGCCGATCGTGGTGTCGGCGGAGCCGCCCAGGGCCAGCACGCCGTCGACGCGGCCCTGGTCGAACGCCGCGCGCACCGGCACGGCCGCGCCGGCCGCCGCTTGGGGCACCGCGGCTCCGCGATCCTGCCGCTGGCGCAGTGCTTCGAGCGACGCCTTCGTGTCCAAAGTCGCCAGCAGGCAGACGCTCATCAGGACCTCGCTTCGTGACCTGCAGCGGCAAAAATGGTAAGGTACACGGCGGCGCAGGTCAATGTTGGCGTCGCCGCGACGGCCGCTTTTGGAGTGCGGTGCCTTGTCACCGCTTTGGCTGGAGGCCTGCGCTCCTGAGGACGCCTGGGTTCAGGATTGGAGCGTCACGGTGTCGGAACCCAAGACGCGGAGACGGCGTCACCGTCGGACCAAAGCGGCGACAAGGCGCCGCACTCCAAAAAGGAGCACCCCAAAAAGGAGCACCCCCATGACACGAGCAGCATTCCTTGTAATCGGACTGTCAGTGGCCGCCGCGGTACACGCGACGGCTGCGGAAATCGTTATCGAAAACGCCAGCATCCGCGCGGTGCTGGGCGAGGACGCCGTCTGGCGCTCGCTGGCCGATAAGACAAGCGGCCAGGAGTTCTGTGCCGCCGGCCAGCGCATCGCCTGCGCCGCGGTCCGCCTGCCTGATGCAACCCGCGTCGCCAATCAAGCCCGCCGGGATGGCGATCGACTGACGCTCCACTTCGCCAACTGCGACACGTGCCTGGTTTACACAGTCGAGGCGGAGCAGGATTGGCTCGGGCTGCGGTTGGTCGAGGTCTCCGGGACGCGACCGACCCACGCCACGCTGTGGCAACTGCCCGTCGCGATTACGGCCCGCGGCGGTTCCAGGTTGAACGCGGCCTGGGACGACCGCTACGCCGTGTGCTTGCGCGGGTTGAACCTGCAAAGCCAGGGTGTATTCGGCCGCCGCAAGGACCACACGCTGCTGTCGGTGATCACCCAGGACGCGCCGGGACCGAAGCTGGAGGGCTCCGGGGCCGTGTTGATCGTCGCGCCTACGGCCGACTTGAAACCGGTCCTCCAGCGATTGGCCGTGGCCCACGATCTGCCTCGCAATGCCGGCGGCAAGGTGGCCTCGCGCGACCTGCCCATCGCGAGGCAATCGTACTGGTTCCTGGACTTCGCCGAGCAGGATGCGGACCGCGTGATCGATTACTGCCGCCGCACGGGCATCCGTCAGGTCATGCTGAGCTGCAATTCCTGGTGCTCCAGCGTCGGGCATTTCACGTTCAACCTGCAACGATATCCGGACGGTCTGGAAAGCCTGCGGCGGACGGTCGCCAAGCTGCACGCCGCCGGCATCCTGGTGGGGATGCACACGTTCGCCTCCAAGGTCTCCAAGCACGATGCTTACGTGACGCCCGTGCCGAGCCGCGGGTTTTGGGTCAGCATGTCCGCCCGCCTGGCCGCTGCGATTCCGGCCGACGCGACGGAGATCCGTACCGGAGACGACCTCAGCCAGTGGCCGGGCAGCCTGGTGTGCCGGCAAAAGGTCTGGGAGGGGCACGTCTCGAAACATCAGGAAGTGGTCATCGACGACGAGATCATCCGCTACGAGACGATCGGTCCGGAGGGAAAGTGGGACACGTTTCTGGGCTGCCAGCGCGGCGCTTGGGGCACGCGGCCGTCGGCGCACGAAGCCGCCGCCGAGTGCCGGCACTATGGCGTGGACGGCTGCATCAACGGCTACATCCTGGACCAGGAGTCGCCGTTGTTCCAGGAAACCACGTCGCGACTGGCCGAAATCTTCAACGCCTGCGACTTTGACATGGTCTACTTCGACGGCAGCGAGGACGTGGACAACCGCCGCTACGACTACTACTCGGCCAACGCGCACGCCACGGCCATGCGCAAGTTCACCAAGCGGCCGCTGATTCACATGGGCGGCGGCTTTCACCACGGCGTGTGGCATTCGTTCACGCGGGACAACACCGTGGACCAGTATCCCGGCACGTACCTGGGGTATCTCCACGCCGGCGGCACGATCGATCGCTGGCCGACCTGCAAGGACCACATCGATCGGAGCGTGCGCGGCATGCTGGCTTGCGAAGAGGAGATGACGCCCGGCGAACTCGGCTGGTTCGGCATCGGACCCAAGAGCGGCCGGTACGACGGGCTGCAGTTCGACGAGTTGGAATACCTGATGTGCAAATCCTTGGCCTACAACGCACCCGTCTCGCTGCAGACCAGCTTCCGCCGGCTGGAAACGCATCCGCTGACGCCGGACCTGCTGGAAATGGTCCGCACCTACGAGCAGTTGCGGCTTGCCGGAACCGTCTCGGCGGAAACCCGGCAGCGGCTCCAGCAACAGCGCCGGGACTTCGTGCTGCTGCCGGAATCGCTGCGAGGGCAGGGCACACCGGCGGAGTTCGCCGAAGTGGAACGGGTGGAGTCTGCCGCAGGTGGCGAGGAAGTGCGCGCGCTCGTCGGCGCGTGGCGCGGCGATTCGATCGCTACGGTTTGGCACTACCTTGGCAAGGAAGCCCAGTTGTCGCTCGACGTTCCGCGCGTCGCAGCGTTCGACATCCAAGGGCAGGCGGTCACGATCGCAGAACAGGACGGCCGGCAGATCGTGCCGCTGGACCAACGCCGCTTGCTGCTGCACTTTCCCGGCCTGGAACCTGCGGCGGCTCAAAAGCGATTGGCCGCCGCTGGGCTGCACGTGGGACAGTGTGAGTGATCAGGATAGTTGACAGCATGTCGTTCACGAAAACTGCTAGGAATGGCGACGCAATGGCCCCGAAGGGAAGTACCGGTGGCCTCTTCTCGTTGCCGGAGCCTGGTGTCCCATCCGTGAGCAACGTTCCGTTCCCACTCAAATCTAGAGGGGGAACAAGAACGCGGCCCGATTATCGCGCTCCGAACTCAACTGATCAAAAGCATCATTTTGGTTGGGGCCATCAACGATCGTGCTCA
>CAZAQY010000346.1:0-7762 GCA_964486845.1 uncultured Pirellulaceae bacterium
AGGAGTGAATCATGAGCATAGCGCTCCACGATGCCCTTCAAGATGTGGATCTACAAGTCGGGCAGACGTACAGCGTCGAAGTCAAGGGTCGATGGGTTGAACTGCGGGTGCTGGCCGATGGGCCTACGTTGCAGACGGCTGAGGGGCCGATGCTGGACCCCTGGGTGGAATTCCCGCCGCCAACTCCGCAGTTCCGCTTGCGGGCCAAGCCCGGTCCCCTCGCCCTGCCCGATCCACCGCACCTTCCCGCGGATGACGTATGATCTATGACCTGCCTGCGCGCGACGATCCGGTGGATCAGGGTGACATCATCGACGGTTGCCCCGTGCTCCGTATTTCTCAGTTCAGCGTCCGTGACTTGTTGCTCGAAGTGGCCGACTCCTTGGAGATCGAAGGGGCCTTCAGCCGTGTCGTCGTGTTGACGCAGACGTGCGATCTGGCGAATCAGAAGACCACCATCGCCACGGTGGCGCTCGTCCGAGATGCCGAACAACTCGTCCGGCAAGGACTCTTGAAGGCGGCCGATGTGCGCGGTCCCATCCGGGCTGGGCGTGTGTTCGGCTGGTACTTCCTGCCCAAGAGCGACGAACACGGCTTGCCGGAGTCCATCGTCGATTTGTATCCATTGCACGCGGTTCGGCTCGACTTGTTGACCGCCTTGTGTCAGCACGGGCGACGACGCGCTCGCGTCCAGCCGTTGTATCGCGAACACTTGTCGAAGCACTTCGCCGACACGTATAGCCGCATCGGATTGCCACAGCCGTATGCCACCGAGTGATCAACGCCTCGTGAGATCGCGGTCGGCAGACTGAACCGGTGCGGATCGTCTGCCTCCGCCTGTAAACCGGCAAAACCGTCGCCATCGACGGTGACTCGCGCGCGAGGAAAGCGGGGTCGGGTCCTCTGTCGTGTTCACGGGCAAGGCGTCGGCATTCGGCGGTTCGCGGCGCGGCCGGGTGGCACGGCCTACTTGTTGGCCGTGCGAAGCGGCGCGCGACGCCCAACGGCGAGAGGGCTCATCAGCTGTCCGACGCCGGGCCGGCAGCGGACTGAATCGCGGATTCCCCCAAAGCCGGCTTCGTGCGCACTTCCGGCACGGCTGACAAGTAAGCCGTGCCACACCGAGCAGGGCCACGCCCGTCACCAAACAACTGCCGCAACGGCCACCAACAACAACGTCCGCATCGCTTCGTCTCCTCTCGTCCCCCCGGCTTCAAGCCTGCTAAGGCATTTGCCCGCAACCAGCGTGCCGCGGACGGGTTGCCGTGTGGACTTCGCGTAACCGGTTTATGAGACGATGGTTGCGCGGCGGCAGGCCGATCGGACACGATGAGGATCGCGTCGAAGACTCCGACAGGGGCCCCGAGTGTTTCGACGCGCCCGGCGGGCCACAGCCGTGAAGGATTCTGATCTCGGTGCCCGTCAAGAAAAATTCCGCGCAAGCCCCTTGCCGAGATCCAAACCGATTGCTATCCTGCCATGCGAAGTATTACGAAATCGCAATCTGTATGATTTGTGGTTTTTCAGAGCGATGTCGTGAGCAGGAGCGAGGCCATGAAGAGGAGCGCCGGGTTCACCTTGGTCGAGTTGTTGGTGGTGATTGCGATTATCGGCATTTTGGTCGCCCTGTTGCTGCCGGCCATCCAGGCGGCGCGCGAGGCGGCGCGGCGCGCGGAGTGCAGCAACAAGCTGAAGCAAATCGGTGTGGCCATGCACAATTTCCACAGCAGCCACAACCGGTTTCCCTGCGGAGATCCTCAGAAGGTGATGCCGACTTATCCCAGCGTAGGCGCTTTTCTGTACCGCTGGTCGCCGTTGGCAATGATTACGCCGCACATGGAACAAGCGGAGATCTTTAACGCCTTGAACTTCGACGTTCCGTTGTACACGTACAACGGCCCCAATCCCGGGCCGGGGTACGACGTCCACCCTGATAACGTGGCTACGGTGTCGGAACCGCTGAGGATGTTCCTCTGCCCCAGCGACAGCGGGCGGAAGGTCGACGAGTTGTACGGCCCGACCAATTACATGTCCTGCTGGGGCAGCGGGATGCCGCCATGGACGGTCCACTCGGGCTCGGAGACAGATGGCGTGTTCTACGCGAACTCCGCCACTCGCTTTGGCGATATCGTGGACGGCACGAGCAATACGGCGATGGCTTCCGAGAGCACGTTTTCGTCCAGCGGCACGGCCGCAGCTCTCACACCCGAGAATGCGAGCGAGGTGCTGGTCAGCCTTCGCAGTCTGCCGCTGGACGAGGCGCGGTGTTCGGCGCCTGGCGCTTCGGCTCAAACGAACCGCAACGGCCGCTGGGCGGACGGGTGGCCCAGGTATTCCGGCTATGACCACTACCTGGCGCCGAATTCCTCCGTTCCCGACTGCGGCGTGGTCTCGCCGATGCGCGGGCTGTGGAAGGCCGCTCGAAGCCGGCATCCCGGCGGCGTGAATCTGTTGCTGTGCGATGGTTCGGTCCGTTTCGTCAGTGACAGCATCGGCCTGCAAACATGGCGCGGGTTGGGTTCCCGCAGCGGCGGCGAACCACCCGCCAAGTACTGAACTTGGCCCCACTAACGTATCCGACAAAAAAGAGACACAACCAAATACTGTGCCGATACCGTACGATTACCACACGTCGCTGTCCGATTTTCGCGAAACTGAAAGGGAAAGAAATGGCAAGTCTTGAGCAAACGGGCACATCCTGGCGTCTGTTTCGGCGTCCTTACCTATGGGGTGCTCTGGCGATCATCAGCGTCTGGGGCTTAGCTGGCCAGGCCCCGCAGCCGGCGCTGGCAGCCGAGGCGCCCACGGCTCCCGCCAAGCTGTACCTGGTGGGCGTCGGCCCCGGCGATCCGGATCTCGTCACGGTCCGGGCGTTGAAGGTGATGCGGCAGGCCGACGTGCTGGTCTGCTCCAGCCGGATGAAGGAGAAGTTCCCGGCGGAATTCGAGGGCAAGGAGGTTCTCGAAGGCTATTGGCGTTTGTTTCCTTACTACGGCCAGGATGTGACCAAGCTGGAGGGCGAAGAGCGCCGCCAAGCCGAGGCGATGGCCGTCAAGCGGAACGAGTTCATCGCCAAGGTCCGCGATGCCGTCCAGAAGGGACAGATCGTGGCCATCGTCGACAACGGCGACCCGTTGATCTACGGTCCCTGGGCGTGGTGCCTGGAGGAATTCGAGGATTTGCGCCCGGTTGTCATCCCGGGCCTAAGCTGCTTCAATGCCGCCAATGCCGCCTTGTGCCGCGGCATCACCAACAGCGAAAACACGAAATCCGTCATCTTGACGGCCGCCGACTGGATGGGCAAAGCGGACACGATCGACAAGCTGTCCGTCCACCACACGACGATGGTGCTGTTCACCATGCGGACGGAATTCAGGGAGTTCATCGACAAGCTGTTGATCAACTGGCCGCCCGAAACGCCCGTAGCGGTAGTCAAGCGTGCGGGATACGCCGGGAAGGAAGAAGTCATTCAAGCCACGTTGGGAACGATCCTGGATCGCGTCGGTCCTGACGGATTGCCTTTCGAGTACTTGATCTACGTTGGCGATTTCCTTACGTATCGCCACAAGAAAGCGAGGTAACCATGTGCAGTTTTCGGATGATTGTGTCGAAGATCTCACGTGTCCGTTTTTGGGCTGCCGCGCTGCTGGCCGCAGGGGCCGCGCTGGGGCCGGCCATTTCCGGGCAGGCCCACGAGATCTGGATCGAGACCGACGCTTCGGCGAGGATTGGCCGGGACCAAGAAGTCCGCGTTTGCTGGGGCCACTCGGGTCACAAGGAAGGCGGAGCCAGGTTGGCCGGGCATGAGAGCAAGCTGAGCCTTTGCCTGCTGGGCCCCGGCGGCCGAACCGGCTTGAAGCTCACCCAGGCGGACGATTGTTTTGTGGCCAAGTTCGCGCCGGCCGGCGCCGGCTTTTATCTGGTCGGGGCCGAGTTGCAGACCGGGATCATCGAACGGGAGATGCACAGCATTCCGGCCAAGACCAGGATCGTGATGTACGGCAAGTCTTGCGTCCTGGCCGGCGGGGGACGGGCAGAAATGCCGGCCCCGCTGGGGTTTGACCTGGAAATCGTTCCCGCAGGTCTGACCGGCGAGCCGAAGCCCGGCGATGTGTTCCCGGTCAAGGTGCTTCACAAAGGCCAACCGACCGGAGGCAAGAAGGTCCTGGTGACCGCCGCGACCGCTGGATCGCTGCCCCCCTCGGAAGATCCCCGGATCCAGACGAGCGAATGGTCCCTCGAAGCCATGGCCGACCCCAAGACCGGCGAGGCGGCCTTTCCGCTGATCGTCGGCGGCCAGCACCTGTTCACCGTCAAGTACTTGGACGAGACGCCGGGGACGTACGACGGCGACAGGAATGACAGCTCGGGGTTCAGTCATCTCCGCAAGGGGGACAAGTACGAGCGGACGATGTATGTCTCGACGCTGACGGTCCAGGTCAGGAAGTAATCCAACTCAGGGGCGGAACGTCGTGCACCTTCACGAAGCCGTGTTATCGAATTCGCATTCCGGCGTGGCCGTGTTGTGCGCGGGCGCAGTCGCCGCGGCCGCGGGAACGGCGATCGGCCTGAGGAAAATGGAACACGAGCAGGTCCCGCGCGTGGCCCTGGTGACTTCCGCCTTTTTTGTGGTGTCGCTGATCCATGTGCCGCTGGGCGTGACCAGCGTCCACCTGGTGCTCAACGGGCTCGTGGGGCTGTTGCTCGGCTGGTCGGCGTTCCCGGCCCTGCTGGTGGCTTTGCTGCTGCAGGCGGTCTTGTTTGGCCACGGGGGACTGCTGGCCTTGGGACTCAATACGCTGACCATGGCGGCTCCGGCGGTGGTCTGTCACTATTTGTTCCGGCGAGCCGTCGTCGCGCGGCGTGCCGGACTGGCCTCCGCAGCCGGCTTCCTGGCCGGTGCGGCCGCCATGCTCTTAGGGGCGTTGTTGACGGCCTCGGCGCTCTGGATCGCCGGCAAGGAATTCGAATTGCTGGCCAAAACCGTGCTGGGGCTGCACGTGGCCGTGGCGGCGGTCGAAGGCCTGATCACGGCCAGCGTCGTGTCATTTCTCCGCAAGGTCCGGCGAGACATGCTTCCCGCCAGCGCTGCGGGGCGCCCGGCTCACGCCAGGCGTTCCTTGCAGGCCCTCCTGTTCACGGGAACACTGCTCGCCGTGTTCGGCCAGACGACGGCTGCTTCGGCCCACAAGCTGTTCGTCTTCGCCGCGGTACGGGGGGACGTGATCGAAGGCGAGGTCTACTACCACGGGGGCGATTCGGCGGGCAACGTCAAAGTCTCGGTCTTCGATCCGGGCGGCAAGCTGCTCGGCGAAACCACCACGGACCCGGAAGGCAAGTTCGAGTTCCAGCCGCGGCTTTGCTGCGACCACAGACTGATCGCCGACGCCGGCCTGGGGCACGCGGCCGAGTACACCGTCGAGGCCGGCGAACTGCCGGCGGCGCTGGGCCCGCCGTCGGCCAGGACGCCGGGCGACAGCCCGCCCGATTCGGCCCAGGGCGCCGAGCCGTTGTCTCCGGCCGCGCCCGCTCGGCACGCGCACGGTTCGCCCGCCCTCGCCAACGCGGACCTCGCTGCCCAGACCGAAGCGCTTAGCCGGCAAATCGCTGCGCTGCGGCAAGATCTGGACAGGTGGAAAGCCCAACTGCGGCTGCAGGACATTTTGGGCGGCATCGGCTATATCCTCGGCGTCATGGGGTTGATATTCTTTTTGGGAGGCAAACGCAAGCGGACGTGAGCCCCGTGCGTCAGGCTTCTCAGCTTGGCGCTTCCCTGCTGGCGCCCGAGTGAATATGGCAACTGCGCCCCAACAACCGCCTTGGCTCGGCCTCCCGCCGCTGGCCGTCCGCGTTGCCTGGATGGACACGCTCGATCCGCGCGGGCGCATGGCTGCGGCTGTCCTCGTCTCGGCGGCGTTGGCGGCGGCCAACCAGTTGCTGACTCTGGTGATCGCCCTCCTGACGGCCGCCGCCGCAGTCCGACTGGCCCGAATGGGACTGCGAACGGCTTTCCGACGCCTGATTCCCGTCAATCTCTTCGGCCTGGTCCTGCTGCTGGTCTTGCCGCTGAGCACCGCTCCGGCGCCGTGGTTCTCGGTCGGCCGCGTGGGATACAGTCGCGAGGGCCTGCTGCTGGCGCTGGTGATCGCCGTAAAGGCCAACGCGATTGTGCTTTGGATCATGGCACTGTTGGGCTCCTTGGACACGGTGAGGCTGGGCCACGCCCTGCAGCATTTGGGCGTGCCGGGCAAACTGGCCCATCTGCTGCTATTCACGATCCGCTACTTGGACGTGCTGCACGGCGAGTATTTGCGGCTCAGGGCGGCCATGAAATTGCGGGGGTTTCGACCGGGAGTCAACGCCCACACGTACCGCACTTACGGCTATCTGGTGGGGATGCTGTTGGTGCGCAGCGCGGACCGTTCGGAGCGCATCGTGGCCGCAATGAAGTGCCGAGGTTTCCGCGGCCGATTTCACGTTTTTCACCGTTTCGCGTTTGCCCCGCGCGACGTGTGGTTTGCGGCCGGCATCTTCCTGATTTTGGTTTCGTTGGAGCTGTTGGAGTATTCGTGAACGACGCATTGGTCTTGCTGGACGAGGTGCATTTCGCCTACCCGCCGAACCGGAGGGTCCTGGCCGGATGCAGCCTGCGTCTGGCGCGGTCGGACCGGATTGGCCTGATCGGTTCCAACGGCAGCGGCAAGACGACGCTCTTGAAATCGATCGTCGGGCTGGTGCGTCCTACGGCCGGCCGCGTCGAGGTGTTCGGCCGGCCACGGATGCACGAACGGGACTTCCAGGAAGTGCGGGGACGCGTGGGGCTCCTGTTTCAAGATTCGGACGATCAGCTATTCTGTCCCACCGTGGCCGAAGACGTTGCCTTCGGGCCCTTGAACCTGGGTCAGACGCGGGAGGAGGCGGCTGGAATTGTCGCCCAAACGCTGCAATCGCTCGGCCTGAAAGGCTACGAAGACCGCATCACCTACCAGCTTTCGGGCGGCGAAAAACGTCTGGTCGCCTTGGCCGCCGTGTTGGCCATGCAGCCGGAAGTGCTGCTCTTGGATGAACCCACCTCCGGCCTGGACGACGATGCCACCGAGCGGGTCGTGAACGTCCTGGCCGGCCTTCCCCAGGCGATGCTGATCGTGTCGCACGACCGCTCCCTGCTGCAGAGAACCGCAGCCAACTGCCTCCGGCTTTCGGCCGGCCGATTGCAGCAGATCTAGGCGCCTCGGCCATAACCCTTGCGCCGGACCGAATTCCACCGGGCATGGCGAAACGCCAAGTTCGACGAGCGTCAATCCGCGGCGCGTCATGCATCGGGCCTTTCCGGTTGAAGCATCGCATACTCCACGCGGTCTGGCCCCTGTCAGGCTGGTTCCGCGTCCGGGAAATACTCGGCTGCCTGAAGTCCGAACACGGAAAACCAGAGCACTTCCTTTCATCTTGGACCGAAACCTGCGCGTGATGGATGCCTTGAGCAACTCGGACAAATACACGAGCGGCAACAAGCTGATGATCTCTAGTCCGCTCAGCTTTTCTGACCCGGATGTGCTCCGCTAAATGGGGCCACTACTTGGAAGAGGAGTAGTCGCGGCTGGTCTTGGAATCCGAGTTGGTGACTGCTGGTTCTTTTTTCCCAGTAGGGTGTTTGTGGTAGGTGGTGAGACGTGACCGTCTGCGCAAAGGAGTTGGGCGAGATGGCGCTTAGCGGGTGAATCGGTTGTGTGAGCGGAGGAACAGTGGTCTGGGTAAAACCATG
>CAZAQY010000347.1:0-7759 GCA_964486845.1 uncultured Pirellulaceae bacterium
GTCGTCGGCAAAGCACGGGTAACCGGGCAGGCCGGATCGAAACATGCCGCCGAGCCAGCCGCCCATCAACAAGTCGCCGACGATGGCCTCGCCGCTACTCAGCAGCACCGAAATCGAACCCGCAGTATGGCCAGGCGTGTAGACCACCTTGCCATCGACGCCGAACGCCTTCATGTCCATTTCGTCCGGCAGCAGAATGTCGGGGCGGACGGACGGAAATCTGTCGTCCACGAGCAAGTGCAGGAGCCGGGCCGTCAGGCATGTCGGCTTGGTCGCTTGATTCTTGCCGGTGTCCATGACGGCGGCATCAGCGGAGTGGATGGCAGTGGGTGCCGAGGTGGCGTCCTTCAGTTGCCGGGTGCTGCCGCAGTGGTCGGAGTGGCCGTGCGTGTGGAGGATCAGGGCCAGATCACGCCCTTGGACGCCGTGGTCGGTGAGGTGCCTCAGAAGCTTGTTGCCATCCTTGGGGCTGCCGGTGTCCACGAGGATCGGTCGCTCGCCCAGGATTAGGAACGAGTTCGACAGGCTGAGACGGATTTGGACGACGGTGGTCACGAAGGTACTCCCGTTGGCGCAGGAGACATCATATAATATGTGTCGCTGGACGGTGGCCGAGGTGGGAGTGAAGACTGGAGCCGGTCAGAGGGCACGATTCCCATCCGCTAATTGTCCAACTGGGCAGGTCGGACGAGACCACTTTGAGCGGAAATCTTGCAACACCGATGCAACACCGTTGGGCATCTCAAGCCCATTTCTGGCCCAACAGGATTCCACGTCGGTTTTTCATAAGTCGTTACTGGGTATCAGATTAACATGCGTATTCCAAAACCATCCCAACACGCAAGACTACCTTCGAGTCCTACCGGGGGAGCCTTGCTTGACAGAGGTCGCCGAACGATGTTCCGGCGACCTTTTCTTTTGCGCAGGCCGTCGCCTCAAGTGCAATCATAGCAAAGGGTTGCCGAAACGACGGCGTCAGCTCGCCGTTGGCCCACGTGCAGTTCGATAGTACAAAGTCCAGCAGACGCCGTTTCTCACCCGCGGGCTGCTTTTCAAAGAGTTCTACGGCCCGGTCAGCGAGTTCCAGCAGGGCGATGCCTTCTTCCATGTAGGACTGGTTGGCCCGCTCGTGGTCCTCGATGGATCGCCTGAGGGATGCCTGCTCTTCCCGCCACTCGGCTGACTTCTGGTCGAAGAACCGGGCACCGACCTTGCCATCCAGCTTGTCCACGTACATGGCGTCAATCCGCTTCTGGAGCTTGTTGTACTCGTCCTGGAGCCGGGCAACGGCTTCCTCCCGGAACCGCTGCTCATCGACGTGGCCTTCCCGGAGGGCCTGTTTCACCCAGTCCAGTACCTGGCCATCGAACTGCAGCCGTCCCAGGATCTCGACGAACTTCTCCTCCAGCACATCCTCGCGGACAAACGGCTCCGGGCACTTTCCCCGGTAGTACGTGCAGTGATAGTACGTGTACTTGGCCTTCTTTAGCTCGCCCACGAGGGCACACCCACAATGACCACACCGGATCATTCTGGCGAACGCGAAGTTGTGCCTCGCCCGCCTTGGCTTCCGGTTGTAGCGTTGGCCGCGAATCGCCTGGACCTTGTCCCAGAGTTCCTTGGTGATTAGCGGGGTGTGAGTGCCCTGATACCACTTCCCTTTCCAGCGGAAGTCACCGTAGTACAGGGGCAGTTTCATCGTGTACTGGACTACCGCCCGCAGACTGCCGTCCCGTTTCAGGACTAAGCCCTCCGCAATGGCCAGTCGGCCAATCTCTTCCAGCGAATAGTTGCCCGTGGCGTACCGCTCGAACATCCGCTTGACGATTTCGGCCGTGGCCGGGTCCGGGATGATGATCTTCTTGCCGTCAGGACCCTCGACGTTCTTGTAGCCCAGCGGAGCCTTGCTGGGCCAGATGCCCTGCTCGGCCTTCTCCCGCATGCCCTTCTTGACTTCCTCGCCGAGGTTATCGACGTACTGCTTGGCCATCAGCACCTTGATGCCATGCACGAACTTCTCGGATGAGTGGGAATCCGGCGACAGAACAACGGATTCCTTGACGAAGTGGACGTTGACATCCAGTTCGTCGATCGTCACGTAATCTCGAAGGTTCCGGTACAGGCGGTCGGTCTTTTCCACAAGGATCGTGCGGCATCGGCTCCCGCGATCCTGCCGCTTCAGGAAGTCCACCATCTCGTTGAAACCGGTCCGGCCGGCCACCTTGGCCGTCTCGACGTCGACGAATTCCCGAAGGACTCGGATGCCGTTGTCGGCCGCGTACCCCCGCAGCAGCTTCTGCTGCGCGGGGATCGAGAACCCCTCCTTTTCCTGCTCGTCCGAGGACACGCGAGCGTACAGTACGGCTTCGATTCCCTGGTAGTTGGTGTCACGCGCCATGGGTCACTCCGAGGTTCTGCGGTTGCTGATCGGCGGCAATTATATCAGTCCGGGCAACGTCACCAAACCAGGACGACGAACCGCCGCCCAGCAGTTGCCTACTACCAACGTGGCGACCGCCGTTTGCCGCGGGTCTCCATACCCATCGTGCCCCAGCCGACACTGGCGTCCGCCTACGGCCCCCAAGAACGCCGCTGCAGCCCTCGACGCTCGCCCTTGGTCTGGAAAGCCGCCCCTGCCCGCCGAAGCCGTCAGCGGGGCTCCAAGAAGCGCAGGCGGGCATCCGGGCCGACCGGAGCCAATAGCGGCGGCAGCCAGGGGGCGGAATTCGCCTAAAATCCGCCGCCACCCGCGGCATGATCCATAGCGCGGGCCATTCCCGATTCCTTGAACCCAATTCCGGACAGGGCACCAGTGCCCGCTAACATTTCCGCTGTGCCAGGAATCTTCCGGCTGCTGGATTGCTTCCGGCGGCCCACCCTTTCTCCAGGAGTTCCATGATGTCCCGACGTACCCGAAATCGGCCTGCGTCCACGCGCCGCGAACTCACAACCCCGGATGGCCTGATCACCGTGCCGACCAGCAGCCCCAAGATCCTGATCCACACCCGCCGGGGTCGATGTGTTGGGATCTACTGCGACCAGCCTGCCAAGGTCCTCGTCGTCGAAACCCAGGACGATCCCCGGCGCGCGGCCCGTTCCGCGAACCTCGCCATACTGGCGATGATCAGCCCGCAGACAAACGTAAAGCTGGTGGACGGCCACGGCACTTCCGTGGACCACGTTCTGGCGATGCCGTTCGACGATCCTTCGATGGACGACGACCTCCGTCAGACGCTGCACGCGCACGAAGTCCTGCTGGACGGCAAGTGGCCGGACATCTGGTGAGGCGGGCGAGCGCCTTCGGTCACGGTGGCCCCTCCGCGTTGTTCCGGTTCAAAGTCACCGCTTGGGTTCACGCGTGGGAGAGCCTCCCAAACGGGACCGTTGTCGCCACTTGAAACACGTCGTCGGATGGTTCGCCCCTCCAGATTAGGCGGATGCCGGCCACGGTGAGGCATGGGCGTTGGTGGCATCGGTGGACATGGGCAGCGTGGCCGAACTGGTCCCTGAGAATGGATGGCTACGATAGGCATCCATTCCCCCCTGATTGCTAAATTGCGCTCACTTTCTCATTCGCTTATTGACTTATCTGCTCGTTTTACTAAATTCTTGAGAAGTGAGAAATCGGTTTCTACCAAAGGAGGCAAAATCATGGCAAAAGCACAGCGGGTGTCAGTCAGTAAACGAGCCATCATTCAGCGGATTAACCGCAAGTTGGCTCACACGCAGCACCAGTTGAGAACGTGCCGAAGGCAAAGCCAATGGCACCGCGACCTCGGCGATTACTACGTCGTCGAGCTTTCCCAAAACGCGATCGCAGGTGTCGACATCGACTTGGAGAAATACGGCCGAGAACTGGGCGTCTTGGCTGGTTGGGAAACCGTTGTTGACGAGTGAATCGAGCCGCAAGGATGCATCTGCCTCCCGACCTCGAACTCCATGTTGCCCTCCAGGACCGTCACCAGCTCATCCGTGGCATGTGTGAAGTCTTCCCATCGCTGGCCTGGTGGATCGGTCCACAGGTCACACGTGAAGCCGCGGGCGGCCCAGTCGGTGGCGATCTGCTGGCGATCGGTCATCTCGGATCAATCCTCCTCGTCTTCCAAGTCGGGGATTTCGCTGGCGGGAAGGGTAACTCGCACCGATCGAGGTACACCGGGTTCTCGCGTGATCAGGCCCAGTTCCTCCAGTTTGACGATCATCTGGTGGACGGTCGGCGGCGAGACCCGAAAATCGCGAGCGATATCGCTCTCTGCTGGCCCCTGTCGGTGCAGCTTCCGGTAGAGGTGAATGTAGGCGAGGTATCGCCCCTGTTTCTTCGTAAATCGTGTCATCTCAGTCGCTGTCTCCGAGGGTCACCATTGCTCAGAACACGAATCCCCCTGGCCCGATGGCGATCTCCTTCCGATCGGTCGCGAAACGGTAGGTCCCCCGCGTGAACCTGTCGGTCTGGCGGAAGATCGTTTCCGTTCCGAGGCCGCTGAACGTGTAGAAGACGACCGTGACCCCGTCCGCCTCTTCCACGACGTGAGGTTTCCACTCGGCTGGTTCAGGTTCGGCCCAAGTCCACTGCTCTGGTTCTCCTGACGGCATGGCGTGTCCGGTTTCGCGGCTCGCTCGGCGGGTGCTGAGCGGGTTGCAGTCGAGAATCGTGTGGGTACTCCAGTCGCAGCCGTGCCACGCCGCCCCGAATTCGTGAATCTCGCGGCAGAGCAGGGACGCGCACAGGTATGACCACGGAGTACCATCGCCCTCGATGCTGTCCATCAGGTCGTCCAACGCAGCAGGCGGCTTGGGCGGCGACAGGAACTGGTCTTCCAGCCTGGGGCAGTCATCGGGTTCCGGGAACTGGGCATCGGCAGGCAGCGCCCAGACGAACGCATTGCCGTTTCCGCCTGCCCGGAACTGGTAGGCCCGCAGAATGAAGCCTGCCTTGATGTGGAGGGAATCGAAGACCGCCAAGACCGCCATCGGATCAGCCGCGCTAACCGACCAACCCTCTGCGGTGTCTTCAGGGAATTGGGCAGCACTGCTTGCCCTTTGCCGAAGCTCTGCGATCTTCTCCCCGGGAAAGGTCGTAGTCGTAGATGCTTCGCCGCAGGAGACAGGTGGGCGTGGTTTCCAGACGGACAGATCGACACGCAGACGCTCCACCATGTCCTTGGGGATGCCGATTGCGCCCGTGTTGTCGCCTTCGTCTCCAAGATCCTCGTCTTCGGTGCCAATGCCCGCCTTTTCTCGTCTGCGTTTTTCAGCGTCGACCTGTTCAAGCCCGATGCGGCCCTCGACTCGCATGTCGCCGCCGAGGGTCACCTCAAACAACTGGGCGCGACGATACAGTTCCTCGAACATCCGCTCGTCGTACGTCGCCGCCAAGTAAGGCACGGCGATTTCCAGCGTGGGTGCGTCCTCAGCGTCCGCGCCAAGGCGTTCCCTTTCGACCTTGCTGCCGATCCGATCTACTCGTCCGGTACGCTGTTCGATGGTTGCTGGATTCCAACAGAGGTCGTGATGGATCACGTGGCGGCATTCACGATGCAGGTCAATGCCCTCTTGCCCCACGGACGTTGCAACCAGGATTTCCGGGCGGTACGGGGTATTGAAGCCCAGGAAGTACCGATCCCGGTTCTGTGTCTCGCCTTTCACGAGTTGGACCACATTACGGTTTTCCGCAGCGGCGTGATAGCCAGCCAGAAGAGCCTTGTTGGTGCCCGCCCGCACCACTGTTTCGAGGTAAGCATCGACACGATCGCGAAGCGTTTCGAGGTGGCCGTCGAGCGGTTTCACATATCGGTCGGCGAGGTAGTCTGCCCATCGCTCGGCATTATCCCGATCGACGTTCGCCAGGTAACGCAACAGGAACTCGTCGGCCATCAGTACACGCCGAAACACCTGACCAGCTACCGCGCGGGTTTCCAGGCTGAGCTTGGCCATCAGTTCCCCGTGGTGCTCCGCAAGGATGGGTAGGTGTGTTGACACCTTTCCAATGAGCCCCATACGGAAATAGGGGGCAATGACTGTGCCGATGGCATCTTCCCTGAGCCGTCGCACCCACGCATTGACCTCCCTAGCTTGGGAGCGGCCACCACCGGTAGCGGCAACTTCATCGTCCAACTGTTCGACGGCCAGTGGGTCGTCTGCGTCGCCCTGCGCTTCCGGGTCAACAGTCCGACGCACACGGCCAGCACGTTCGCTTCGGGACAGCGGCTCGCGAGCTTCGAGCCATCGCTCGTCGGCGATTCGATCGCAAAGGTCGCGGCAGTTGGCGAGCACCCCTCCCTCGCCCAAAAGCCATTTCTCGCCCGCGGCAGACGCCGTCCAGGTGCGTAAAGCCACGTGCTCCGTCGCAGCCAACAGCAATCGACGATCCGACTTCTCGTTGCCGGCGAGTTCCTCCCGGGCAACCAGTAATTCGGCCACTCGATGCAGATCCGCATCCGTCAGTCTGAGGTCGTCTGGAATGCCTCGACGACCATCTTGAACAGCACCCAACAGCGGATGGTCCTGGATCAAGGAGAACAACGGTTCGCGACGGTTGAAAAAACGCCGTCGAAAGTTCTCGAAACTACCTGCGTCACCGAAGACGCGATCCCGTACCTCGTTGATGTAGCCGTCGACCGCGTCCTGAATTTGATCGCGAATCGTCTCAGCTGTCTTGGTGAAGACGCAGAATACCAGTGTCTTCTGCCCCCTCTTGAAGAACTCCAGAGCACGCCGGACGGTAGCCTGGACCTTTCGGTGGTCCCGGTCGGCGTTTGGATCGGCGATCATGGCCTCCAGAACCTCGCGGTACTGACGCAGGAGCGGATTCTTGGCATTCGCGAGCTTCTTCCAAACCGCGGCCGTTTCAACAAGGTGCCGATAACTGCCCGTCAGTTCGGCTCCCAATCCGGGCAATCCCTTCTCCTCCTTTGCGAGTGCGACGGCACGCATCATCAGATAATGGGCCAACTCGTCATTTCCAAGGACTTCCATGCCAGGAGCCCAGCTGAAGTGCAACGTGCCCGGGCCATTTCCGATGTCGGCCCGCTTCCCGACCAGATGCTCGCGGTAGCCGCGAGGATGCTGGTGCCGGATAACGAACGGACGTAGGTGCTTCTGCAACTGCTGATTCAGGTCTTGCAGGTCGAGCGCCGTCTCGATCGCGTGGGCAACACGAGGTGGCCGAATCTGCCGGGCGAGCGCCTTTTGCTCGGTGGCTTCTGAACCCACCACGGCGAGCCACGATTTAGCGATGGTCTCTTCGTCCCGAGGACGCAAGGCTCGCCATCGGCGTCGAAATAGATCGCCGCAGTCGCGAGATGATTTCATCGCGTCCGAAAGCTTCTCGACGGCCAGATCGAGGTCTTCCTGTCGAGCACGCGGCAAGTCCAGGACGCTGCGCAGTTTCAAGATGCTAAGCAGTTCATCCTGGCGGAGTTGGAACGGCGTGGCTGAGAGCCCGAGCAAGCGGCAGACGCGACCGGTCAACAGTGACTCCAGGTGCTTCCTGGCCTGAACGTACTCGTTCTTCAGGTTGTGAACTTCGTCGATGATCACCAGCGGCAGGCAGGGGAGATCACTGGCCAGAGCACGCCGGGTCAGATCATCGAGGGCGTCCACCAGTCGGTCTACGTTCCACTCTGAGACGAGCCGATGAATGAACGCGTGCATACCTTCGTCGTGAACCGCCCGCTGAAACGCCCGATAAAGGTCTCTGGCAGCGAAGTTTGCACTTTAGGAGAAATGTTCCAGTCAAGAAACTGATCTTGACCGAAAA
>CAZAQY010000348.1:0-7715 GCA_964486845.1 uncultured Pirellulaceae bacterium
AAAGACTCCCCAGCCAAGCCCCAGGTCCTCGTGGACCGCGTCCTGCTGGTGCGATGAGATGGTGTCCGCCGGAGGCCCAGCGGGGCAAGCTTGGAACGAACGCCGCGCGCGTTGCCAAGAAGCAGCCGGTTGACACGCATGACAATTGGGATGGACAATGCCGCTTGGGCTTTCGTTCCGTCACGACCTTTTGCCACAAAAGAGAACCTATGAAGACACCACTTTTGTCTTGTGCGTTCTTTTGGTTGAGCGCAGTTGTCTTTGCAGAGGACTGTCCGATGGTCCCGCGGCCGAAGGAGTACAGGGCCTCGGGCGACACACTGGTTTTGGGAACAGCGCACACGGCCGCCATTGTTGTTGCCCCCGGCGCTTCCGAACAGGAACTTTACGCGGCCGGCCGTTTGCAGACGCATATCGAACGCCGCTTCAAACAGACCTTCCCGGTCTTGACGGCCGACAAACTGGGCGGTGCCGTAAAGCAGGTGTACGAGTTTTCCGGCACACGAATGGAAGACGTGCCGTTCAATGGATTTACCATTGCCTTTGCAAAGCGCAACGACGTCGACTGGATTACCATCCGTGGCGCGGACATGGGCGGATTGATCTATGGCGGTGAGGCGTTCTTTGATTTGATCAAAAAGGACGCTGGCGGCGTTGCCAAGGTCACCGTTGCGGCGGTGAAGGACTGGCCGAGCATTCCGTGGCGCGGGCGTCCCCATTCGGTCATGGCCCAGCAGATTCAGCCCGGTCAACTGGACGCCTATGTTCACGCTCGCATCAATTTCAGTGATTTCCGCGACAATCCGGACCAGCCGGCCACCGTGATGATGGAGGCGCGCAAATCGTCGATGGGCTGCCCTCCCGGCAAGCCGATCGATACGGAATTGTTCCACCGCGTTTTCAAGGAGTACAAGAAACGGGCGTTCTTTGTGTATGGAACCGTTTCCTGTCAACTGCCGGAAGGCGACTATTCGAAACTGACCCAGACGTTTGACGAGTTGATCAAACTTGGCTGCGACGGAATCTGGGTTTCCATGGATGATACCGGCGGCGGGCAAAACCCTGTCCGCTTGGCCCAGTACGCTTCCGACTACATGAAGAAAACCGGCATGACGGGAATCAAGATGATGTTCACCCCGGGCGGCGCCGAGTATACGACCATCGATAAGCCGCTCAACTGGGAGATGGCGAAAATCGAGCCGTTCAATACCGGTTCGTGGATCTTCACCCGCGTTCCCTGCAAGGCGGATTGCGAGCTGTGCCGGAAGATGGGACTGAAGAGCAAGCCGGCCTGGTGGTACAACTACTGCGAAACGAGCTATCCAGACCCGAAGGCCGGGTTCATCCATTCTTCCGCGATCCTGACGACGCAGCGCAAGGACGGCAGGCCAAGTTACATGAACCTCCTGCCGATCACTCCGGGTTGGGGTTATCCCGAATTCGAGAACCTCCGTGACGCGGATTTGTATACGGACCGGATCAATCTATGGGCCTTGTGCGGCGGCTGGCCGGCGGAATACGCCCTGGGCATGTTCGGTCAGTGGGGCTGGAACCCCAAGGATTGCGACTGGCCGAGGCTGCGCGATTCCATTTATGATTATGTTTGGGGCCCGTCTCAGGTCGCCACGATCCGCGAGTTCGACGAAACCTGGGTCGAACTCAAGCAGCTTTATTGGATGCCTCACCGCACAAGTTTCCGCGCACCGGAGAATACGCTTGTTCGCCTGAAAACCCGAGAGAATCGGCCGAAGGCTCTGGAGTTGCTCAACAAGCTGGACAAGCTGGCGGCTGTCCTGGCAGACGGATCTCCCGAAGAAACGGCGATCGGCAGGGAACGACTGGTCTATCAGTACCTGGAGCCGATTCAGGTCAGCTTGAAGTTTGCACGCAAGCAGGCGACGCTTGAATATCCGGAATTTGAATATGCGGATTTCGAATTCCAGGCGGTGCAGATTCAGGCGGAAAAGGGCGCCGATGCCGCCAACGCTTATTTGTCGGAGGTCCATGCAAAGGTTCCACCGATGCTCGAAAGGCTCAGCAAGGAGTTGCAGGAACTCAAGGACATCGAGCCGGTCTTGGATCTTTGGCGCGCCCGGCTGGCAAGGGGCAACACGGTTTCAGAAATCGAGAAGACGAAACTCCAGGAGAAAACCGTCCAGTGGAAAAAATTCGTCAACCAGCCGGTCAAGGATTTCCTGCCATTTATTGACGAGCCATCGGAAGGGGATCTGGCTTCGCTTTTCGGGAATAGAACTCGGCCTGTCCCGGCTGGAACGCTGAAAACGTATGACGCGGCCGACTGGACGTGCAACCCGGCGATGACCCGCGGCGCTTATTGCGTCGGCAGCTATGAACGTAATGGACAAAGGGCGGCGGCGATTCTCCTTCCGCTGAACACCCGTTCCACCCCGGGCGATTTCGGCTATGTCGAATTGAACGTTCCGAAGCCTGAATTCAAGGGCCAACTGTTTGCGGAACTATTCATGGTGGATACGCGGATTGACCATAGATATCACAACGTGCGTCTTATCGAGGTTTTGGCGAACGGGAAAGTTCTTTTCAAACGTGATATTGCCGACCCGAAGGCCGAAGACTGGATTACCATGGATTTGACCGAAGCTGCCGGGAACGCAAAGGACATCAAGATCCAGGTTCGCGTGATTGAAAAGGGCAGCGTCTCGAACCATACCAGTTGGGTCTTCGTCGGTCCGGTCAGATTATACCAGAAGTAGGTTTCTCATCCCTCTTCCGCAATTACCAAGCGAAGAAAAACGATGCATAGACTCCTGATTATGGGAAGGGCTGGGACGGCGGCATGAAGGAATTCCGGGCACTGCTCAGCAAGGCCTTCCGCGAGACCCCGGGCTGTATGGGCTGGGGGCTGGGATCTCCGCTGGGCCGCTGTCTGGATCAGCCCGGCGTCCAGGATCAGCTGAAAGCCCTACTGGTCCGGGCCGAAGAGGCTGCCGCAGACGTTCCGGACCCGCGGGCCCTGATGCACGTCCGGCGGGAACGCGACATCTTCGCCTATACCTGGGAGGCCGTCCGCAAGACCTATTTAGAAAACTATAAGGAACTCAATGCCTACCGGAAGACTTCCCCGATCACAATCGATGGAAACCTATCGGAACAGGATTGAAAAACGGCGGATGTCATGACCGGATTCAAACACCCGCCTTGGACCCGCACCGAGCCAGAACCGATGCAGACTTACTTCCGGGCCATCTATGCGCCGGATTCCTTCTATCTGGCCGTCGAGGCGATGGAACCGGCTCCTGGCCAGATCACCGCGGAAAGACTCTCGAAAGATGGGCCCTACAGCAAGATCGCTCAACGTGACTCACCCTTTTTGCAGAGGTGGCGCTGGACCTGAAGCAGACTACCAATGCCACGCTTACCGGCAACATCTTTGCCGGCGCCGGCAGCGCGGCGGTCCGGCTCGACGTGCCCGGCGCCGTCTGCTATTCGGACTACAACAACTACCAGGACGCCGCGCAGTGCTGGGAGATCGCCCGCGACAGACGATCCCTGCGGGAGTTGCAGCCGCTTTACGAGCGCTACTCGCACACGCTGGCGCCGGAACTGCGCGTCGAGAAAAGAGTGCCCCGCCTGACGAACGAGGGCCGATTCCACAGTCTCGGTCCGCATAGCACCGCGTTCTGCGAATGCATTCGAGGCAAAGCTCATCAGACGCTCCTGGAACTCGGACCGGAAGTGAGAGAATCGAACAACTGCTTCTACATGCGCTGGCCGGAGGACGAAAAGCTGGCGATCATGAAGAACTTGCGCTCGGTGCGGATGAGCATCCAGATCCGCCCGTCCCGCAACTCCAGTACCGACGGTTCCAGCGCGCCCGAGTGGTGTCCCGCTCCGCCGATGTCGATCAATCCGGTGGTGCGCCACGTGAGCCCGCCGTCGTCGCTGACGCCCACGCTCGATTGCAGACGCCCGGGCTTGGACACGTAATGCGAGAAGGGAACGAGCAGCCGCCCCGTCCGCGTTTGAATGGCGCCGTTGGTCGCCCCGCTGTAGCCCTCGAAGACTTTCACGCGGTCCATCCACGTCTTGCCGCCGTCGAGCGACCGAATGGTCCAGATGGGCGAGTCGCAGTCGTCGGGCTCGCCGTCTTTCGTCCAGCCCCACGTGTTGTAGCCAAGGTAGAAAACATGGAGCGAGCCGTCGGCCGACCGCATCACGGTGGGATGAGAGGCATTGCGGTCGTCATGGCGGGTAATGACTTGCTCCGGCCCCCACGTCCTGCCGGCGTCGTGCGTGACGCGGCAGGCGACAAACGTGCGCGCGGACTTCGTGCCGTAGCCGTTCGGGCCGGAGTAGACGTGCATCACGCCGCCGCCGTCCAGGTTCACCATCGCCACGCCCAGCACCCCCGAATGCGGCAGGTCCGGGCTGATGTCCGTGGCGCGCGGATGCACCTCGACGTGCTCAAATCCGCCAAGCTCAAGCTGGACGAGAGCAAGGCGAAAATCATCGACCGGCGCATCGACAGCTTCGCGGAAAAGACAAACCCGGACAAGCCGGTCGAGGCCCTTGAGTTCGACGGGCTCTCCGTCAGCGACGCGGAGCTGGAAGCTGTGATGAAAAGGAACGACTGCCTCCACGGTCGTCGGACGCTCCGTGACGCCAGCAGCCGGGATGATGTCAAGGATGAGGTAGCCAGATTCGATACCTTGCGGACATTGATTAACAAGGCCGTGCTTGCCCGCCTCGGCTATCGTGAGCTGTACTTCGATTATGCGGCCCGGCCTTCCCGCGGCCCTTTTCCCGTGAAGAGTTTGGCCGAGGAACTCACGACCGTGACTGCGAAATGAGCGACTACCCGAACAGCCACCTGAACAGCGATCTCACGATTCCCTCCTCCTCTTCCGGCTTCGGCTTCGCTGTTGGTGGAGGGCTCGGAGCGGGTGGTGTTGTCGGCCTCGTCGGGGCGTCTGGCTCTGCGAGCGGGACGGCGCTTCTGAAGACGAAAGCTGCCGGTTCCGCGTTGAAGACACCCCTCAGCGAGCCGACGTTGGTGCGATGGCCAGCCAAGCACGAACCAATCGAACCTCTCTGCCGCCCTGCGACGATCCCTCAGAAAATTCTCGGCGGAGCCGGCCTCTGCTACTCCAAACCCGCGGGCCAGGGCGTCGATCTCGTTCTTGTCGCGGATCATCTCATCAACCGTAGACTCCCCCGGACCAAGGAGCCATTGCCGTCCGATGGCCCCGACCTCGGTACTCTTCCGCCTGTCGAACGTGGTCCAGACCGCGCTGATTTGCCGACCTCGACTCGTGGCCAGCCACTTTCCCTCCACCTTCTGTACCAGTCCATAGGCTTCCAGAATGGCCAGTTCCTTGGCGATCACGTTCGCGGGCAGTGAGAACACTTGCTCTAGCAAAGGAAGATCGGTGGTCTCGACGGTGACGGCGGCAAGGAGCAGGACATGCAACTCGTCCATCGTCGTCAGTGGACGGTACGACACAGAGACAGCGCCGTTAGCGACGGTGGCCATGATTGCCTCCTGTGACGCTTCTGAAGCCGAACGCGGGTGCGATTCCCCCGCGGGGGCCGGGCGCACATATCCAGACGCCACGACCCTTTCGCGACTGGATGTAACTGGCCAGCGCGCCGAGCTTCGACTCCGGGTACCGCAGCCTCTACTCCCGCAACGTCGAGAACCTGTTCGTGGCCGGACGGTGCATCAGCGTGACGCACGTCGCCCTGGGCCAGGTCCGCGTCCAACGGAACACCGGCACGATGGGGGAAGCGGTCGGGCTGGCCGCGGTCGTGTGCAAGAAAAGATCCTGCACGCCACGGGCGATCTATCCCCAGCACTGGGCGGATCTGACCGCTCTGTTCTTGGCCGAGTAGCTCGCGCAAGACATCAACGCCGGCGTTGGGAAAGCGTGGACCACGACGAAATCCTGTCCGCCTCCCCGAAAGGAACCCGCTTCAGGACAGCGAACTGCTGGTCCCGGCCGAGCACGCGAAGAAGGCCCAGGAACGGAAGGTGCTCCGCCTCTCGGCTAGCCGAACAGTCGGACGAGCGGCGTCAGTCGATGAACAGGCCGGGGCTGACCTTGAACCGTTCGGCCAGCTTGCGAATGTGATCGATCGTCAACGAGCGTTGGCCTTTGAGAATTTTCGACCCCAGGCTCGGATGGACGCCCAACAGCCGTGCCAGGTCCGAAGCGTTCATCTGGTTCTCTTCCAGCAAATGTTTGAGCGAATCAAGTCCCGTCAGGCCGGTGGTGTCAATAGCGTGATGCTCGCCCTCGTAAGCCTGCACCAACTGTACCAACGTTTCCAGGTACAAGGCCTGCCCCTTGGTCAGCTTGGCAACGGCCATCAGCCGGTCGATGAACTCCAGCGTGTTCGCGTACTGCACCTCGTCCTGGACGGCCTGAGGAGGCATCATCCGGACCAGTTGCTCGAACTGTGCGGGCAAGGGTTGCATGGCGAGGTGGTTTTTCGTGCGCACGGCTCACTCCTTCCATTGACCTTCGGCGTACTCCCGATGTGTCAGGACTGCGCGAACGTTGACCAGTTGGTAGTCGTATCGGATGCGGGCCACCAGGCGGTACTTGTTTCCCCCGATATTGAATACCGTGAGCGTGTCACCACGCGGGTTCTTGACTCCATCGGCGTGCGGATAGTCCCGTCTGGCATCCTGAAGGCAGGTCCATTCGGCAAACGTCGCCGTCTTGTACCACTGCCGTAAGGGCTGTTCCGCGTGCGGGTGTCGCTCCCAGAATTCACGCAGCGGCTTCAGGCTAATGACTCGCATTTGGACATTTTGTCTAATTTCGAAAGAAACTGCAAGAGCCAATCCCCGCGCGCCGCTGGCAGATCCAGTGCATGTTCGCGTTGTACAGCGAAATCCGGGAGACGGGCGTGGCCCTGCTCGGTGTGGCACGGCTCACTTTGTCAGCCGTGCCTGCGGTGGCGACGGAGCGTGGCTTCGGAGGACGTCCGTCAGCGGCTTCTCGCAATAGACGTGCCTGCCGGCTTTCACGAACGCCCTGCACAGGTGGGCGTGCCAGTGGTCGAAGGGTTGGACAAACCGTACTTCGATCGGCGGCTGGGAGAGGATCGTCGCCGTGGGTGTGGATCCATTGGACACGGGACGAGGATTGTATGCAACGGGCGCCACAGCCCGGATCGACTTTCGGGAAGGAGAGCGGGAAACGCTTGCTTGACCTTCATCGGACCAAAGCTACTGCTGGCCGTTCTACCGGGCCTTTGTTGCCGATCACACTGCCCGCTGTGAGGCGGCGATTCGCTGGACCACCGAACACGGCTACAAGCCCGTGTTCTTCCATGAAGGCTTCCTGGGCGGCCAGGAGACACAATGCCGGTCCGACACTCGAATTACGTTCGCGCAGCAGCCGAGGTTGCCTCATGAACCGTAAGCATCGCTCTCCGGCGTGTTTACCAGGAGATTCTTGACACGACGTGCCCACGGCCCGATAATCCCGGCGTAGCGCTCGATCGCCAGCGAAACGACAGGAAGAGGAGAATTCTCATGAGACGTGCTGTGATTGCGTGGGGAGTTATTCCGTGGTTCGTCTGTGGGGCAACCTCGCTGCTGAACGGCGTGGGACAAACACGTGCGGCTGAGTCTGCGATCCGTGCGGGCGTGGCCGTAGCCGACATCACGCCGCCGATCGGCTATCGCATGTCAGGATACTTCTCGGAACGTCCCAGCACGGGCA
>CAZAQY010000349.1:0-7714 GCA_964486845.1 uncultured Pirellulaceae bacterium
CTCCACAAACCTCGGAAATTCAGCAATTTCTACCCCCCAAGTCGCCAACGGGCGAAAGGGCGAGATCAGGTGTTCTGATGCTGGTGCTGCAACGCATGGACCCGACGGAACGTGTCTCGTACGCGAGCCATCTCTTCGGCGGCCCGTTGCAGTTCGCGCGGCACCAGTTTCAGCACCACGGGCCGCTCGGCCTTCGTGTCCCACGCCTTCCACACCTCGCCCATCCCGCCGCGGCCCAGCAGCGTCTGCAATTGAAAATTGCCCACCTGCACGCCAGCACCCGGCGACGCGGTATCGGGCGCCAACGTGGGAACCCCGTCGCGATCGTTCCATGGCTTGCCTTCCGAGTGGTTCATCAGATCATTCTCCCAATCGAATTCTGTTTCTCGCGTGGCAACAGGCTGTCGAAGAACCACGAATAACACGAATTACACGAATCGAAGAGAAATATCATTGCCTGGCTCTTTCCTCATTCGTGTTATTCGTGTCATTCGTGGTTTGAGTCCACCCGTTTTAGAGTCTCAGTTCATTCGATGTGCGCATCTTCTATCGTGGTTTGTTTTCTGCACTCCGGGGTTGCGGGCGCTAGCCCGCGTTAGGCGCGAACCTGCTGGAATTCGGCGAAGGTCAACTCGACGTCGGCAACACGCAGGCGATCACCGAGGTCCAGTGGGATCAGTTCTCGCTTGGCTACGGGCCGGTCGTTGACGGATGCGGTCGCGCCCGACGTCAAGCCTTCGAGCCAGAATCCGCCGCCCAGGTTCAGGATCCGGGCTGGCGCCTCGTTCAGCCCCAGGCCGGGAATCCGGATCGCCGCCTCGTCCGCTCCGCCAAGCTCTGCCGTGCGGTAGACGAATACGTACTGCTCGCGACTTGCCAGCTTGTCTGTCCGCTCGATGGCCTCCGCGGCGCACTTGACCGACTCGCACTGTTTGCGGTGATCGGGCAGCAGGATCTGCTCGAGCTGGTCCAGGTAACGGGCTATCGGCAGGGCATCCCGCCGGCACACGCGGACCGCGTCGATGCGGCTCCGCGCTGCCAGCCGCCACAGCAGCGGGCTGTCGCAGCCGGCAACTGCGGCATAGTACGAGTCGCCCGTGTGGGAGCACGAGGCCCATTCGTCCCAGCCGCGATCGTGGTGCAGCGTGATATCCAATCCCAACACGCCGGCGACGTCGACCGAGTGCCGTTGCGTCCCGCCCGACGCCGACAGTGACAGGATCTGCGATTCCGTCAGCCGGCGGCCGTCCAGGTACGTTCCGCACGTCGCGCGGCAGTCTTCCACCGCGAGCCCCTCGGGGCATAACGAAAAGCGGACGTGCTGCCGTGAAATCAACCTGGTAAGACACCAGCGATTGTCGTCCAACGGGAACAATCGCAGCATAATGTCGCTGGGCGCCGATTCTGAACGATCACGGCCCATCACGACGCTCGGCCGAGTCACTAGCTGGATTCGGCTGCCGTCGTCGAACACCAGACTCGCGGCGTCCAGCGGCGCCACCGAACGCCGGACGCTGCGGTGCGGCATCAATCGCTGCAGTTCGCGGTATTCTTGCAGCGGCAGTTGGACAATCAGCCGCTGGTTCGTCGAGAGCGCCGCCGGATCGCTGGACGCCACGCCGGCGAGACCTCCGTCGATGTGCGCCACGTTGATCACCGCTTGGTCGCCGCCCTCAACCACAATCCGCGCGTAGCGGTTGACGTCCAGCCCCTGCAGGTTCAACAACGACGAATCGTTCGCTCGGATTTCGAGAATCGGGTTGGCGGTTTCTGAGTCGTCCGGCACCGTCACCCGCACTGCGGCGCGATAGCATCCCACGGCCCTGGCGGCCGGCTGCGGAAAGACCACCTGCAACTCCAATACGAACTGGCCGGATCGGCAGACCTGACCGTCGCGAGTCAAGTCCAGCGATTCGAAGAAACTCCAGTGGCATTCATCTACCTCGCAGAGAGATGGGTTTGCATTCCAGGCGTCGTGGTCCAGACGACGGTCCAGAATCGCCGTGACTTGCGGCCGCTCGCGATGGCCGGGCGCGACCAGATGAAACTCGGGCGACAGATGTTTTCCAGCCTGTGGTTCGACGCCCCAGTCGATCACCAGCAGCGGCGGCAGGGGTGTGTCGCGTACGGTGGGATTGTCTTGCGGCGCGTTCATCGAATGCATGGCGTTGAGCCCCGTTTTTTTTCGTGGCAAGGGGGTGTTGCGCAAAGGAATGTCAAATCAACTCATGCGTTTGCCTCAAATTCGCTTGCCCTAAATCCCCGTGTCCCTGCCCGCCTATTCCGATTCGGCCTCTGACGCCTGCGAGCCCGATCTTACCCGGTGCTGCTGCAGCCAAGCAAGCACTTCGCTACGCAGGTAGCGATAATCCCCGCCAACTCGAAACGCCGGCAGGCCATGATTGTTGACCAGATCCCAGATCTTGGTCCGGGACAGGTTCATGAATTCCATCAGCTCGCGCGTATTCAATAACCGCTCGTCAATCGCCGCGGCTGCCGGCCCGACCGGATGAGCCGACGCGGTGCTGTCAGGCGAAGACGAGGCCTTTTTGGTAGTCTTGCGTCCCATATTGTTTCCATTCTCACGCGGGCTACCGCGAATAACATTGTAGAGGTTGGGATTGAACCACGAATGATACGAATAACACGAATGAGGAAAGAACGAGGCAATGCCATCTGTGTTCGATTCGTGCGATTCGTGCGATTCGTGGTTCCCTCCTTCAGCCATCCGGCTCCGTGGTGGCAGCGGTGGCTACAACGGTTTACCGCACTGCATACAGTGTCGCGCGGCGGGCGGGTTCTCGGTGCGGCAACTGCCGCAGACGAGCACCTTGGCCGCCTCGCCAGCAGCCGGCCCTGGCACGCCGCCCGATGCTCCCGCCGGCGAGGACGCGGCCGGCGGCCAACCCGGCGGCAGCGCATGCGCCGCCATGCCCACGGCCCCGAAGCCCGCTTGGGCAATCGCCTGCTGGCCCGCCAAGCCCTCGCGGTACGCTTGGGCAATCGCCTCGGCCTGCGACTTGCCGGCCTCCATCAGCCGTTCGACCAGGCGGTCATACTCCTGCTGCTGCGCCTGCTGTTGGATGGCGCCCAGGCGGGCCTGCTCTTGCGTCGCCTGCTGCGTGGCCTCGTGCATCTTCATCCGCGCTAGGATCTCGGCATTGCCTTTGTCCGCGGTCGCCACCAGCGCCTCGACGCTCAGGTCCTTGACGGCCTGCAACCGAGCCCGCTCGCGCTCAGCCGCGCGGTCCTCGCGCAGCATGGCCAACTCGGTCTCGCTCCGGCGCCGTTCCAAATCGAATTGCTGGCGCTGGCGCAGGTACTCGGCGTTCAGCCGGTTCAACTCAGCGAGCTTGGCCATCTGGTCCTGGAACGTTCCTTGTTGCATTTGCCGCTGCACCTCGGCCTGCCGCTGCTGCATCTTCAGAGCTTCCTCGTTCCGCGCTTGTCGCACTTGACGTTCCAGTTCATCCAAGCGAATGTTCCGCTCGGCGCGCGTCACCGCCAATTCGCCCTGGACGCGGTCGATGCGCTGTTCGTGCAGCAACTGTTGCCACTGATCGTCCCGCCGGTCGCCGGTCTCTTGTTGCGCGATCTGCCGCTGGTGTTCGCGCTGCTTCAGTTCTTCCTGGCGGCGATGCTCCGCTTCGCTGCGTTGCCGGGCCAGCAGCGCTTGCCAGCGGCGGTTGTCTTCGTTCTCGACCCGCCCAGCCAGTTCGAACTCGTGCTCGCGCGCTCGCAGCGCTGCCTGATGATCCAGTTCGGCTCGCAGGCTGCTCAGTTCGAACGCCTGTTCGATTTCCAGTTTCCGCACCAACTGAGAACGGGCCGCCTCGCGGTCTGCTTTCTTCGCCTGGTACACCGCCTTCAGTTCGTCCTGCTCGTCCTGACGCAGCAGGCGGTTGCGGTCCACCTCTTGCAACATGCGGGCCAGCTCGTCGGCCGTCTCGATCTTGTCGAACTTGTCCGACAACACCGCGTCCCGCACCTGGCTGCGAATGCCGACTCGGCGGAGCATGGCGGCCAAGTCGCCTTCCTGCCGATCCAGGGCCACGTTCTCGGCCAGCAGTTCCAGCTCGTTCACCCGCTCGCGCCGCTGGATCTGCCGCAGTTCGTCCGCCGAGTACAGTTCGTCCAAGGCCCGCTGCTGGTCGATCCCTTCGCGCAACAACCAGGCTTCGCCCAATTTCCGCCGTTGCTCGTCGTATTTTTCGTGCTTGATCGACACGGTCTGGACCTGGCCGAAGCCGATCCCGTACCGTTTGAGTGACACGCCCAAAGCTTGTTCCACCGCGGCATCCAAATCGCGGCGGACCTGGGCTCCGGTCAACTCGGTAATCGACATCCGGCCCACCGATTCCCACATCGCTTGCCGGATCACGGACAGTATCGAGTTGCGCAGGTCGGCGGTCGAAAACGCCGCGCGGGCGCCGAGCAGATTCTGGAGGAATAGGGCCACGTCGCTCATCTGCACGGTCAGCCGTACGGATGCTTCGACCAGCAGATTCTCGCGCGTCGGCAAGCCGTCGCAGTGGCACTCGAGCGGCATGTCCTCGGCACGCGTGAGGATCACCGTACATTGTTTCTTGGTCCAGAACCGCAGCCGTTGGGCGAAGCTCTCCAGCGTATAGCTGCCTGCCGTCACCTCGCCGATAAACGCGTCGTCTTCGATCACCAGCGCCCGGCACCCCGGCTCGATGATCAGTCGCTTGGAAAAGAACCCCGGCGCGTCATTCACCTGGATACGCACCGCGAATTGGTCTGTCGGAGCCGTCCAACGGTTTTCTTCGATCGTTGCGGACACGATAGTCTCCTTCGGTTTGTGTTTGGCGTTTCTTGTTTGATGTCTCACTGCCTGCGATGCACAGGCGCGGCGGGTATTCTGGAACCACGAATAACACGAATAACACGAATGAGGAAACGGCCGGGCAGAAGCGGTGTCTTCATTCGTGTTATTCGAGTTATTCGTGGTTCTTTTCTGTCGTCACTTTGGCCGTGGGCCGGTTGCCGGTGCAAGCCCGCGTTATGTCTTCAACGTCTGCCTCACGTGTCGCCGGGCGCGGAGGTGGTTGTCCAGCGAGCTGACCGCGCCGGTGGCCTCGGCCAGCGCGGTTTGCCACTCGGCGCTGCCTGCGGGGCGGGCGGACAGAGCATGGACCGCCGCGTGTGTCAGTTCGGCCGCCGTAACCGCCCGCTCGATGTTCTGCACCGCTTGCCGGGCCTGGTCGCGGTCCAGCCGATACTGCCGCGGGCGCGGCGTTAGTATCGGGACCGTCTCGAGCAGATCCTCGACCAGCCGCAACCGATCGCTCAACTCCTTGACTCGGGCTGCCGCGGCGATCTGCTCCAGACCGCTGCGGTACTCGTCCAACGACGCGCGGATCCGGCGTACCGTGTCCTGCAAGAATTGCTGCAGCCGCGTGTCGATCGAACTGCGACGGAGCATCCACCAGGTCCACGGCCGTCGGATCTTGGCTGCCGCGCGGGGCCGCACTCCCGTCGCCGACGGGTGGGATGGACATTTCGGGCCGTCGTCGCCCGGCGATTCGGGCGACACGTCCAGCAGCCGCAGCCGCAAAGCCAGACCCTGCCAGCGCCGCAGATCGGGATCGACGATGCCCGCCGCGTGCCGCGCAGCGTCGGCCAACTGGCTCACCCGCTCGGCGGCCTGCGCTGCGCCGACCCGCCGCTCCACGACCGCCGCGCCCAGGGCGTCCAACTCGTCCGCCGCCGATTCGTCCAGCGCCATGCCGCCGGCCTCGAGTTGGCCGACCAAGTCGTCCCACTGGGCATCATCCTGGACGCTGTCGATCGCCGCCGCCAGCGCCGGCTGCAAGTCCGCCGCGGCAAGCTCGCCTTGCGCCGCTTCGCCGCCGGGTTCGGCAGCAGCCCCCGCCGCCGGCTCGATCGCCTCGACCGCCATGACGGGCGGCTCCGCCACCGGCGCCGGCCGAAACGCTCCCAGCCCCGTGCAGCGCAGACCCTTGGCCTGCAGCATCAAGCTCAGCTTGGCCCGCAGCCGTTCGCGGGACTCGTCGTCCAGCGCCGTCAGCGCGGCCGCGTCCGCGTGGCCCAGCACGTCGGTCAACCCGGCCAGTTCGCTGGTCAGCAGCGCCGCCAGTTCCTCCCGCGTCAGCGCCGTGCGGTCTCGAAGCAACGTGGCGATCGCCGGATCGGTCTCGAAGCGGACCGTCGCTTCGACCGCCAGCGCCGATTCACCCCGCTGCAGGACGACCGGCACCGGCAGATCGTCCGCCGGCAGCAGCCAGCAGATTTCGCCGTCCTGCATCCGCGGCGCGTCCTCGCGCGACACGGCGACCAATTCGCCGCCACGCAGGACGCAAGCCGTCATGCCCGGCGGCAGCGACCCCGATGGCAGAAGATCCTCAACCTGATACGCCAGCCGCAACGATTCCGACTCTGACGCCGGTCTCCGACGGCGGAAGAAACGCGCGAACAGTTCTCGCAACATCACGTTGGCTCCTTAACAACCGAACGGAATGGCGCCAGCAACCGGCGCCTGACCATCCTTATGAACCTTGATTCGCGAAGATCAGTCTTGCAAGGAGAGAAAAAGGGGAACACGAGTCGACGCTGATTCCCGCCAATCACTCCATGCGGCGCACGCCGTGGTGCTCTGCCGCGTTCAAACGATCCACAGTCCCCAGGTACATCATCTTGCCCATTTTGACGCCTCCGTTTTCGAATTCGCTGGGGCTTCGCCCCAGACCCCACGGCGGCCTGCGCCGCCTACATGTGGCCGAGTCTCCCCGAGACTCGATTCCCGTCTCGGAGAGACGGAACTACGTGGCCGCTACGCCTTCCGCTACGGCTCGAAACGGGTCTCGGCTCCGCTCCGCTGCGCTCGAGACCCGTTTCGGCCTACGCTCCAGGCTCCGCTCTGCCTTGCTCGTACGCGCGCTACTGGCTGGTACCATCCACCGAACCCGAGGCCACGCGGAACCCGAGGTAGTCGCTCCGGTCCCCCGGCGTGCCGACGTGCCGGTCCGCCGACCGGCAGCCCCTCGCGTCGCTGCCCCAGCCGCCGCCGCGATCCACGCGGAGCAAGCCCGCCCCAGCACCCGTGGGATCGTCCACCGCCGTGGATTGGTAGGCTCCGTACCAATCCGAGCACCACTCCCACACATTTCCATACATGTCGTACAGGCCCCAAGCGTTCGGCTTCTTCTCAGCCACCGGGTGTGTCTTGCCCTCGGAGTTAGCCCCGTACCACGCATACTCCCCCAACGAGGACTCGTCGTCTCCAAAACACCACAACGTCGTGCTCCCCGCCCGACACGCGTACTCCCACTCCGCCTCCGTCGGCAAACGATAGGTCCGGCCTTCCTCACGGCTTAGCCAGTCGCAAAATGCCATCGCGTCGTCCCAACTCACGCACGTCACCGGATGTGTCTCCTGTTGATCGAATCCGGTGGTCTTCCAACTCAAACCTTTGATGTCGCTCCACTCCCTGTCCTTGTACCCCGTCGCATCCACGAACCGCCGCAAGTCCGACACCGTCACCTGATGCATTCCCAAGTAGAACGGCCGCGTCAAACGAACCAGATGCTGTGGATGCTCATCTTCATACCACTCGACCTTCCCTCCCGGAAACCGCCGGTCGATCTCCTCGGCCGATACGCTCGAACCCATCAAGAACTCACCCGGCGGGATCAGTGTCAGTTTCATCCCGATGCTGTTGGTCAGCAAACGC
>CAZAQY010000350.1:0-7693 GCA_964486845.1 uncultured Pirellulaceae bacterium
GCGCTGCTCACCAACTCGCTGAAATCGCTGGCGACAAGCACGCCGTTCCCACTCATGCGACTTCTTCGCCGCAGGTCGGCGTCCCGATACGTTTTCGTCAACTGCCACGGCAAGAAGTGGACGACCAATGCCGTTCGACTTCAAATGCAGCGGCTCCGCAGGAAGCTGGGGCTCCGGGATGATCTTTGTGCCTACGAGGTCCGACACGCTTTCGGCACCTACGGCATCCTGAACGGCGTCGACATCGCGACGCTGGCGGAATTGATGGGGCACCGCGACACGACGATGGTCAGTCGCGTCTACGGACACCTGGCGGAGCAAACGGACCACTTGGCGGCTGCGGTCGCGAAGGCGGCACGCATGACCAGTGCGGGCGATGCCGGGAAGGCTGACGGCCAGGAATAGCCTGCCGACGCGGCAGTTCGCAGCTGGCTCAAGACGGGCCGTTCCGGTTGGAAACGGGAGGAACAGACCGGAGCCGCGAAAATGCGACGGGACGCCGGGGGTCATTCCGAAGCCTCCTCGTGGACTTCGGACGTGACTCCCTGGTCCCGCCAGGCGCGCAGTAATCGCTGCTTGTCCAACTTCTGAAACGTCGAAGTGGACTTCCTCGGTTTCGATCGGGCGTGATTTTTGCGCGTGCAGGACGCAGCAACGTAGTCCGAAAGATCGCTCCTGCGTATCCGATACGTTCCGCCGTTGGGGCCGAAACCGTAGGCTACCAGTGAACCAGCGTGGATGGCCGCCAGCACGGAACTGTAGCTGACACGGAGGATCGCCGCGGCTTCCCTAACGGTCAGGAATTCAGCGGGACGCAGAGAACCATCGTCAGGAGTGCTTTCGCGATCCGCGAGCAACGACGGCTGGGAAACGTCTAAGAACGCGGCTTGCTTTGACATACGATACGTGACCGGCACCAGTCGCGTCAAGCCCCCGTTTTCGATCCCAGAAAAAAACGACAGAGAACCAGATGGGCTGAAGCTCGTTCACGAGTTGTTCGACCGGCTTTCAGCAAATTGGTCCAGTTCGTCGGCTCTACTGCCGAAGCCACCCTCGTCTGAGAACTGGCGATTCGAGAAGCAACTGGCGATGGCCAACCACAATGTAAACCCGGAGACCACTCTTGAACGGACAATTGCTGCAATCACCGACGAGAACTGGGCAAATCAGATTCCGACGGTATCCGGACTAGCAGGGGCATCACCCCACCATCTCGACCTATGCCACCGGAGCGGATCGCATTACACGCTGTTCGAGCTCAAGGTTGAGGCGGATACCCCGCTCTGTGCGGCCTTTCAGGTGCTCCGCTATGGACTCGCCTACGCTTTTTCTCGCACTCATGCGGAACTGCTGGAGTACAAGACAAGCGAGAAAGAACTACTGCGTGCCACTGCCATTCACCTTTGCGTACTTGCTCCGACCATGTTCTACCCCGACGATGACGTCTGGCTCCTCAGTCTCGAGCGGAGCCTTAACGCTGGCTTGGCACGGTTTTCGTCGGAGATTTCCGACCTCCAGGTTCCGATGGATTTTCGCTTCGAGGCATTCCCAGAGTGGTTCGACTGGGAACCCAAACGTTGCCAGGATGAGTCCGTTCGGAAAGACCTGTTGTGGGCTCTGCACCGCCGCCAACCGGTTTTTGCCGGGCGGTAATCGCCGATTGACCCACTGTTGGCAGAGCCAACACGTAGTATCAGGGTCGGTGAGTTCCGGAAACGATGACCGCATCAAGTAGCTTCTCCCAGAGAAGCTGCGAGTCACTGCAGACCGGGCTGTCGAGGGGAGAATCCGGTGTTGTACGTCAAGAAACTGATCCGGGCATTCGTTGTCGACCTACTGGGTTCCACCGTGCTCTCCGCATTCCTTGTGAGCGTCGCTTTGATTGCTTCCAGGCTTTGGGGTCGCACGCCCGACGATGGAACCGTTCTGCGATGGACGCTGCTGCCCATCTGGGGGCTTGTTCTGGTCTACGATTTGCTGACAAAAGCGATCATCGCTCCATGGTCCGTCTACAGGTGCTCCGTGAATTGGGGTGTGTCGTGGTTCACGGCGGCGGACGCGATCTGCCTCGGGTTTGTGCGGGAGAAAGCCGGACAGTACGTGACTTCGCATGAAGTCGAGGTCTTCGTTGATCTAAGGAGACGACAAGCGAATTGAATACGAGCGGCCGACCACAACCTGGGCCGAAGCCCTCGGGTCACCTAAGTCCGTACTGGGCAGTCGGGGCGTCGGGCCGCATCAAGTCGTCGTGTTTCTCAGGAATTCGCAAAGGAGTTCAGGTAATGCCGTGCTATCCACGATACCTCAGCGAAGAGTTTCTGAACCTGCTGGTTCCAGGTGGCCCGCTAAACTTCTTGGTGTCCGATCATCTCCGATCCGCGATCCCGGATCGCTACGCACTCGATTTACAGCTTCGGGATGGGAACACGCTTCAGTACTACCACGGTACGACATCCCTGCTTCGGATCAGCTTTGAAGGCACACGTCTTCTGGCGGAGGCGGCGAACACGTACCGGAATCTGCCTGGATTCGACGACTTGTTCGTAGCTTGCCCACTCGAACCTGCCGCCCTGCACACGTACGAACGACGACTGCCCAGCTATCTTGCTGCTGCTTATTCCGCAGCCGACCCGAGGTGGTATGGCAACAAGAGCGAGGGCTACTGGCAGAATCGTCTGTCGATTGGCTTCGGACGCGACTGGCGTCCGGGCATGGACTGGCTTGTACTCGATCGTGAGGCCTGCATCGCCTTCGAGAGCAGGTCAGCACAGGATCAACTGTGCAATCCACACCGTGAGAAGCTGCTCGCGATCCGACAACGGCTCAGGTCGGAAGACCCGGTCCTATGGGGAACGCCTTCAGCAGACGACTCCTTGGGCGGTAAGCTGGACTTCCTAGCTCTGGGGCCGGACAAGGAACTGATCTGCGTCGAACTCAAGGACGGAGGGAACGCAAGTGGAACGTACTGGGGGCCACTCCAGGCATGTGCCTACCGCGAGGATTTTCGACTCGTCCTCGATCAGGTAACTGAAGACATCAAACGCCTACTCCGACAGAAGATCATGTTGGGCCTGCTTCCTTCTGAGGCAGCGAACCGGATTCCGGTCGAGAAGTTTCGGCAGGTTGAATGCATTCTGGCTGTGGCTGCACCAAACGACGACAGTTCGTGTTGGGACCGGCTCCGAGACGTGATGTCACGGTACCCAGAGACGAGGATCCCCGTCGTTCAAGTGCGGTCGTACGAGGATCCCGGCCTCGTGCTGAGAGCGTTCTAGGGCGATCGGCGGCCACATCGGGGATCGGGGGAGTCCAAGCTGCCCAACAGCGACGCGTAGCCCTCAACCTGGTCAGGGAGCCATGACGCGATCCAGTCGCTCCCGCAGTTCCTGCACGTCGCGGGGACTGCCACTGACCAGGTTCTGCATGGCCGCACGGTAAACCCAGGCGGCCTGCTCGTGGTCACCAAGAATTATGGCCCCAGAGAGCATCTGCTGGGCTTTTCCGACTCGAACCGGGAGTTTCGGGCGTCGAGGCCGACGCTTCTTGACTGTGATAGCCCGCGGCTTCCGGGGTTTCCGCGGCCAGAATTCGATGGTCATGGATGGTCCTTCCTTCGGCAGGAACAAACACGCACATCGACCAGTACCCGAGCGAACGGCGGTGAGCGTCCCGCTCCGGCCCTGCATGGACCGGCTACGAAGCCTAGACGATTGGCGCTGATCGCCAAGTGATTCGGCCTGGGAAGGGGCAGGCAAGACTGGACCGGCATTATTTCACGGGCCAGGATGCGGATCGGTTGTTTGACAACGAGTCGGCCCGATTGGCGACGCGAGATCCGTGCTACATGATCTCCCACGGTACTCCGTCATCCATGAACCGCACATTCTCGACGACTTCGGAGAATCGTTCCGGTTCGAACGTGTGAACCGGCATCACGGTTCCCGGTTTCAATCTTCGCACGAATTCAACAATATCATCAGCGAAGATGTGCCCGCTGGTATGGGCTTGGACGAGAGCACCGCCGCAGGCAGTGAGGGCAGCCTTCACGGGCTGCCAATCAGGGCGTTCGAGGTAACCGGGCCACCGTGAGTAGACGCAACGAGTGCCTTCGGGGAGGTTGCCGCCGAAATCGCTCTCCAGCATGCTGGGCCGGAAGATCATCAGGTACCGGGACGGTTCTCGGCGAATTTCATCCAGCCCGATCCGTTCCGAAGAAAACAAAAAATAAACTTCTTTCAGCCGCTTCCGCTCGAAATTCTCCTGGAAAAACCTCGGATAGAAAACCTTGATCCACTCGGTCGCGACCGGGGGCGGAATCTTGACCTCCGACTTGATCAGGTGCATCACGTACGCGGCGTAGGCGTCCGCGACGAACACGCGGCCGGTATCCTGGGCCGTCTTGAGAAATGCCACGAGCCGATCCACGTGCTGCGGAGAGAAGGACGCCAGCACCAAGCCGGGGGCGGATTTGACGTGATCGTGGATTTCATCCTGAAGTTCATACTCGTTGGGGCCCCGAACTCCGGGATGGGCGATGTGGGTGCCCTCCATCAGCAACACGTCCAGCGTCCGACCGGCAAATGCTGCAAAAAGTTCTCGTGTCATCCCCGGCTTTCGTCCGTGTAGCCGCAGGTCGCC
The DNA here is from genome assembly GCA_964486845.1 of uncultured Pirellulaceae bacterium. Lineage (GTDB taxonomy): Bacteria > Planctomycetota > Planctomycetia > Pirellulales > Pirellulaceae > Anammoximicrobium. The sequence goes on from CAZAQY010000350.1 coordinate 4,639, forward strand.
GGAATACAGCAGACTCTTGCCCTGGGCCTCGATCAGGAAGGCCAGACTTCCGTAAATCGAGTGGTCGACGGCAAACGGGGTCACCTGCATCTCGCCGATTCGAATTGGAACCCTTGACGTGACTTCCCGGTGTCGATCGGCCGGTAGGAACGGTTGGCCGGCAAATCGAAACCCTGCGTCCATCATCTTGCTGGTTCCGCGGCTGGCATAGATTGGAATTTCGGGCGGGGAGTGCCTGAGCAGCCCTGTGTGGTCCTCGTGGGCGTGCGAAAGGAGAATCGCGTCGGGTCGTGGGCCGTCATCAAAAAGTCCCCGGACTTGCGGCAGTAATCCAAGTTCCCTCAGTTCTTCCCGACTCTGCCGTCGCAAGTTTCCGGTGTCCAGGGGCTCGAAATCGGCATCGAACAGCGGCATCCCCACATCCAGGATGATCCGGGTTGCACCGGCTTCAACCTCGATACACGTTCCACCGATCTCGTGAGTTCCCCGATGAATGATGATTCGCATTTCTCGAACCCGTTCTGCTTTCCCGAAATCCTGGTTGTTCCACAGCGGCTCGATCCGGGACCACTGTCACAGCAGTTTGGCCAGCCGCCGGTTCAGTTCGCGGGTCGCTGAGGCCAAATCCATCCGGGACACGGTAGCCCAGTCATCGAAGCGGTCCACAAGTCGCCACAGAAGCCCCAGACGAGCAGTCTGCCTCGGCGGGGATGCGGCGGAGTCCGCCTCGACGCACCCGAACAGCACGTGCGTGGCCAGCCCGTCCTGGCTCTGGAAATCAATCCCGTTTGGGACCATGAACAGCCACCAGTCCACCAATCCGTTCCGCGTGCTGACCGGCTGCGTGAAACCAAGCGGCTGGAATTGGTGGATGAACCCGCAGTGTTTCCATGTGCCCATAGCGACGCCAAGGTCCTCCCGGGCCGCCAGACGTGTTGCCCAGTCTTCAAAGTAATCCGGGACTCGGTAGTATCGCGTCAGCTTGGCCATGCTCCAGAGGATGTAGTCCAACTTCTCTTCGGAAAAGTGACTTGTGCGGCCGAAGCCACGGTGCAACAAGCGTTCCCTCAAGTTGGAGAACTGCCCATCGGGAACGTCACCGTCGATGGCAAGGGTTCGTTCCGGGCTGAATGGGTGGAGTCCAACCCCCAGATCCGTCGAGATTTCCGGAACTCCAAGTAGTTCAACTTCAACTCCGGCGAAATTCTCGTCCAACTTCCCCGAGCGGAAATTCGCCATCGGTTTTTGCGATTGAGACAACGGGGGCAATGCCAGCCCGCCCGCCACGTTTATGCCGAGCATCAGCGTGCAGCGAGAAACGTCATCCAGAAATCTGCGGCGGTCAATCATCTCGAATCCCCCTCTCTTTTCCATCGCCCGGGTTTTCGGCAGCCAAGATTCGGTCCAGTGCCTGGCTGGCTGCATCCCTCACACCGGAGTCATCGTCCAGCAGGGCTTCGGTAAGGGCGGGCACAGCAGTACCGGCACAGGCTCCGATCGCCTCCAGGGCGAAGGCGGCCCATTCACTCACGTATGCCTCCGGGTCCTTCAATGTCTCGATCAGGGCCGGCACTGCCGCATGGGCGGTCTCCCGCATCAAGGACAACGCTTGTACCGCACGCAGGCGAACGGAACTCTCTGAGTCGTTGACTGCCTCGATAAGGGGAGGAACGATATCTGCGATCAAGCGTTGACGCTGATTCGCTGGTCCGCTCAGCCATGAGGCGGCTTCAAATCTGACTGCCGGCTGGTCATGTTGAAGGGCGTCAATTACGTCGGACAGGACAATCGGCCCGATCTGATGCAGGGCCTTCCTCACTCCGTGGCGGATCGCTGCATCTTCGTCGGACCAAGCTTCAATCAGAGCAGGAACTGCGTGGAACCCAATCCGTCGTAGCCCCTCGACGGCCTCAGTCCAGACTGAATCGCCGATGGCCCTCGATCGCAGCTGAGCGACCCAGTGTGCGGCTGTCGCGGCGGGTGTCTCTGGCTCATCAGACATGAACGGACCTCACACTCGGACGGTCCACGACACACAATTCAGGATACCGCCGTTTCGAGCCAACTTCGTACTCTGTACAGGGATGACCGTCACCTGCGGACAAAGGCTTTCGAGTCTGTGACAAGCCTTTAAAGTCTTGCGGCGTACCTCTGCTCTGCCGCCGACCCGTCAGCGATGCGGATCAGGTCACCGTCTTTGCAGAATCCGCTTACCGACGAGAGCTAGGACTTCCTGTTGGGCAACAGGTCGACTTCATCCAGCTTGAGTGACTTCAACGCTTCGGACAGCCCGTCGTACCTGGAGTCCTCGGTGGCGGCGAGGCCTTGAGTATTGCCCCAGAAGATCTTCAATGCCTCCTTGCCGTTCGGTGTGTTCCCTGCGGCGACAAGTGCTTCCTGGAGTCGCTGCCTGCTTGCTCGGTCCGATACGTTCACTACCACGGGGTCGCTTGGGATTGCGTCCGATCTCGCGATTTGGACAATCACGTCCGCAGCATTGGAGTAACCCGGCTGTTTCGACAGGTCCACGATCACCCCGTCGTGGCCGGCTCCGATTTCGACTTTCCCGTCGTACACCGCACGAGCGACAACCTCATGGCCCTTCAGGAACTCGATTCGGTCAAACCCAAGAAACGGATGTACGCCGGCTTGGTGGAGCAGGTAGGCCGCAATCAGGAAGTTCGATGTCGAGTAGCTCACGCCGTAGCCGATTGATCGCCCCCTTGCTTGGTCGAGTCTGTGAATCCCGGTCTTCTTGTGGGCGTACAGTTGGGAAAAGTAGACGCTTCCTGTCTTCCCGTCGATGATCCTCAGTGCAACAGCGACGGCGGAGACCATCCTCCTTCGATTGCGGGCAAACACAAACCCAAGTGGGTTCATCAACGCGACTTCGGCCCTGTTCTCGATCAGTTGCGAAATCTGCTCCGGGACATCGACCGGTGGCAGGACTTCCATCCGCGGATCTGGGTCTTTCAGCCGTTCCAGCTGGTCGGCGACCAATACTGGCGCCGGCGGGCGAGACGCCAACGTTTTCAGCGGGAAGACGATCAGCGCC
>CAZAQY010000351.1:0-7457 GCA_964486845.1 uncultured Pirellulaceae bacterium
CACCATACAAAACGATAGAGTCAGTTTTCTTTTCATGGGATTTCTCAAACGCGGCTCAGGAAACGTGTGGCAAGACAACCGCCTGGGAAACGAGCTTCTACTGCCTCCGGCTCTTCCCGGCTTTCATTTTCCTTCGGACTTCGGCCTTTGCCGCAGGGGCGGCGTCGCCCGTGTTCGGTGTGGGCATGGGGGCTTTGATCGCCTGACGCCAGGCGACGAGTTTGGCGTGGAGTTCCTTGGCCTTGTCCGGCATCTGGGCGGCCAGGTTGTTGGTTTCACCGAGGTCTTCGCGCAGGTTATACAGTTCCAGACGTCCGTCTTCGAAGAACTCCATCAGTTTCCAATCGCCGGCGTGAATCAGCCCGACCGGGGTGGTGCGCCATTGGCCCTGGCCGATGCCCAGGTAACCGGGGAAGTGCTGATAGATAGCTTCCCGCTTCAGCGAAGCGGTTGGGTCGCGCAGCAACGGCACGAGGCTTTCACCATCCAGCACGTAGTCGGCGGGCGGACGGGCTCCGGCGATCTCCAGCAGCGTCGGGTACACGTCCACGTGGATCGCAGGCACGCCGCACGTCGAGCCGGGCTTGGTCACGCCGGGCCAGCGGACGATAAATGGCTCGCGCGTGCCGCCTTCGTACAGGCTGCCCTTGCCGCTGCGCAAGGGGGCGTTGTCGGTGATGTCGCCGTTTTCCTTGCCAATGCCTTCGCGTTCATAACCGCCCACGCCGCCGTTGTCGCTGGAGAAGATCACGACCGTGTTCTGGGTGAGCTTGAGTTCGTCGAGCGTCGCCAGCACCCGGCCGACGCTTTCATCCACGCTGGCAATCATCGCGGCATAGGTCGGATTGCGATGGCCCCCGGCGGCCGGTTTGTCTTTGAACTTTGCGACCAGTTCCGGCTTGGCGTCCAGCGGCGTATGCACGGCAAAGTGCGGCAGGTACAGGAAGAACGAGTGATCCTTGTGACGCTGGATGAAGTCCACCGCCTTGTCCGTCAGAAAGTCGGCCAGGTACTGTCCGGCGAGATACTCTGTCTTGGGGCTGGTGGCAAAGTCGAAGTGTTTGCCCATCGAGACGATGGCTTCGTCAAAGCCGCGCTGGCCCGGATGGTACTCGCCCTGCTGCCCGATGTGCCATTTGCCGAACATGCCGGTCGCGTAACCAGCGGTCTTGAGCGATTGCGCGACGGTGATTTTGTCCAACGGCAGGTCTGTAACGTTGTCCACCGGCCGCAGCGGGCGCGTCCACCAGGCAAAACGGTTGATGCCCCCGACGGTATAGACACCGGTCCGCGGCGCGTACTGGCCGCTCATCAGGGCCGCCCGCGTGGGGGTGCAGTTCTGGCAATTGTGATAACACGTCAAGCGCATGCCCTGGGACGCCAGCCGATCGATGTGCGGCGTCTCGTAATACGGCGACCCCTGCACGCCGAGGTCCGTCCAGCCGAGGTCATCGGCGAGGACAAAAACGATGTTCGGCCTGTCGCTCGCGCAAGCACGGCCTGCGACCAGCAACAAGAAGCAAAACAAGGCCGTCCGTTTCATGATTGGTGCTCCCATTTCCGGGGTTGCGGCGTGCTCATGCTCGCGCCTGCCGAAAGACAACGATTCAGCTTCTTACCTCTATAGCGAATCCGCAAGCCCTCGTCTACGGGATCGCGCTCGCGCGTCGAGAATAATTGTGATGTCCCCGGAATCCCCGTCGACGACCTCGGCCGGCCATCGTACAATTCGCGCGGGAGCCAACGGTCAACCTGAATTGAGGCAGGTATCCCATGTCGCTGGGAATCAAACCAACCGTCGATTTCGTGTTCAAGAAGGTTTTTGGCAGTCCGGAGAACATTTCCGTTCTGATCGGACTGCTCAACGCCATCCTCAAACTCGCCCATCCGATCGTCCACGTGGAGATTCTCAATCCGTTCAGCTACCAGGAATTCGCGGACGACAAGCTTGTCGTGCTGGACATTCGGGCGCGCGATTCGGCGGGCCGGTGGCTGAACATCGAGATGCAGGTAACGGTCTTTGCCGGGCTGTTGCAGCGGCTCGTCTACTACGCCTGCACGATGTACGTCGAGCAACTGGAGCCTGGCCAAAGTTATGCGGATCTGCGGTCCGCGATCTCGATTTGCCTGCTCAACAAGAGACTCTTTCGCGACGACAGGATCTCTCACCACCGTTTCCGGCTGGCAGACCCGGAGCACGGCATGGAGGTTTCCGATTCCGTCGAAGTACACACGGTGGAACTGACGAAGTATAATTTGCAGGAGGAAACGATTCCCACCGCTCCGGCGATCGAGCAATGGGCGTTTTTCTTTTTGTTTGCGGACAGATACGAGCCGGAGCGGTTGCGGGCATTGTTGCCGGGAGTCGAATTTCAGCAGGCGATTTCCGTGGTCGAAGCGATCGCGGCCAAAACGGAGGATCGGATGATGTACGACCAGCGTTTGAAGGCACAGCGCGACTATCAGTGGGGCTTGGACAGCGCGCGACAAGAGGGCCGACAAGAGGGCCGGCAAGAGGGCCGGCAAGAGGGCCTGGAAAAAGGCGAATCGGTAGGCAAAATTCAAATACTCCAACAGCTTCTCGGCGAAGAGTCGAGTTCCACCGCAAGTCTGCGCGAACGAACGATCAGCGAACTGTCCAGCCTGCTGGCGGATCTGCAACAGCGTCTGCGGTCGCGTCAATCTTGACCACCCAACAAGAGAACGTGTTTCCTGAGGGCGTAGCTGCTTTGCCGAACTCCTCGACAGACTGAATTTGACCTGCCCGGACCAGTCGAGCTTGGACACGCTCCTTCCGGTCCCGGCGGATTGATGCCTCACGCCGAAGATGGCTGAGGAGGATCGGCATGCGGACATGGCTCCATCATGTGGTATCGAAAGGCATGTCATGAATCGTTGGTGTCACCTGCGTCGGTGTCCTGTCCTGCAATCGCTCCCGGCCGTGCTCGCGGCGTTAGCCTGGGCTGCTTCCTTCGCGGCTCCGGCAGCGGCGGAGGAAGACGACTGGCCGATGTGGCGGTACGATGCAGGACACACCGCGGCTTCTGGCCACGAACTGCCGCCGTCGCTGCACCCGGCCTGGACGCGTCAGTATGCGCCCCGCGTCCCGGTCTGGGACGATCCGCTGAACCAGGACATGATGCCTTATGACGCGATCTTGGAGCCCGTGGTGGCCCAGGGGCGGATGTTCGTCGCCTTTAACGACCAGGACAAGGTCGTGGCCCTGGACGCGAGTTCGGGCGAAGAGCAATGGTGTTTCCACGCCGACGGTCCGGTGCGGTTCTCGCCCGTCGTCTTTCGCGGCAACGTGTACTTCACGAGCGACGACGGCTATCTGTACTGCGTGAGCGCGTCCGACGGCCGGTTGCGGTGGCGGTTCCGCGGCGGTCCGTCCGGCCAGCAGGTGATCGGTAACCGCCGCGTCATCTCCGCCTGGCCCGCGCGCGGCGGTCCCGTCCAGCGCGACGGTGTCATCTACTTCGCCGCCAGCATCTGGCCTTTCATGGGCACGTTCATTTACGCCCTGGACGCGGACAGCGGCGCAGTGCGCTGGGTGAACGACGCAACCAGTGCCGACTATATCAAGCAACCGCACGCGGCGCCGTCCTTTGCCGGCGTCGCTCCGCAAGGGCAGTTGGCCGCCACCGCCCAGTTGCTGCTGGTGCCTGGCGGGCGGTCGCTTCCCGCGGCGTTGGATCGGCAGACCGGCAAGCTGCGGTACTTCAACTTCGGCAGCAGAGGCCAGGGCGGCTCATTCGTGGCCGCCGACGAGTTGCGAGTGTTCGTTCACACGCGGGTCCGAGGCACGATGGCGTTGAACCTGGCCGACGGGAGCGACGGCAACTTCTCGATCAACGAACCGGTGCTGGCGGACGGATTCGCTTACGCAGCGAACACGCCGGGCAAGAACAAGGATGGCACGCTTGCCCCTGCGGCCATCCAGGCCTTTGCCGCGGACAAGCGGACGGTGTGGCAGGTCGAGGCCGATGGCAGTGGCGATCTGATCAAGGCGGGCAAGCGGCTGTATGCGGGGGGAGGGGGCAAGATCGTGGCGATCGATCCGCCGGAAGCCGGCCAAGCGGCCCGCATCGCCTGGACGCTGCCCGTGGAAGGCCGCGTGGAGCGGTTGCTGGCGGCTGGAGGGATGCTGTTCGCCGTGACGCGCGAGGGCCGGATCATGGCGTTCGGCGCCGACCGGGACGTCGATTCGGACGCCAACCAAGGCCGGGAAAAAACCTGGACCGGCACGCGGCGCCCGTTGCCCCCGCTCGCCGAAGCCGCGAGCAGGGCGGAGCAACTGCTCGGACAGGCCGAGACGCGCGAGGGCTATGCGCTCTGGTTCCAGGCCGATGACGAGCCGTTGCTGGAGGCTGTCCTGGCGGCCAGCGATCTGCACGTGGTGGTGGTCGACTCGGACGCCGACCGTGCCGCACGGCTCCGGCGCCGGTTCGACGCCGCCGGACTGTACGGCCGCCGGGCGGCGGTCCAAGCGGGAGACCCGCTCGCCTTCCGGCCGCCGCGCTACATGGCCAGCCTGATCGTCGTGGGAAGGTCGCTGGTCGAGCGTCTTTCGGAAAACGAAACGCTCGAGGCGGTGTACGAATCGCTGCGGCCCTACGGCGGCCGGCTATGGATTCCAGCAAGCGACCCCGCGGCGGCGGAAAAACGCTTTGCGCAGGCTGATCTGGCCAAGGCCAAGCTGGCTCAGGCCCAAGGTGCCGTCGTCATCACTCGCGAGGGACCGCTGCCCGGCGCCGCCGACTGGACTCACGCCTACGGGGACATCGCCAACACGGTCAAGTCCAACGACCAGCGAGTGCGGCTGCCGCTGGGCCTGCTGTGGTTTGGCGGCAATTCCAATCTCGACGTGCTGCCCCGTCACGGCCACGGGCCCAGCCCGCAGGTCACGGGCGGGCGATTGTTCATTCAAGGCATGGACTGCATCAGCGCTCGCGACGTGTATACCGGTCGCGTGCTGTGGAAGCGGGAATTCGAGGAGTTGGGAACGCTGAACGTCTACTACGACAACACCTACGCCGACACGCCCTTGAGTACGGCGTATAACCAGGTACACATCCCGGGAGCCAATGCGCGGGGAACCAACTACGTGGCCACGCAGGAGGGCGTGTACTTGGCCCTGGGCAGCCGTTGCCTGCTGTTGGACGCGGCCACTGGCAAAACGGTCGGCGAGTTCCAACTGCCGGCGACCGACGGGCAGCAGCCTCAGTGGGGCTTCATCGGCGTTTACGAGAATTTGTTGTTGGCCGGAACCGGGTTTGGCGACTATTCCCGGCGTCTGGGCTACGAATACAAGACAGAGAACAAGCGGGGCATCGCATGGGGGCCGGACCACAACGGCAGCCTCGGACTGATGGCCTTCGATCGGCACACCGGCCAGGCGCTGTGGAAGATCGACGCGGCGGCGAGCTTCCTGCACAACGGCATCGTGGCCGGCAACGGCCGGGTCTATTGCCTGGACCGACTGCCCAAGCGCGTCGAGGATCATCTTCGCCGCCGCGGCCAAGAGCCTCCCGCCCCGCGTCTGCTGGCAGTCGACGCTCCCAGCGGACAGATCGTCTGGCAGCAGACGGCGAAAGTCTCCGGGACGTGGTTGGGCTACTCCGCGGCCCGCGACGTGCTGCTGGAAGCCGGCGCGGCGGCCGGCGACCGGAGCCCCGACGAGACCGGCAAGGGACTGGCGACGTTCCGCGGGGCGGATGGCAAGCTGCTGTGGGAAAAGCCCGATCTGGCCTATGTCGGTCCCTGCATCCTGCACAACGACGTGATCATCACCAATACGGGCAGCTACAAGGCGTCGCAGGGCGCGTTTGGGCTGCTGGACGGGGCCCCGGCCATGATTCCCCACCCGTTGACCGAAGAACCGGTGGCCTGGAACTTCGCCCGCACCCACGGCTGCAACACGTGCGTAGCCAGCGAACACCTGCTGACGTTCCGTTCGGGAGCCGCGGGGTTTTACGACCTGGCGAGTCACAGCGGCACCGGGAATTTCGGCGGCTTCAAGTCCGGCTGCACCTCGAATCTGATTGTGGCCGACGGCGTGCTCAACGCCCCTGAATACACCCGGACTTGCACCTGCGCCTATCAGAACCAGACTTCGCTGGCGCTGGTCCACATGCCGGAATCCGAGATGTGGACCTGCAATTCGTATGCGTTTGGGCCGGGCGAGGGATCCCGGATTCGCCGTCTTGGCCTGAATTTCGGCGCTCCCGGCGACCGGCGATCGGAGGACGGCGTACTCTGGCTGGAACATCCTGAGGTCGGCGGCGCGTCGCCCAAGGTCCCGGTGGAAGTCGAGGGGAAACTGAGCTGGTTCCGCCACCACAGCTCACGGATTTCGGGCGCTGGTCCCGCTTGGGTCGCCGCCTCCGGCGTAGAGGGCGTCGAAAAGGTCACCGTCTGGCTCGTTCCGCGGGAGTCGCCGCAGCCGACGTCCGCAGTGGCCAAGACGCTGGAGAACGCGGCGAAAGGACTGTCGCGACTTGTCGTCGAACCGAAGCCGGCTCCCGAAGCTACGAAACCCAACGCGTCCGAGCCGGCAGTACGCTCCGACAGCTACACGGTCCGCCTGCACTTCGTCGAGCCAAGTGCCGCGGTGGAGCCTTCGCAGCGGGTGTTCGGCGTCGTGCTCCAGGGCCGCAACGCGCTGGCCCGCATGGACCCGGTCGCCGAGGCCGGCGGCCCCTGGCAAGCGGTCGTGAAAAGCTTCTCGCAAGTCCTGATCGCTGACAAGCTGACCGTCGAGTTCCAGCCGCTTTCGTCCCAACCGCCCGTCTTGTGCGGTCTCGAAGTCGTTGCCGAGCAGTAGAATCCGTCAGCAACAAGGAGTCCCACATGTCAGAATCAGCACAAACGCCGCCGCCCGAACCGCCCTTTTGCACGGCAGCAGGAAGTTCGAAGAACTGACAGAAAAATGAGGTGACAGAAAGATGAACGGCCGGACGCAACCGAGATTCCTTGATTTCCTGTGCGCGCTCGTTGCGGTTATTTTCAGTCACGTCGGGTAATGTTACGATGTTCAAGGCAGAATCCGCTGCCGCTCCGTCACGTTCGCAATTCAAGGAGAGAGAACGATGTCAACCATCATCTTGCGCACGGTTTTTTTCTGGTTTGCCTGCCTGCTTGCCGCGACCACAGCTGCGGCCGGAGAAGCCTCTTTCCGAGTCGGCTTCGCCGAACGGGACATTACGCCGGAGATCGGCATGGAAGCGCCGGGCGGATACGGCAAGGCGTATCACCGGGCGTTGCATGACCCGTGCAAAGTGCGGGCGGCGGTATTTGCCGACGGCCAATCGCGGGTGGCCGTCGTGGGAATCGACGCGCTGTTCATCCGGCGGCCGACGGTCCAGGCGATCCGGCAGGAGATCCAGCAGCAGTGCGGGATCGCGCCGGAGGCGGTGATGATCGCCGCATCCCATTCCCATGCCGCGGGGCCGATG
>CAZAQY010000352.1:0-7431 GCA_964486845.1 uncultured Pirellulaceae bacterium
TGCCGCACCGATGGCCTCGACTTCCTGGCGTAGTCCAGGAGGTCGCCTAGAATCTAGTGCAGCCAAAACTCGAAATCCTACCGGCTTAACCGATCCTTATGCCTGATTTGGACTTAGCGTTCGTCGATCGCACCGTAGAAGAGGTCGGCCGTGGGCCGGAGGCGGTGATTCCGATCTTGCAGCGGTTGCAGGAACACTACCACTACCTGCCGGAGGAAGCGCTGCGGCGGGTCTGCGCGCTGACCAAGATCACTCCCGCGTCGATCACGGGCGTGTCCAGTTTCTATACGCAATTCCGCCACCGGCCCGTCGGCCGCCATCTGATCCAGGTCTGCGTCGGCACCGCCTGCCACGTCAAAGGCGCGGAACTCGTGCGGGACGCGATCGCCAAGGAACTGTACCTTGCCGACGGCCAGGATACGGATCCAGACGGCATGTTCACGCTGCAGTCGGTCGCCTGCCTGGGTTGCTGCACGCTGGCTCCGGTGGTTCAAATCGACGATTTGACGTATGGCCGGCTGACGCCCCGCAAGGTCCACGATGTGATCCGGGACTTCCTGGACCACCAAGACGGCAAGCCTGCCGAACCGCCACGTGCCCGGCGGATGCCGGCCAGGTTCGAGGGCGAGATTCGCGTCGGACTCGGCTCCTGCTGTGTCGCGCAGGGCAGCGGCAAGGTGCGGGCGGCCCTGGATCGCGTGTTGGCTGACAGCGGCGCGGCGGCGACCGCCAAACGCGTGGGCTGCGTCGGCATGTGCCACCAGACGCCGCTGGTCGAAGTCGTGCCCTTGCACGGGCCGTCCAACCTGTACGCCCGCGTCCAGGCGGAAGACGTCGAATCGATCGTGTTGCGTCATTTCAAGCCGCGCGGGCTGTGGAAGCGGGTCGGCTACTCCACGCGCCGCTGGCTGGACCGACTGCTGACCGATGACGAAGAAGTGGAACCGGCCGTCCGTCACGCGATCAATCCGCGCGAAGGACCGGTGTGCTCGTTCCTGGGACCGCAGAAGCACTTGTCTACCGAGTACTGCGGGCAGATCGATCCCACCAACGTGGACGAATACTTGAAGCACAACGGATTCGTGGCGTTGCGGCGGTGCCTGGAACGAAACGACCCGCAGGCCGTCATCGACGAGATTCAGAAAAGCGGCCTGCGCGGACGCGGCGGCGCGGGCTTTCCAACCGGCGTCAAGTGGCAGAAGGTGCGCGCCGCTGCGGGCGCCACCAAGTACCTGGTGTGCAACGGTGACGAAGGCGATCCGGGCGCGTTCATGGACCGCATGATCCTGGAGTCTTATCCCTATCGAATCATCGAGGGGATGGCGATTGCGGCCCTGGCCATCGGGGCGCGGGAAGGCTTCTTCTACATCCGCGCCGAGTACCCGCTGGCGGTGCGGCGCGTCCGCGAGGCGCTGGCCGTCTGTCACGAGCGCGGGTTTCTGGGGACGAACATCCTGGGCAGTGACTTGTCGCTGGAACTGAGCGTGCGCGAAGGCGCGGGCGCGTTTGTGTGCGGCGAAGAGACCGCCCTGCTGGCCTCGATGGAAGGCCGCCGCGGCATGCCGCATCTGCGCCCGCCGTATCCGGCCGAATGCGGCCTGTGGGAAAAACCGACGCTGATCAACAACGTCGAGACGTACGCCCTCGTGCCTTGGATCATGCGCAACGGGGCGGATGCCTTTGCCGCCTACGGAACGGAGAAGAGCAAAGGAACCAAGGTCTTCGCCTTGGCCGGCAAAATTGCTCGGGGCGGATTGATCGAAGTGCCCATGGGCGTCACGATCCATCAGGTCGTCGAGGAAGTGGGCGGCGGCGTGACCGACGGCCGCCGCTTCAAGGCGGTGCAGATCGGCGGACCGTCCGGCGGGTGCGTGCCGGCGGAACTGGAGGACACGCCCATCGACTACGAGGCGTTGGCTCAGGTCGGCGCGATCATGGGCAGCGGCGGGTTGGTCGTGCTGGACGACAGCGACTGTATGGTCGACATCGCCCGCTACTTCCTCCGCTTTACCCAGGACCAGTCTTGCGGCAAATGCACGTTCTGCCGCGTGGGTACCCGGCGGATGCTGGACATCCTGGACCGGATTTGCGCCGGCAAAGGGCAACAGGGGGACTTGGAGTTGCTGGAACAGCTGTCGCGGGACGTCTGTGCGGGCAGCCTGTGCGGCTTGGGCAAGACCGCGCCGAATCCCGTGCTGTCCACGCTGCGCTACTTCCGCGAGGAATACGAAGCGCATCTGCAGGGCCGTTGTCCGGCCGGCAAGTGCAAGGACTTGATCGCCTACAAGATCAACGATCGCTGCATCGGCTGCACCCTCTGCGCGCAGAACTGCCCGGTGGATGCGATTCCAATGACGCCCTACGCGCGGCATACGATTGATCTGGACAAGTGTACGCGTTGCGATACGTGCCGTCAGGTCTGTCCGGAGGACGCGGTGTTTGTGGAGTAGCGGGATGCCAACCATTACCATTGACGATCGTCCGATTGACGTGCCGCCGGAAGCCACGGTGCTGGAGGCGGCGCGCAAGTTGGGGATTGACATCCCGACGCTGTGTTTCCTGGAGGGGTACAAGGCCTCTACGTCGTGCCAGGTTTGCGTGGTGAAATTACTGGACAGCGGACGCGTTGTGCCCGCTTGCGGCACGCGGGTCGCCGACGGCATGCGGGTGGCCAGCGAGACGCCGGAGGTACACCGGTTGCGGCGGACGGCGCTGGAGTTGTTGCTCAGCGATCACGTCGGAGACTGTCTGGCGCCGTGTTTTTTCGCGTGTCCGGCCCACATGGACGTGCCGCAGATGTTGCGGCAGATCGGCGACGAGGACCATCGCAGGGCGATCGCGACGATCAAGGAGGCCATCGCCTTGCCGGCGATTCTCGGCCGCGTGTGCCCGAAGCCGTGCGAGAAGGGCTGCCGGCGCCAAGGAGCCGACGGGCCGGTGGAAGTGTGCGAGTTGAAACGCTACGTGGCCGACAGGGACTTGGCATCCCGTGAGCCGTATCTTCCACCTTGCCGCCCGGCGTCGGGGCGGCGTGTGGCGGTGATCGGCGCCGGCCCGACCGGTTTGGCGGCCGCGTTCCATTTGCGCCGCGAGGGTCATGCGGTGACGGTGTTCGACGACCAGGAGCAACCCGGCGGGCGGCTGCATCACGAGTTCTCCGAGGCCGAATTGCCTCGCAAGACGCTGGCCGCAGAGGCCGGCGTGGTCTTTCGGTTGGGCGTCGAGTTGCGTGCCGGGATTTGCGTCGGACGGCAGATGCCATTCGCCGAACTCACATCCCAGTACGACGCCGTGCTGGTCGCCTGCGGGGCGGCCGACAAGGCGGAAATCCGGGCCTGGGGGCTGGCCGTCGGGCCGCGCGGCGTTGAGGTCCGTGCGGGTACCTACGAGACGAACATCAAGGGCGTGTTTGCGGCCGGCAATGCGACCCGCGGCAAAGGTCTGGTGGTGCGCAGCGTGGCGGACGGCAAGGAAGCGGCGGCAGCGATGTCGCAGTACCTGGCCGGCCGTGCAGTCACACCGGCACAGCGGCCGTTCTCGTCACGGATGGGCAAGATTCAAGCCGAGGAGATGCCGGAGTTCTTGGCCCGTGCAGCGGATCTGCCGCGACGGGATGATTCCAGTTACGCGGTAGACGCGATTTCCACGCACGCAGCGGCGGACCAGGCTCATCGCTGTCTGGGTTGCGGGTGTCCGGCACACGGCAATTGCAGGTTGGAGCACTATGCCGCCATCTACGGGGCCGATCCAGGCAAGTACCGCGACGCCCGGCGGGCCTTCGTGGTGGTCAACCGCGACGGTTCGGTGCAATACGAGCCCGGCAAGTGCATCAACTGTGAGTTGTGCATCCAGATCGCGGGCGAGTCCCAGGAGGCGCTGGGGCTGACGTTTGTCGGCCGAGGTTTTGATGTCCGAGTCGGGGTGCCGTTCCAGGGGACGATGGAACAGGCGCTCGGCCCTCTGGCCGCCAAGTGCGTTGCCGCTTGCCCCACCGGGGCCCTGTATTTCTCGCAGGTGCGAGACTTCGTGCCGCTGCAAAACCTTTCTCATCCACGGAGCGTTGCTGATCGGCCATGAAGCGGCGACTTGCGTTTTCAGCTTGGTTCGGATGCGTGTTGTTGGCGACGGCACCGGCCGCGTCCAACGTTTGGGCCTGTCCGTTCTGCACGGTCACCTCGCAGACGCTCAGCGAAGAAATGGCGTCGATGGACGCGGCGGTCGTCGCCCGCTTGACCAAGCTCCCGGACACGACAAAAACGCCGTTCGCCGGCGACGAGGGACCGAAGGCCGTGTTCGAGGTAACCGATATTCTCAAGGGCCTCTCGGCTCCCAGCCAAGGGAAGGAGATTCGGGCGGTCGTGTTCGGCCGGGAGAAAGTCGGGGACCGATTCCTGGTGATGGGCGCCGGCCGGCCCGACGTCGCCTGGACGACCCCGATGAAGGTCTCCGACCGGGCGGTCGAATACCTTCGCCAACTTGACAAACTGCCGGGAAAGGGGCCGGAACGGCTGGCGTTCTTCCAGGCCTATCTCGAGGATCCAGACCAGGTGTTGTCGCGCGACGCCTATGACGAATTCGCCAAAGCGCCGTACAGCGAGGTCCAAGGCTTGCGCGACAAGATGAATCACGAGCAGTTGTTGGCATGGATCAAGAACCCCGACGTGCCGCTAAACCGCAGGCGTCTGTACATGGTCATGCTCAGCGTCTGCGGCGGCGCCGACGATTTGCCGGCGATGGAACAGATGCTGCGAAGTGAGGACAAGAAAATTCGGGCCGGACTGGATGCCATGCTGGGCTGCTACTTGATGTTGGCGGGGCCCGGCGGGATGGGACTGGTGGAAGACCTGTTTCTAAAGGACCCCAAGGCAGAATACGCCGATACCTACGCGGCGATCATGGCCTTGCGATTTCACGGCACCGAGGCGGAGAGGGTGCCTCGTGAGCGGATTTTGCAGGGATTCCATCTTCTCTTGGACCGGCCGGAACTCGCCGATCTGATCATTCCGGACATGGCCCGCTGGGAGGACTGGTCGCAGGTCGAACGACTCGTCGAATTGTTCAAAGAGGCGGGCAAGAAGTCCGGCGAGGCACGCGTTCAGATCATCAACTACCTGCAGACATGCCCTCGTCCGGAGGCGAAGGAGCACTTGCCGGAATTGGCAAAAATGGACCCACAGGCATTCCAGCGCGCCGAGACCTTCTTTCCCTTGGGCGGCGGGAACGGTGCTGCGTCCTCTGCGTTTGCCGCGGCGGGCGTGTCGGCTGCGCCGCCAGTCAAGGCAGAGCCTCCGTCCAGCGAAGCCACGGGAGATTCGGCCGTGGCTTCCCCGACTGACCCCGCCGGCCCAATTCCGATCCTCCACCGAACGGCCGCGTCGGATGCGAACCCTCTGACCTATCTCGTCGTATTCTGGATATTGGGCGGCGTGTTCTTTGTCGCTCTGTGGGCCGTCCTGATCGGCTGGGGCCGGGGATCGTAGCCGGAGAGCACCGTTTGGGTGTAGATCTATCACAAATCAAGCACGAAGCGCAAGCGAGTCGGACTAAAACGTGACGGGTACTATGAGTAACGCAGAAATGATCGAGAGCATCCCTGCGTATGACGAGGATGTTCAGCCTTACCGGGCCGTCAGCAAATCGGCTGTGATAAGTTTGGTCATCGGCTTGCTCTCCTTCGCCGCTCTGCTGTTTCCGGCGTTGCTGGCGCTTCCCGCGGCGGGCATCGCAGTGGGAGTAGTAGCGGTGGCCAAGTTGCGCCGCTATCCGAACGAACTCTCCGGGCGGCCGGCGGCGGTGCTTGGACTGTTGCTTGGTGGGAGTCTGCTCGTCGCGGGCAGCGTGCTGCACTCCGTCGTGTACGCCACGGAAGTCCCGGAGGGCTTTCAACGGATCTCGTTTGCCGATTTGCAGCCCGTTCCGGAGGCCCCGCACATGCCGATTCCACCGAAGGCCCTGGAACTGAACGGTGCGAAGGTGTTCATCAAGGGTTATGTATATCCCGATGGCCAGCAGTACAATATCAAACGGTTTATTCTCATACCGGACATGGGCACGTGCTGTTTCGGTGGTCAGCCGAAATTGACGGACATGGTGGAAGTCACCTTGCGTGATCCGTTGCGGACCATATTCGAGCGCCGCAAGCGCCGGCTGGCCGGGACGCTGACCGTGGACCAACGCCTGAAACCGGTGTCGGGCCTGGGCGGAGTTTACTACCGGCTGGATGCTGAGTACGTACGGTAGATCCCATGCCGACGAATTCCTTAGGGCGCCGTATCGGTCGGGGCTTCTTGCTCGCGGCAGTCGTCGCTCTGGCGTTCTGGTTGCGGGTCGTCCAGGTCGGCGAAAGCCTGTGGCTGGACGAGTTGCACACAGCCTGGGTCGTGGCGGACGGTGCCCAGCAGTTGGCTCCGCGGGCCGCCGTCGGGAATCAAAGTCCTGCCTACTTTGCGCTTGTCTGGTCGCTCACGAAATTGGCCGGAGCGAGCGAATGCTGTCTGCGCCTGCCCTCGGTCTTGGCCGGCGTGGCGTTGGTGGTCGTCGTTTATTGGGTCGTCGCCGGCTGGACCGCGTGCTCTTCGGCGGGTTTGCTGGCGGCGCTGCTGGTGGCGATCGATCGAAATTGCGTCTTCTATGGACAAGAGGCGCGATCGTATGCGCTGGTCCAACTGGTCGGACTGCTGCACGTGGTGCTCTTCGGGCGGCTGGTTTGGCGGCCGATGGCTGTGGAGGACGTTGGGACGAATGGGAGTCATGGGACGGAGGGGACGGGAGCGGGCAGAGAAGCGCCGTTTCTTCGGGCAAGCCGGATCTCTGGAGAACCGAGGTTCACTTCGCGACTGGCGTGGATCGCGACTGGGGTGCTGCTGTTCTATCTGCACTACACGGCGATTTTGCTGGTGGCGGCGGAGGTCGTCTATTGCGGCCTGTCGCGATTCCTCGTCGCTGGAGCAGCGGTCCGGGACGGGGCGGCGGATCAGCAGGGCTGCTGTTGGCGGCAGTTGGCGTTCGATCTAACTCTGCTGGGTCTGTGCCTCTTGCCTGCGGTGCCTCACTTGTGCGAGATCGCCCAGCGGCGGCAGAACTGGTCGTCGTTTGTTCCCGCGCGATCGCTGTGGCGCATCTGGGAGATCGGCGATGTGTTCCCACTGCACATCTATCTGTTGACGCCGTTGGTTGTCCTGATGGCATCGTGGGTGAGCTGGCGGGTTCGCGGCAGTCGCGGTGCATCGGCGGCGGGCAACCGTGGCCTGGAGCTGCGTTGGTTTCTGCTCGCTTTGTGTTGGCTGTCGGTTCCCTTGACGATCGCTTGGATCGCCACCGTCCAGGGTCACGCGCCGCTGTTCTTTCGCCGCTACTTGATCGTCACCGCCGTGGCGCCGATCGTGTGGACCGCCTTGTGTTACGCAGCGTGCTCGCCCGGTTTCTGGCGAG
>CAZAQY010000353.1:0-7429 GCA_964486845.1 uncultured Pirellulaceae bacterium
CATGATGGTACGGCGGGCGGATGGGGACGGCACACTTGTAGGAATACCTGACGCAGTCTGGGGACGCGGCCGAGCGCCGCGTCACGAGCGGAACCGTGCGTATCTACTTCTTTCCTCATTTTCCGGCGGGATTCCTGCACGAACTGCTGCGGGACACGGATGAGCAGTGCCGGGCGTTTCCCTGCGACATCCTGCCCCATTATTCGAAGCCGTGGCAGTTGGTCTTCAAGTGGTGGCCGCGCTTGCTTGGTTACGGATTTCGTATTGCCCGCCTGTCCTTGTGGGGCGAAAATCGCCCGGAGGCGGTGGTGGCGTATACCCATCTGACCCTGGTCCCGGTCATCCTCTTGCGTTGGCTGATGCGTCGCCGCGGTCCGCGCCTGCTGTTCTACGGGTTCATCTATACGGAGCGCAGGTCGCGGCTCCTGCGCTGGTTGCGGTCCGTGTACTTCCGCTGGCTGGTGTCGCGACTGGATCTGATTGTCTGCCACTCGAATTTGGAGACTCAGGCGTACCCCCGCCTGTTTGGCGTCGCTCCGCGGCGGTTTGTCTTTCTGCGCTACTCGCTGGACATCAACGGCGCGGCCACGTCGGCTACGACCGGAGATTTCGTGGCGACCGCGGGGCGCTCCGGCCGAGATTACGAATTGCTGGTGGAGGCGGTGCGCGGACTGTCCGTTCCCGTCAAGATTATTTGCGACCGCTTCCCATTCCCCGGCACCAGCTGCCGGCACACGTGGAAGTGCTGTCACGGTGCTACGCGGCCGATTATACGCGGGTTCTGTCGGAGGCCCGGCTGGTCGTCATCCCGCTGCGCGACTCGGAGATCTCCGCCGGCCAAATGGTCTTGTTAGAGGCCATGGGACTGGGCAAGGCGACCGTGATCACGCGGACTCCAACGACGGAGGAATATGTCGACCACGGCCGAACCGGTTTGCTCGTCGAGCCCGGCAACGCGCAAGCATTGGCCGGCGCGATCCAGAGGTTGCTGGACAACGCCGATGAGCGCCATCGCATCGGCACCAACGCCCGGGTGGAATTCGAGCAGAGGTTTTCTCGGCAAGCGACGTTCCGGTCGCTTTACGCATGCGTCCGCCAACTCGTCCTGGATGACGAGCACTCTGTTTGCTGAATGAGTCGCCCGATTCACATCCTGTTTGCGGCCCACTCCGGCGCTCAGGGCGGCGCGGAATGGTGTCTAGATACCACGCTGCGGCACCTGGACCGTTCGCGTTTCCAGGCCACCGTGGTCTTCGCCTGGGACGGGCCGATGACCGAATCGGCGCGGCGGCTGGGCTGCGACGTCGTGGTGATGCGTCTGGCCTGGTGGATGTACGCCGAACGCAACCTGTGGTACTGGAAAAATCTGACCGTCGGAGCGGCCGTTCGCATCCCTCGGCTGGTCCACCTGATCCGGGATCGAGAGATCGATTTGGTGTACACGAATACCGCCACGATCTTCGAGTCGGCGCTGGCCGCTCGGTGGGCCAAGGTGCCGCATGTCTGGCACGTCCACGAGGTGCTGACGGACCAACACACTCGGCCTCGGCTGGTGCCCATCGGGACGATCAAGCGCCGGCTCGCGGCCTGGTCGGATCGGGTGATTTTCGAGTCCCGTTCGAGCCAAAGCGTGTGCCGGGACGTGATCCCGGAGGGAAAGTCCCTGTTCGTACACAATTCGGTGCGTTTCGACGGAGGCGTGTGTAACGCCGATCGAGGAGCGGTTCGGGAACGCTTGGGCCTGGAGCCAACGAAACCGGTGGTCGCGTGGGTGGGACGGTTCTCGGAACGGAAGAATCCGCTGCTGATGATCGAAGCCATCGCCCGCGGACAGCTGGCCGGCCAGGCGACGTTTGTGTTTGCCGGCGAAGGCCCCTTGGAATCGCCGGTGCGGCAGAGGATCGCGGAACGGGGATTGGACGGCGCCTGTCGCCTGATCGGATTCCAGCACGACGTTCGCCCGCTGCTGCAGGCGGCCGATCTGCTGGTGTTGACCTCGCGCGAAGAGTCGTTCGGGTTGGTGTTGATCGAGGCCGGGGCGTGCGGCAGGCCGGTTGTCGCCACCAGGACCCAGGGGCCCACGGAGATCGTGGTGGAGGGGGCAACCGGGTTCCTGGTGGACGTGGACGACGTGGGCGGCTTGGCGGACAAGGTGCGGCTGCTGATGCGCGACGAGCCGTTGCGGCGGCGGATGGGCGAGGCCGCGGCGCGGCGCGTCGAGGAGCTGTTTTCGCCGGAAAAGAACACGCGCAAGATCGAACAGGTGATCGACGAGGTGATCGAGGATCGAAAACGCAAGGCGATGGGGAGAGAATGACCTGCCCGGCAAACGCATCTGTTGGGCGAACGGTGAGGCGTTAGCCCACCGGTTCCTTTCCCCGGTTGCCCTCGTTGCCAAGCGCCGCTTGAGAACCCGAGGCAATGCCCCCGGCATGATGGTATGGAAGTGGGACTGGTCAGCGTCCTGATTCCCGTTTTCAACGGGTCGAAATACCTGCGGCAGGCGATTGACAGTGTGCTCGCCCAGACGTATCCGGCCCTGGAGATCGTCGCGGTCGATGACGGGTCTACCGACGATTCGGCGGCGATCCTGGCCGCGTATGGAGATCGGGTGCGTTGTTTCCGTCAGCCGAATTCGGGCAGCGTAGGGATCGCCCGCAACGCCTGCCTGCGCGAGGCGCGCGGCGAGTACCTTGCCTTTCTCGATCAAGACGACTGGTGGCTGCCGACGAAGGTCGCCCGGCAGGTGGCGGTGGTGCGCGCCGATGAGCGCATCGGCCTGGTCCACACGGAAGTGGCGTACTACTACGAAGCGACGGGGGCGTTGGGGCCTCCCCAAAATCCCCGAGCGAGACCGGGCGAGATGGTGGGTGCGTGCTACGAGGCGTTGCTGTTGGGCAATCCCATCTGCAATTCCAGCGTCCTGCTGCGCAGCGACACGATCGGCCGCGTCGGCGGTTGCGACGTTGCCATTCGCGGGAATACCGTCCAGGACTACGACCTGTGGCTGCGGATCGCACAGGGCGGCTTCCATTTTGGCTTTGTGGGCACCCCGGAGACCGTGTTTCGACTGCACGCCGGCCAGGGGCACAGGGATCGCCGGGCCATGCTGCAGGAGGAGGCGAAAGTCCTATTGCGGCATCGTCCCCGCGAGCAATGGCGCGCCTCGCAGGCGGGACGAAATCGGCTGACCAACTTGTATGACGCAATGGCCGTGGCCCACTTGGACGCCGGCGACGCGCCACAAGCGCGGCGCTGTTTCGCCGAGGCCCTGGCCGTCCGACCATCGGTGCGGCAGGCGGTTCGCTACGCCGCCAGCCGCTTGCCATACGCCATGGTGGCGGCCATACGGCGGTGGCGAGAGGCGCTCCGAGAGTGGCGGATTCGTGGCGTGACGGAATGATGGAGTCATCCCCTCAGTACTCCAGCACTCTGGTATTCCGATGCCCCGGTACTTCTGGAAAGACGGACAGATGACGCAAGCTGAAAGGAACGCCGAATACCGCGACGGCCCGATCCAGGGGGTCGTGCTGCGGCCGCTGAAACGGTTCTGCGATCAACGCGGGTGGCTGGTCGAGTTGTTCCGCGAGGACGACTTGGACGAGGCGTACCATCCGGCGATGGCTTACGTCAGCGAGACGTTGCCGGGCGTGGTGCGGGGGCCGCATGAGCACACAGAGCAGGCGGACTACTTCGCCTTTGTGGGCCCCGGCGATTTCCGGTTGTACCTATGGGACGCGCGAACCGACTCGCCTACCTACGGCCATCGCTCGTTGCTGGTGGCCGGCGAGTCGGCGCCGCAAGCCGTGATCGTGCCGGCCGGCGTGGTGCACGGCTACAAGAACATCAGCGACAAACCGGGGTGGGTGTTCAACGCCCCCAACCGCCTGTACGCCGGCCGCGGCAAACGCGAGCCGGTGGACGAGATCCGCCACGAGGACGACCCCAATGGCCCGTTCCGGCTGTGGTGCTAGTTGTTAGTTGCTAGTTGTTAGTTGCTAGTTGCTAGTTGTTAGTTGCTAGTTGTTAGTTGCTAGTTGCTAGTTGCTAGTGATCGGTGACACTTCTCACCTGACCCCTGTCAACGGCAAGGCCACCGACAACAGAGAACAGAGGACGGAGATCGCAGACCGGAGGTCGGAGGACAGAAAACGAAGAACGAACCCCCGGCCACAGACCACTGACCACTGACAACTGCCGCCACCAATCACCGATCACCGATAACTGTCCCCTGACCCCTGTCCCCTGACCCCTGACCCCTGACAACCATGACTACCTCCAAGGGCATCATCCTGGCTGGGGGCGCCGGCACGCGGCTGCACCCCATGACACTGGTCGTCAGCAAGCAGTTGCTGCCGATTTACGACAAGCCGCTGGTCTACTACCCGCTGTCCGTGCTGATGCTGGCGGGCATCCGGGAAATCCTGCTGATCTCGACGCCTCAAGACATCGGCAACTTCGAGCGGCTGCTCGGGGACCGGGCCCAGTGGGGTATCCGAATCCAATACGCGGTCCAGCCGCGGCCGGAGGGGCTGGCTCAGGCGTTCGTCATCGGGCGCGAGTTTGTGGGCGACGACCATGTGGCACTGATCCTGGGGGATAACGTGTTCTACGGCCAGGGCCTGCAAGCGATGCTGCAACAAGCGGCGCGACGTGAATCCGGGGCGACGATCTTCGCCTACCCCGTGCGCGATCCCCAGCGGTACGGCGTGGTCGAGTTCGCCGAAGACGGCCGGGCCATTTCGCTGGAGGAAAAGCCGAAACAACCCAAGTCGAACATGGCGGTGCCGGGGCTGTATTTCTACGACAACCAGGTGCTGGACATCGCGGCCAACCTGAAACCGTCCGCCCGCGGGGAATTGGAGATCACGGACGTCAACCGGACGTATCTGGAGCGTGGCCAACTGCACGTCCAGCCGTTCGGCCGCGGCTTCGCCTGGCTGGATACGGGCACCCCGGAATCGCTGCTGGAGGCCGCCAGCTTTGTCGAAGTGATCGAAAAGCGCCAGGGCCTGAAGATCTGCTGCCCTGAGGAAATCGCCTACCGGATGGGGTTCATCACGCGCGAGCAACTGGTGGCGCTGGCGGATTCGATGAAAAACAGCTACGGCGAGTATCTGCGGGGGCTAGTTGCTAGTTGCTAGGA
Organism: uncultured Pirellulaceae bacterium; assembly: GCA_964486845.1. Taxonomy (GTDB): domain Bacteria; phylum Planctomycetota; class Planctomycetia; order Pirellulales; family Pirellulaceae; genus Anammoximicrobium. The sequence goes on from CAZAQY010000353.1 coordinate 5,147, forward strand.
GTCAGGGGTCAGGAGTCAGGGGTCAGTGGAGAGGAAAGCGCGGGGACCGGCGGATGGAGTGATGGGTACTCTGGCACTCCAATACCTCCTTACTCCACTACTCCAACGACTAGCATCGTCTTCGTAACACCTCTCACCTAACACCTCTCACCTAACACCTCTCACCTCCCATGATCGTCATCACCGGTTCCGGCGGGCAGTTGGGCGGCGAGCTGCTGCGGCAGATCGGCGCTGCGGCGGTGGGACTGGACTTGCCCGATTTGGATTTGACCGACCGGCTGGGGACGCTGGCGGTGCTGCGGTCGCTGCGGCCGCGAGCGGTGATCAACACGGCGGCATATACGCGGGTGGACGAGGCCGAAACAAACGGCGAACTGTGCCGGGCCGTGAACGCGTTGGGCGTGGCTCATTTGGTCAAAGCGTGCCGCGAATTGGATTGCACGCTGGTGCAGATTGGTACGGACTACGTGTTTGGCGGGGACGCGAGCCGGCGCACACCGTACGGCGAAACGGACACCCCGGCGCCGCAAGGCGTTTATGCCCAGAGCAAACTGGATGGTGAGCGGTATGCAGCTGGCTGGGAAAAGCACTTCATCGTGCGCAGTTGCGGCCTGTACGGGCAGCCGGGACCGCGTTCGGCGGGCAACTTCGTCGCCACCATGCTCCGCTTGGGCAAGACGGGCAAACCGCTTCGCGTGGTCGCCGACCAGGTTTGCTCGCCCAGCTACGTGCCGCACGTGGCGCGGGCGATCGGCTTTTTGCTGAGCACTGAAGCCTACGGCACGTATCATATCGTGAACCGCGGCGCGACCACTTGGTACGCGCTGGCGGTTGAGATTTTCCGCCAAGCAGGCCTAGACGTGACCGTCGAGCCGATCACCACGGCCCAGTACGGCGCTCGCGCGCCGCGGCCGGCTTACAGCGTGTTGGATACAACCAAGTACCACAGCCTGCCGGGACGGCCAGAGATGCCGGCGTGGGAGGAGGGGGTGGGGGAGTATTTGGGTGTTAGGTGAGAGCGTCGGCCAACTCGGCGTGGCCCTGTTCATGGGCATCAGCGGCGTGCTGGGCAGCCTCAGCGGGCGGGCCGCTGCTGTTGCGTTTGTGGGAGAGACGAACGTCATTCGCTACCACGACGAATCAACCGGCTGCGGAAGACCTGCCTGGATGAAGAAACGGGCAAACGGCTGGGAAAGATGCTCGCGATACGGTGCCAATTCATGTTCGGTCTTGGCCGGCGTTTCCAAGAATTCCAGTTGGCCAACCCGCTCGAAAACGGGTAAAATCATGGAAGGAACGGGCAAAGCGGCGCATCTTCGCCTGGCACCGGGCAGCAGAATGATTTTGGCGTGCTTCCGCGCCGGCAACAAATTCCAAGAGGACGATTCACAACCCAGCAAGAAACGGGGGGCCTGAGGATGGGACAACTCACTGAAGAACTGCGGCAAGCCGTCGACAGGCACCGCGGATTCCTGGAGGTCGATGGCGGGGATTCGACGTATGTTGTGATGTCGATGAATGTCTTCCGCGAGATGATGGGCGTCGGGACCGACGAGGAGTATCAGAAGTCCCTGAAAGCCATCGAGGAAGGTTGGGCGGACGTCCAGGCCGGACGCAGCCGGCCATTGGACGAGTTTCTGCGCGACTTTGACTCCAAACATGCGATACCGAATTGAACTTTCCCGCCGCGCCGAGTGCGACAGTGAAGAAGCATTTTTGTACATCCGCGAGCGGGCTCCGCTGAACGCGGTCCGTTGGCGGCATGGACTTGAGGCCAAGCTGCGCGTCTTGGAGCGAATGCCGGCGTCGTTCGCCCTTGCTCCGGAGAACCAAGATACGGCCATCGAAGTCCGCCAGTTGCTGTACGGTCGCTATCGCATCCTATACACGATCCGCGGGTCCACCGTGTTCGTTCTCACCGTGCGTCACGGCGCGCGCCAGTTCATGAGGGGGGAAGAGGTGGAGTCGATTACGTGAGTGCGTTTCCGTGGATTATTAGGGCCTGTTGTTTTAAACATTTGAATTTCGAGTTTTGAATTTGTTTCGCATTTTGGACTCGCTGGCGGTCGGGGAACCGCTCGCTACTCTCGCGCCGTTGGCGGCGAGGGGAAGGCTCCCTTTGCGGTTTCGTGTGTGCCCCGTGGAATGAGTGTGCGGTGGCGGCACGCATCGACAATCGAAGAACGATTGGCAGATGTCGAGAGGGACGTGAGCGATTTGCAGTCGGAGTTCAACGGCCTACGTTCCAAGCATCACTGGATTGATCGGATTGTCCTGGACACG
>CAZAQY010000354.1:0-7417 GCA_964486845.1 uncultured Pirellulaceae bacterium
CGGCGTCGAGCAGAGCCTGGACCTTGGCCTGGTGCTCATCCGGGTCGGGATCGCCGGGGTAGGCGCCAGCCAGCAGCAAGCCGGGCACAACCCAGTAGCTGGACGACGTGGGCGGCGTGGCGTCCGGCGTCGCAAGACTGTAGGTGTTCGCCCCATCGCTGCTCATTGGTTGCCTTTCGACCGTTGTGGGATCGGCAGCGGTTTCCGTACCCAGACCTGCCACTGGTCCAGCGCCGGACGTGGCCGTGCCTGTTGGTCGTGCAGCCCCAGATTCATCGCCAACGCGGCCAGTCCGGCGGCCTCCGGGTTGCGTTTTACTTCCTGTTCCAGGTACTTGTTGATGTCCTCCGGGAAGAACCATGTGACCAATCGGGCGTCGAGCCGGTTGGACTCGGTAAGCAGCCAGCCGATGTAAGCGGCCTGTCTCGGCGGCGACGAATCAATCCGCACCTGCTGATTGAACCACGTTCCCGAGTACGGCGCGGCTGGGTAGCCGGTTTCGGCGACGATGAACGCCTTGTCCGGCGCGAGCTTGCGCACATCGGCCAGCCAGCCCGCGGGCAGCGTCTCCGGCGTGAACCCGCGGATGTGCGGATAGGTGCTCACCGCAATGGCGTCGCTGTACGGCATTAGGCGGCGGACCGCTTGCTTGCCGCCAGCGTTCCCCGGCACGCCGAAATCAATCTGGAAGGTCGGGAAGACCAGCAGCTTGGGATGCTTGGCCTTGAGCCTGGGGTAGACCTGCTTGGCCAGCGCGACGAGTTGGTCGAAACGCTTGGGCTCGGCGCCGGCCATCATGTTGATCTCGATGGCGTAGCACAGGAACGTGGGCTGGAACTCGGCGATCATCCGCTCGCAGTAGTTGCCGAAGGCGGTGATCACGTCGGGATCATCGAGGCCCTTGTCGGCCCACCGGCCGGGGCGCGGCATCTGGGTCTTCTCGCCCCAGTAGCCGGCCATTTCGCGGCGATTGAACGCCCCGGCATTCAAGGCCAGGAAGACCTGGTGCTGGGGGCTGATCCGCTGTTTGACAGCGGCGATTTCCTTGCGGACGTTTTCGTGGAACGGCTGGCCCTCGAACGCCTCGGGCCAGGGTACGCCCCAGTCCAAATAGACGGCCACGACGTCGGCGTTCTTCGCCAACGCGGCCTTCATGCGCTCGGTGCCGGCGGGCGATTCGTCGAAATTCATCGGCGTCAGGCCCATCAGGTACTGTCGTTCGTCGGCCCCCGAGGCGTGACTTCCGAGCAAGGAAATGGACGTGCAGGCGAGCAGTGACAGGCGAAGTGCGTGCATCATAGACGTGAGCGAATGAATCATGTCGGTGTTCCTGTGCTGGAGTCGAGTTTACAATGAAGGCGTGCCGCCGGAAATCCAGGACGAGGACCGCGCCACGGCCATGATGAAGAAGTTGGCTAACCAGTTGATGGGCGAGTGATCAGGCCAGAGGAGAATGGCACGCCAGACGTGCAGAAAGTCGGTAACCGACGGGCCGCCACTCGGCCCGTTCTCCGTAACGTAGGACCCAGCCATGCGCAATTCTATCGCCACACTGCCGATCGTTTTGGTAGCCCTGCTGGCCGGTCACTTCGGCATCAACGCAGCTGCCGCCGCTGAGCCGCCAGCGAATCCGGCCACCATCTTCGCACCGACGAGTTACTGGTACACGCCGCTGCCCGCCGACGTGCCGCTGCATGACAACTCGGCGAATTTCGTGGCCGAGTTTGTGCGTCAGAAGAAAGCGTACTACGGCACCGTGTCCATCAACCTGACCGCCTACGCGAGTCCCGTGTACGTGGCGGATGCCAACACGGCCACCGTTCGCGTCACCGAATGGGACTGCCAGAAGAAAGGCTTCTCCGATCCCAAGCTCGCCGAGGAGTGGAAGGCCGTCCCGATCCCGGAGCACGCGGAGCCCGCCGACGGCACCGACGCCGAGATGACAGTCTACCAGCCGTCCAGCGATACGCTGTGGGAGTTTTGGCAGGCCCGCAAAGTCAGCGGCCAGTGGCAAGCCTGCTGGGGCGGCTGCATGCGGAACGTGTCCAAGAACCCGGGTATCTGGCAGAAGCCTTACGGCACGACGGCCACGGGCTTGCCGTTCCTCGGCGGTCAAATCACGGCGGAGGAGTTGCAGCGGGGCGAGATTCGGCACGTGCTGGGCATCGCCTTGGTGGATACCGAGAAATGGTCGGTCGTGTCGTATCCGGCGAATTGTTCGGACGGCTACAACCCGAAGGATGCCCCGAATAGGATTCCCGAGGGGCTGAGATTCCGGCTTGATCCAACTGTCGATGTGGGTGCCCTCAAGATGCACCCGGTCGGAAAGACGATTGCCAAGGCGGCTCAGAAATACGGTTTTGTCGTCTGGGACAAGGCCGGGGCCATTACGCTCAGGGCGCAGAACCCGAAGTCGTACACCAAACTGGGACAGCCCGATCCCTACCCCGCTCTGTTCAACGGCGCGCCCGTGTACGCGATCCTGAACGGATTCCCTTGGGAGCGTCTGCAATTCCTGCCGATGGATTACGGCAAACCATGAGCGATCAGTCGAAATCGGGCGGCAACTCCGGGCAACGCCGGTGCTCAAAGAGCAAGACGACTTGCTCCGGCGTTGTGCGGGATATCGACAACTCCGGCAACTCGTGCTCCCGGAAAAACGCCACCGCTTCCGTTTCGTGGCTGGTCTCAGCGTCACCGCCGACCAGCTCGCACTCGATGAACAGCTTGTAGATGTGAAACGGCAGCGGCGGGACGTGCGGATGCTTGGACCTGTCCAGGACGGCGAGCAGCTTCGTCGCCTGGGTTCGGTAGCCAGACTCCTCGAACACCTCGCGAACCACGGCCTCGCTGGGGGCTTCGTTCACGTCGGCCCAGCCGCCCGGCAGCGTCCACAGACCGTCTGCCCGTTCTTTGACCAGGAGAATGGTATCGTCCCGAAACACCACGCCGCGGACATCGACTTTGGGTGTAGCGTAGCCGGATTCCCGGGAGAACATGTCCACGATCTGGGACGGGGCGGTGCAAGTGTGTTCCGATAGAATCTCGGCGGCAATGGCCCGAACCGCTTCGTACCGCTCCGTGTCGAATGGGTTGCTCGCGAAGGTCAGGCCGTTCTGGGCGATGGCCATCAACTGCTTTGACCATTGGAGCCACTTGGGGTCCAGATTCGGCTTGCTCGACATGTTTCGCGTCACTTGACCCTCAAGAAGATATCGCCATCGGGACAACCCAGAGCGTGTTCCTCACCCGCCTTCCCGGTCGCCACGCTGCGACGCCGGTCTGAGAATCGTACCAACACCGCACGGTTGCCCAGTGGATTGTACACCACCGTGCCGTGCTCGAACTCCCGGCTCACGGTGCCATCGGGACGTGATTGCCGCTCCGCAATCGGCTTTCCCAAGCTCCGCTCCCAGAACGGATACCAGTTGTGCAGGTGATCCGGTGTGGGAAGCGGGTTGGGATCGGAGAATAGGCAATAGCCGTCGGAGTGCGTCAGCACCAGCGTCGTGGTTGCCCGCATCAGATCGAGATCGTCGCGTGACTTGTGGAACCAGATTTCCAGGCAGTTGACCCGTGGTTCCCGCAGGTGGGCTTCTGCCCAGACGAGCGTATCGGCAATGGTCTTCCACTCCCGTGCTGTCTGGCTGCGGTAACACTCCATGAAGTAGCCGTTGATGAACGGAGCCGTCTGAGGCGTCTGGCGATCATTGGCGTTGGCGATGATGATCGCCCGCTCGCCGACCGCCTCCCGCACCTCGCGGATCAGTTCCAGCCGGCTGGTATCATCCGACCACCAGTCCAGCATCACGCCATCGACAGCCCCGGATTTCACGGCCGCCTTGGCCTGGGCGGCAACCTGTGACCGGAACTGTGGATTGTGGAAGTCCAGGCAGAAGAACCCGCCCTCCTCCCATCCGGGAACGATTCGCCCCTGTTTATCCCGTAACCACCAAGCGTGGCCCTCCGGCAAGTAGCTCCGGTGGGCGTCCCGGTAACGAATCTCCGCGATCAAAACGAGGTTGGGGTTGAGTGTCAGCAGTTTCTGCCGGAACAGCCGGGCGGCCTGAATGCTCTCGGGGGTGAACCCATCGGCAAGCCCGGTGTACCGGTTGTTCCAACGCAGGCCGAAGAATTGCGGACCGTGCCAGAGCAAATCGTGACGGGCCACGGTGTGCAACGGCGATTCATCGCGGACATTCTGGGCAGGACTCCATGCCTGGAACACGGAGGGAAATGCCCGTCCCTTGATTCGCTCCATGGCCGACCGTTCGGCCGAGTTCGCGGGCATTAGCGGGCGGGCTGGTTCCTGGCCGGCAGCAACGCTGACCCAAAGGACCAACAGCACGGCCAGGCTTCGGTTGTCCAGCAAGATCATGGCGAGTTCCTCCCATCCCCGCCTGGGCGTTTTTCTCCCGCCGCCGCTCCGTGGCGGAAATGGCGGTCGGCGAACGCCAGGTACTGCTCCCAGTCGTAGGCCGTGACATCGTGGTCGCCGGTGCGCACATGGTAGCCGATGAAGTCGCCTACGGGATGATCGGCAGGAGGCATGTCGGCCACGCCCAAGCCAGCCCGACCGAGCAACCGGTACACGGGCTCGGCATGCTTGGCCGCCAGGAACTCACCGCGCGGATCGGCCCACAGATCCTTCGTGGCACTGGCGACGTAGACGGGGCGCGGTGCAATCAACGAGATCAACATGTGGGCGTCCACCGGCAGGTCCGCTTCGTGCCAGGCGTACTGACGATACCGGGTGCAGTACCAGTACGGGACCATGCTCACCGAGTGGTGGATTGCCTCGCCGAATCGCCGCCGGACCAGTGAGGCCCCGCCCTCGCCGGAGTTATTCGAGATGACGATGGCGAACCGTTCGTCCTGGGCACCGGCCCAGAGTGCCGTCTTGCCCAGCCGCGAGTGCCCCATGACCGCGATGTGTTTGGCGTCCACGGCTGGCTCCTGCTCCAGGTAGTCCATCGCCCGGCTCAGACCCCAGGCCCAAGCGCCGATCGCTCCCCAGTCGTCCGGTTGAAAGACGGTGTCCTTGCCCTGCGGACTCAAAGCCGCACGCAATCCGAGCTTCCAGCCCTCCGGGAAATCAGGGTCTATGTCGCCGTAGTACACGGTGGCCAGCCCGTAGCCGCGGTCCAGTACCTTCTCCACCTGCCAGCGATTGGCTTGACAGCCGCGCGAGGCTTCCGTAGCCCGATTGCTGACGACGCCCATTTCCCGTGTCGGCCGCATCCACGTGTTGGACAGCGTGATACCCGGGTCGGGATGGATGCAGTGGTTCCCGTAGAAGTTCAGGCCGAGGAAGGCCGGGACGGGCTTGTCGGCACCGTTGGGCAGGTACAGCAGCAGGTCCATCCGCGGTCCGTCCTGCTTGCCCAATAGGAAGATCGCAACTTCCTTCCGCGTAGCCTTGCCGCCCAGGGCATTGGCATCAAGCGACGTAACCTTGAAGGTGATTCTCGGAGCCACTGCCGGGGTCCGTCCGTAGACGTGAGCTTGAAACAGCCCCAGAATCTCCGGCCGGCGTTTGCCACGCCAACCGTCCGTGTCGGTGATTCTCGTCCCGTCCTGCATCACCAGCGGATCGGGCAGCGTGTAGGCCAGTACTTTTGCCTCGTCGTAAATCGTGTCTTTGGGCTGAGCCCAAGCGATTCCCGCCATGGTGTAGGCGACTGCCGCCGCAAGCCAACCGGTGTGTTGCATGATTCGACTCCCACTTCACGACTTGAAGAACTCGCCGCCATCGTACCGCTGACGACCAGCGCGTGCCACGGTGCCGGGGAAAACGCTATGATCGTCGGCGGAGTGAGCATGAAAACATGCTCGACGCTCAGGGGGGATCCTGGCGTCAACGGAGGGGCTAACGAGGAAGGGAGCGAATCATGCGCGTCGGTGCCCAGATCTGTGGGGTGTGGCTAGTCGCGGTCTCGTCTGTGGTGGCAGCGGAACCCGTGCTCAAGCGGTCGGACGTGGTGTTCATGTATCAAGCCGGTCGCCCGACGTACGAAGCCTACGGTGCCACCGTCTTGGCCTGGGGCGGCAAACCGACCCCGCAAGCGAAAGCGGACGCCGCAGAAGCCGGCGTGAGATTCTTCGGCAGTGTCGGGATGGTGACCGAGTTCGGCCGCTATCACGATCGCTTCCCGCAGACCTACGAACAGGGCCTGTGCCGTGATGTCGATGGGCAGCCGGTCAAAGTGCCCTGGCTGACCGATCATCAACATCAAGGCGTGCCGTTTTGGTGGTGTTGTACGCAGCAGCCGCAGTTCCGGCAGTACCTCCGGGAACGGGTGATCGAGACGGTGCGGGCCGGAGCCGACGGGGTCCATGTGGATGATCATCTGGGCACGTCCGGCGGATTGTGGCTGGGCATCTGCTTTTGCGACCCGTGCGTGGCTGGGTTTCGCACGCACCTGAAATCGCGATCGGCGGACGAACTCAAGCAATGGGGCATCGCTCGCCCGGACGAGTTCAACTACCGAGACGTCTTGCGGCAGTGGCAAACCGCCGGGGGCGCGGCGAAAAAACGGTCCGTCCAGCAGCATCCACTGTGGAGTCAGTGGTGCCTGTACCAGGGCCGCACCGCAGCGGCGTTCATGCGTGAACTGCGCGAATTGGCCGCCACCACGGCGGGACGGACAGTCCCGATCGGTGCCAACGCCGGGCTGCTGTGGCCGCGGCACTTGGCTGATTACCAAGCCCTGGACCTGTTCAGCGCCGAGACGGACCACCACGCGGCGGGTCGGCGTTTCACCGATCAGCCGCTGGTTGCCTACCGGTTAGCGGAGGCTGTGCAGAGGCCGTATGCAGCCACTGCCAGCGGTGGCGACTGGGCGTTCGCCAAGGAACACCAGTTGCCCGGCCTAGTCCGCGGTTGGGTGGCCCTTTCCTATGCGGCCGGCCAGAATTTCATGGCTCCGCACCGCCAGTGGTGCTACACGCCGGAAAAGGGCACCCACTGGTATCAGGGACCGGCCGAGAAGTTTGCGCCGCTGTACCGTTTCGTGCGGGCGAACGCGCGGTGGTTTGACGGCTACGCCACGTACGCTGATGTGGCCGTGGTGCTGCCGCATCGTTCCTTCTTGAACAACCCCCGCCGGTGGTTCGACCTGTGCAACCAACTGGCCGCCGCCAACGTCTCGTATCGGTTGCTGCTGGCCGGGGACGAATTGGTGGACCATCCGTTGACGGCGGAAGCACTGCACGCCTGCCCGGTGTTGCTGATCCCGGAGCGAGGTGAGTTCTTACCCGCTGACCGCCAGTTGGTCGAGATGCGTGCCGGGGACCAGCAGGTGTACGCGGCGGCGTCCGAGGTATTGGCGAACGTGAAGCCGGCGGTGCAGACACAAGCGGATGGCCTCGTGCCATAATAACGTGGTCATTTGGTAGATGAGTGCCGACTAACGAT
>CAZAQY010000355.1:0-7407 GCA_964486845.1 uncultured Pirellulaceae bacterium
GAAGCCCGTCCCGCAGCACACCTTTGAGAAGCCGGGCAAGTACCGTGTGACGTTGATCGTCTGGGACTCCGCGGGTCGTGGCGGCCGGGCAGAACGAACGATCCAGGTGCTTCCCAAAGCCTGCCCCGACTGAATTGGGAACATTCGACACCTTTGGCATCGGCACCGACTTCCGAATGCTCTGCAACCACGAGGTCCGATACCCAGATGACCGACGAGGAAATCACGAAGCTGTTGTTCTGCTGCGACGAACCGTGCCCTGCCGACGTGGCGATGGTGTTCGGGGCGGCCAATGAACTGGATTTGGGTCGGCGGACAAAACGCGGCGTGGAGTTGTACCGCAGCGGTTTTGTGCCGAAACTGCTGGTGACCGGAGGTGGGGTTCTCGCACGCACGCGCCCCGAAGCCAAACGCATGGCCGAGGTCGCGCGCGAACTCGGCGTTCCGGCTCGTGATCTGCTTGTGGAAGACCGTTCCGCGAACACCTTTGAGAACATCGACTTCTCCATCGCGCTGCTGGACCGTCACGGGTTACTTGAACATCTTGCTTCGGTGATCCTGGTTTCGTCGGAGTGGCACATGCGGCGAGTGCTCCTGGCGGCCCAAACGCGATTCCCGCGACCACTTCGGTTCATCTGCTGCCCGACAAGCGAGGGCTGTAACCGAGCGAATTGGACTGGCTCGGAGGCGTGCCGCAACGAGGTGCTCAACGAGTTGGTGCTGCTGGAGGCGTTTCTGGAAACGGGGGCACTACGACTAGCCACAGGTGGCAACGTTACCTGACTTCCAGCTTCGCCACCCCGGTTTTCGAGGTCTTGTGACGCCTCGTCACGATCATCTCGATGGCCTGGAGGAAGTCAGCCGGTTGGTTGCCCTCACCATGGCGCCGTGCCTTGTCCTGTTGCGGGCGGCCGAACATCACGCCCGGCCTTCGACGACGATCTTCACGTCGCGGAGGTCTGGAAGATCCCGCAGTTCCGCAGCAAGTGGTGCTAGGTCAAGCCCACCGCAGGCACGAGACCCACCGTACAGGCGTAAAACACCTTGATCGTCGTCCCGTCCCCAGTGGGCGCCGCCTTCGACATGCCACTCAGGCGCGTCGAACGTGAACACGTCGTGTTTGGCGTTGTACTGGCCCGGGATCCCCTGGCCCCACAGAAATTGCTCGACGATGTTCGCGTGATAGGTGGAAAGCTGTCGCGGGGAAAAGACCGCATAACGCGTGGCGCCATTGCGCAGCACCACGAACTTGCCTTCGCGATGCGGCGGCACCGGCTGTTCGCGCAACTCCGTGAAGTACAGCGGGCAGTAGTCAACGAAGCGAACTTGCATGGGGCCTCCAGAAACCGCTGTGGGCTCGGTTTTCTCCTGAGCGTTGCCTAGGCTACTCATGGCAGAGGTACCCCAATCACTTCTTCCTCACCCAGATCGGGCTGGACCATGCGTGCGAACGGTTCCCGTGCTCATCCTTGTCGGCTTGGATGACCCGCACGTAATAGTAACTGTTTCCGCCAAACGCTTCGTCCACGTAATCGACTTGAGCGTTTGTGGCTCCTGGCTGGAGGGACCGGACCACAGAACCGTCCCGGACGACAACAACTTCCTCGATCGCGGCCGTGCCCCGGACATCCACGACGATTCGGGGTTGGCCGTCGATTTCGATTTCCTCCCCCATGCAGTGCCCGTTGATCTTGAAATCCAGCCCGATCTTGGCGGCAATGAACTTGCCCTCCGTCGTGTACTGGTCCACTTTGTCTTGGGTCAGCGTCCAGGTTTCCTTGGGCATGTGCCAGGGCGCCGCGTTGCCGAAATCATGGTCGCTAACGACGACGAAATCGAGTTTCGCTACGTCACGAGCGTAAGTGAAGTAGTCATCCAGAGTGCCCTTGCCGTCAGAGCTGGCGGTGTGACCGTGCATGTCGCCCCAGTAGACATGGAATTGGGCCTGGACCGGAGAAGCGGCCAAGAGGACCGCCGAAAACACCATCAGCAGAACCGGACCATTCAGCGTGGTGACAAGTAGGACAGCACTTTGCATGACGCTCGCTCCGTTGTGAAATGCGCACTGGGAACGACGCTTACGGATTCGTGCAGCCGGCGCCGCTGACGTCGATTTCCTTGATGCCCAGTCCCTTGGCTGGGCTATCCGGGGCGAACCGGACCTTGCCATTCTCGTATTCGGTCAGCTTGGGATCGGCGAGCAACCAGCGGTCGCTGGATGCGACGGGCTGCGTGCCGGCCTGCCGGTAGGAATCCAGCGTCACTCCCTCGACCTTCCCGGACTTGCTGAGCGCGATGTTGCCCGACGCCTCAGCAATTCCCTCGGGCCGCGTAATGCGAATACTGCCGTCAGCGACAACGACGTTCTTCTCCAGCCGGTAGTCCGAAGACCGCGGAAACGTCAGCGTGGCGTCGCCGGCGCACACGAAGACGTTGTTCCGCAACGTGTTCTTCTTGGCCATGTGGTTGTGTGACGGCCGAGCCACCCGCACGCTCAGATTGCCTTCCACCAGGCAGTCCTCGGCCTGTTCGTCGAGATAGTACGCCGAGGCTCCGTAGCCGCCCGTGTCGATGATGTCGTGGATAAAGTTCCCGCGAAGCACGATGCGTTTGCAGAAGGTGATGTAGATGCCCGCGCCGTCGTGCAGCACCTGCATGGCCCGGTATATCCGGTTGCCTTCGATCCGGTGGTCGTCGCCACCGCAAGCGATGGCCGTGTAAGGTGTGTCGTGGACGGTATTGTGCTCGATCTGGCACGCCTGGCCGTTTTTGCCGCCGCCCCAGACAGCAATCGCGCTGGGGTAGATCCGGCCGACATGGTGGACGTGGTTGTTGCGGACGAGGCACTGGCCATCGAATTTCAAGCCGCATGCGCCCGTGTCGTGGACGTGACAATCCTCGATGGCGCACGACTTGACGCTACCGGCCCGCACGCCCTGTCCGGCGACGTTCTTGATCGTCAGCCTCACCAGCCGGCAGTCTTCGGCGCGGTGCAATTCGACGGCACCGGGGAAGTTGCCGGCACCGAATCCCCCGGCGACCAATGGCGTGTTCGTGATCGTCAGCGTCAATGAGCGAATGGTGATGTCGCGGACCGGCTTTCCGTCCTGCCCGCGGATGCGGAAGATGGACTCGACGGTCGGCGCCAGGACCTTGGCCGCAGCCATGTCCTGACCGGGCAGCGGCCAGTACACGACCTTACCGGCCGTTCGGTCCAGATACCACTGCCCCGCCTGCGTCAGCCCCTCACGGACATTCCAGACGACGTACTTCATCACGCCGAAGGCCCCCGGCGGATGCCCTCCAGGATTGGAAAACGTGAGCACGTGGTTCTCGGTGTCGTTACGGGCAATGCCGACGACCGATTCGTCCCACATGTGGTACACCGTGACTTCGGCGTTGCGCACGTCCAACCACGGCCCCAGGTCCTCCGGGTGGTACTTCATCGTGATCAGTTCTTCCGGCGTCGGTTTCCGTTTCCAGCCGCCGCCGGTAGTGCTCATCCAGGGCACTTTGAATTCGGTGAGGTGCGTGAAAGTCCCCTCCCGCGGCAGGCGTGCGCGGGGGCACAGACGATCCGCGACTGCCAGCATCCGAAAGTCCCACTTGCGTTCCTTTACGTCGGGTAGATCGGCTGCCCACAGATGCTCGCCCTCCCGGCGCCAGCCACCGATTCGCCGGCCCCCGCAGAGCACAACATCCGCTCCCGTCGCAGCCTCGATGGTCAAGCCAGCGTCATTCGGTCCCAGGTCCACGGGCCGATCCAGGTAGTATTCACCCGCCTGGAGTTCAATGCGCCGCGGTTGCCCTGGGGCCTGTTGCCGGGACAATTCGACCGCCTTGTGCAAGGTAGCAAGCGGGCCGTCTGAACCGTCGTTCGCGGGGACTGTGATGCGCCCGGACCAGGCATCGTTGCCCTGCGGCGACACGAATAGCACGGATTGGACAGGCTCACCGGCCGATGCGGCTCCCAGCCAGCAGAAGCTGAACGCCGCCGACGCGGCGGTTGCCGCAGAAATCCACCAGGCGGTCAAGGCAGCAGAACAAGGGCGAGGGCAGGGGCAAAGGGTCATGGGTCTGGCAACTCGATGGGGTTGAGATGTTTCAGTCCTTCGGCAGTGCAGGGCTCGGCAACATTTCACCCCGCGTGGCGCGCCCGTGCAACCGCCCCTGCTCGTCGAAACGGAGCAGGTCGATGCAGATGAACCGATCCCACTCGCGCCGGGCTGTCCGCTTCTGGTGATACACGAACCACCACTGGCCGCCGCCGTCGCGGATGGCACAGCCATGCCCGGGACCGAACAGACCATCGGCGCGATGGAGGATCGGGTTGTGCTCGGCGCGGGTGAATGGGCCGAGCGGACTCGTGCTGGTGGCGTACCCCACAGCGTAGTCGGGTGTGTCGGCGCCCGAGCCGCTGTAGAGCAGGTAGTACCGGCCGTTGTGCTTGATCATCCACGGCCCTTCCGTGACGTGGCCATTCCGCGTCTCCCAGGCTGACTCCGGCTGGAGCACGACGCGCGGCTCTCCGGCCGGCTCGGTGGGACTGGCCATTGGCTGGACGGTGATGCGAAAGCCCGGCAACTGCACGAAGTACAGGTACAACCGACCGTCGTCGTCGCGGAACAAGTGTGCGTCGATGGCGTTGTCGAACAACTTCTTGCGCACCGTGAACGGCCGGAGCGGTCCTTCGGCGTCCGCGACACCGACTGTCATGCTCGCCGTGTAGTACAGGTAGAACCGCCCAGTTGCCGGCTCCCGCCAGAGATCGGGCGCCCAGACATGCCGCTGGCCCGGCCGGAACACGACCGGCCCGCGTTTCCAGTTCACCAAGTCAACCGACGTGTAGACGCGATAGCCGTTGTCGCCATCGACCGCGCCCGTGGCGTACAGGTAGTACGTACCGTCGTGGCGGATGACGGCGGGGTCGGCAAGGTTCTCGTCGATGATCGGGTTCCGGTAGGTCTCCGCCGCATCAGCGACGTGAGCGACCACGGCCAGCGCGACCACAAGCAACCGGTCGTGAATTGGCATCCCTTGGTCCCTCCCTCGGAATCAGCGTTGTTTTTCCAGGCTGACACCCCCTCGGTCCGGCACGACCTGCACCAGAGCGTAGGTGGCTCCGTCGTGCTCCAGTGACTTCGCTTCCACCGCGCGGCCACCTTGTTCAGCCCTCACCGCCTTCCAGGATGGAGCCACGCGGACCTTGACGGTCAAGGGAAAGTCGAACCGCTTGCCGTCCATTTCGTCCGTCAGGCTCAGCACGATCTTGTCGGCAGCGGCAGACTTCACTTCCAGGTGCGCCGTGTCGCGTTCCTGACCGTACTGCACCACCTCGCGGAACAGACCGAGCCACAGGTCGTTGTTCTGGATACGCTGATGCACAAAGGCCAACTTCTTCTCCTCCTGCTCGCGCACTTCGGGCCTAACCTGGTGGTAATGCGTGCAATATCAGCCGCGGTAAACGGAGTCTTTACGCGCGTTCTTCTGGAACAGGGCCTGCATGTCGGCCCAGGGGGCCTTGGGATCGTCCACATGCAGCTCGCCGATACTGTTCGTCCGCACGTAGTTGATCCGGTTGGCCGGGTTGATGAGGCCCGTCCCACCTCGGCAACCGATGTAATGCTTGGCAGCCAGCGTTGGGTCATTCAGCTTGTCCTGATCCTTGCCGCCGGGATAAGCCAGCACCAGCACTCTGTGGCCTGGCATGGCGGCCTCGATCTGGCGGATCGAATCGGTGTACTCGGCCTCAACGCCCTTCCAGGTGGGCGACGTGGTACGCAGGTGGTTCACCGTGTGCGATTGGACGTCATGTCCCTGGGCGTGCAGCCGCTGCCAGCCCTCCCAGGTGCCACCCCAACCTCGTCCAACGCTGCTGGTGACAATGAACCACGTGACCCGCAGGCCGTATTTCTTCGACATCTGCTGCCACCAGGCGTGGTCGGGCGCGGTATTGTCGTCGATGGTGATCGAGCAGGCGGCCAAGGCGTCGTCTTTCCACAGGCAGACGCTGGCTTCGCCGACCTTGCCGGGCCAGTCGCGGTCGCGCAGCTCGAAGCGTGGCCGTTCCGGTGATTCCGCCAAGATCGGTCGCTGATGTCCGGCCGCGTCCGTGGCGACCGACCGCAACAGAGCGACGAAAGCCAGGAGGAAGACGTAACGAACGTCTACGGTGCTCATGGTCGGACCTCGTTCATTGGGTTGGGGCTGATCGTTGCGGGGGCGTTTCGGGAGTGGAGTAATCTATCGCCGATGGCGGACTTTCGCCATCGTCAGGCCGTGGACCGCACGCCGTCGATCATCCAGCACCGGGCCAGCTCCCCACCCGATTTTCACGAGGCTAGCCGATGAAGTCGCCCGCCGGGTGATCGGCAGGCGGCATATCGGCCACGCCCAGGCCGGCGTTTCGAGACCGATTCACCCCAGTCCTGCACAGTCAACTCCGGATTCTGCGGCGGCCACGACTCGCTCTTTGCAGCGCGCTGGGTGAACGGTCTAGCCCGCCAGCCAGTATAAAGAACACCGCCGGCCAGCACGACCGGCCGGCGGCCGTGCTCTGAACGCCACCACCCTACTTGGCCGGAAAGCCTCTGAGATCAACCTCGCAGAGCGTTCCCATTGCGTGGATCGCCGCGGCGGTTACCGGGCGACGAAGGCGAAGCCGTCGCTCCGCGAGAAGAAACGGTCGCGGAACAGACCAAGACCGGCACGGTGAAGAAGGTGGACATGGACGGCGGACACTTGGTTGTCGCGGCAGCACGCGAACTGACGTTCACGGTCACCAACCACACCGAGATCACGGAGGGCGGCCAAGCCAGGAAGCTCGCGGACATCAAGGCGGCCGGCCAGGTCACGGTGACTTACGTCAAGGAAGGTGACACGCGCGCGGCCCGGAGGATCGAAATCCTGCCTGGCAAATTGCCCGCTTCACCCACGACGAAAGCAACGGCACCCGCGCCGGGACCTGACGATTCCCAGATCACGTTGCAGGTGGGAACGCTCACGCGGACTTGTCTGCTTCACTTGCCCCCAGGGCACAGCGACGGGCGGCTACTGCCTCTCGTGATCGCCTTTCACGGATCTGGCGGGAGCGGCTCCGGGATGGCCGGCATGACGGGGTTCAGCCTACTGGCGGACAAGCACGGATTCATTGCCGCGTACCCGAACGGCATCATTGGGAAGGGACTCTGGAATACGCTTTTCGGCCAAGTCCCCGGCGGTGTGGGGGTGCTGGCGGATGACGTGGACGACGTCGCGTTCATCCGGGAACTCATTGACTCGTGGATCTTCATTTCGACTTCCTTCACGGTACGGCACAAACGGGAACGTGCTGATGGGCACGCCAGCATCACCCACCGAGTTCCGCCATCAACTCAGCCCGCCGCCGTTCGATGGCTTTCAGGCGAG
>CAZAQY010000356.1:0-7405 GCA_964486845.1 uncultured Pirellulaceae bacterium
GGGTTTTCGGTCAAGATCAGTTTCTTGACTGGAACATTTCTCCTAAAGTGCAAGATTACGTGACAAATGGCGAGAGGAGTTGAACCGGAAGTTCGACCAGGAGTTTGACGTCTACGACAAACGGATGCTGCTGGACTACATCGAGCGCCAGCAGAACCCGCGGCGAAGTCGTTTGCGCGCAATCATCTCGATGCAGACGCTGCGTAACGAAGAACTCCTGGAACGTCTCGCCGCTGAAGTCGACCACATTGACTTGGTCATCGTTGATGAAGCTCACCACGCCAGAAACCCCGAGACGCAGATTTCGGAGATGCTGCGAGATCTCGGGCAGTTGGCCGACAGCGTTGTGCTGCTCACAGCGACTCCACTGCATTTGGGAAATCGGGATCTGTTCACGCTGCTCAATGCCCTTCGCCCCACGGAGTTTCGTGACGCAGACGTTTTCGACCGAGAACTACGTGAGCATCGCGACATCCACGAGGCGGGACTCTTGATCCGGACTCGTCAGCCGGATTCCCTACGACAAGCCGCGGAGTTGTTGAAACGCATCTTCATCGGTGCTGGAACGTAGCAAGCCTTCCGTGATCCCGTTGCGACGCAGGTGATCCAGGAGATGGAAGCAGGCTGTCCAGACGACCGCCGCGGTTGGATTGAGCTGGAACGTCGAGTTCAGGATCTCCACCCGTTGGCATCCATCGTTACTCGAACCCGGAAGCGAGATGTCCAGGAACACGCCGCGGCAAGAAGAGCGGCCGTTTTTCGCTGCCGGTGGACGCAGCAAGAAGATGAAATGTACCAGCGGCTCGTTAAGGGCGCCGCGAGCTTAGGTTGGATACGCGAGGGCTTGAGTCTCGGCGAGATCCAACGTGCGAGGCAGGCAGCTAGCTGCCTGCCTGCTGCCGTCGAGGCTCACGGCGGTGCGCCCGCAGCTTCCGACGACGAGGCGGTCGAGATCTCGGACATCCTGCCTGGCGATATACGGATCGGCGGGCGCGCCGAAGTCGGGAGGCCATCGCCTCCGGCCGCATGGTCGGGCAGCGACTCGAAATTCCAGCAACTACTAGAGATTCTGCGTGTGGCTTGGGCAGAGGAGCCGGACGCCAAAGTCCTGATATTCACGTTCTTTGTCGGAACATCCAAGTACCTTGAGCAACGTCTCGCTCAGAGCGGCTATCCAACCCTGCGGATTTCCGGCGATGTCCCGTCCAATCCGCACAGACCGGACCTGGACGAGCGGGGCAAACGAATGCGTCAGTTCCGCGAGGACCCGGCAATCAGAGTGCTCGTTTCGACCGAGGTGGGCAGCGAGGGCTTGGATTTTCAGTTCTGCCACCACCTGGTGAACTACGATCTGCCGTGGAATCCGATGGTTCTCGAACAACGGATCGGACGCGTCGACCGCTTCGGGCAGGAGTCCGACGTGGTGCATATCCACAATCTCGTGGTCGAGGGCACCGTCGAGGATCGAATTCTCTACCGTTTGTACGACCGAATCGGCATTTTCCGTGAAAGCATCGGCGATCTGGAAACGATCCTGGGCGAAACCGTTCGCGAGTTGCAGCGGGACTACGTCAGCGGCCGACTGACCCCGGAGGAGGCTGAGAAACGGGTCGAGCAGGCGGCCCGCGCCGTCGACCAGCGACGGGTTCATTTGGAGCAACTCGAACGGAGCGCCGGGGAGTTATTTGGGCACGAGGAGTACATCCGTGAAGAGATGCAGCGAGTCGGACGGCTTGGACGATTCGTCAGCGAAGAGGCAATGCTCGCGGTCTTGCGAAGCTACTTGGAGTCACACCACCCCGGACTCGGACTGTGGGAAGAGCAGCCAGGAGTCTACGGATTTCGGATGAGCGACGAATTGCGGAGTGCTATCCAAAGTGCCGCCCTAGGCGGGCCGATTTGGATCGATCGCAGTCGGGGGGGCCGGCTACTCTTGACAACCCAAGGTGACGTCGCGTTCCGCCATCCCGAAGTAGAACTTCTCAACGTATCCCACCCGCTTCTAAAGGCTGCGGTGGATGCGATAAAACCGCAATTGCAGGATCCAGGCGCCAGAGTCGGCCAGGCGGTGGTTGTGTTGTCCCCAGAACGCGACGTGGAGCTTCAACCCGGGACGTATTTCGTTGTTGTCTTCTCTCATACCGTCGAAGGCATCCGAGCAAGACGGATCCTGGAACCGGCAGTTTGGTCGCGCGAAGGGCAATGTCTCTTGGAGCCGGAAGCCGGGGAACGGCTACTTTACCTAGCGACCGAACAAGGCATGGAGTGGGATCGCGCCGAGTCGGGCGCCTCGATGCCAACGGAGGTATGGGAGCGAGTGCTGTCCGAAGTGAGGAGACGTAATCGTACGTTGCTTGAACGCGAACAACGCGAGAACGAGGCGTTGTTCACCCGCCGCCGAAGGGTCATGGAGGCCGAGTACCAACATCATCGGAACATGATTGAGAGGAAGCTGCAAACGGCGGAATTGCGGGGACGTGACCGCATCCTGCCAGCATTCCGCGGTCAACTTCAGAAGGCGGCCGCCGACTACGAGGCAAAGGTGAGCCAATTGGAACAGACTCGGGACGTGGCAGCGCGGTTGTCCGATCCCGTGGCAGCCTGTCTGGTTGAAGTACGTCGCGCGTAGAAGGTGGGAGCAGCAGGATGAACATCTGGGACAGAGTCTTGGGTTGGCTCACAGGACATCGTGCCACGCCGCCTGAACCGAAAGCACCGCCACCGATTCGTCCCGCACCGAAAAAGGCGCCCGCCAGGACGCCGACGACGCGGCAATCTCGGCCCACCCCGCAGCCAACACCATCTTCCTCCCAGCCACCTCCGGCACAACCGCAACCGCGTCAGGAGGTACCACCGGTCATCGTGGGGCTTGATTTCGGCACTCACTCGACCAAAATTATGCTGCGCACTCGCGGTGCCAAGCAAGCCAATGTGCTCGTCCTAGATCAGCGGATGGACGGATATCCCTGGTTCGCCGTTCCTTCTCTCGTACGGTTGTACGACGGACGCCTTTTCTTCGGTAGGCAGGCGGCGGAGGCATCTGGCGGAACGCTCTATCGGTCGCTGAAAGTCCAGTTGTTGCGTCCTCACGACGGGCCCGTCGAGCAGGAGACATTCGCAACAGGGCCAGAGCCTGACCTGCTCGTGGCATGCTACTTGTCGTGGATTCTCGAAAGGGTCAGGGCACATATCGTTGCAAGCCATCCTCATGGGGAGCCGCGGGTCTTCCTGAACATGGCTGCCCCCATGAACCACTTCGAGAAGGAGTCGCTCAAGGTCCGATACCTGCACATTATCCAGTCTGCGTGGGAATCGGTCTTTGGGGAGAAATCGTTCCCAATTGAACAAGGGGCCGTACTGGAGAAGCTCAGACCGCGACTGCAGCAGCTTCTGAAAGAAGTCGTCCCGGATCGCAGCTCGCGACCGTTTGCAGTCTTGCCCGAGACCGTCGCACCGATCGTATCCCTGTCGCTCGACCCGCGAATGACGCCGGGCATGTACATGATCGTCGACATGGGAGCCGGGACCACGGAGCTTTCTGTGAACCACGTTGACGAGCGCGGCGCGGACCAGAAGGTGCTGTGCTACCACGACGAGTCCGTGGTGATTGGTGGTGACAATTTCGAGTGGGCCGACTCACAAGGTCCGCAGGGGGAAGCGGAAACGAAACAGCTCATAAAGGCGTTTCGCAGGGTCTTCGCTACGACCTGGCACACCGGATACATGAAGGACCGCCCCAATCCGGCCGCGCACGGTCGCTGGCGCAACTTCCGGGTATTGCTCGCCGGCGGTGCCGCGAGGCGTCGCGAAGTCGAGCGTGCCATCGTCGATCGTCGCCCCTTTTCGAATTTCCCCGTCGCCGAAGAGCGATACGATGTCGCGTGGCATTGCCCCACTGACGTAATTCTGGATAAGAGTGTAGGCGAGAGCGGCGACCAGCTTGCTCTACTTGCCGTCGCGCACGGCCTTTCCGTGCCACGTCAGCAGTGGCCTGAGTTCTTTCCGCCTGCCGAAGTAGAACAACAGAAGGACGCCGAGGTCGTCGACATGCCCCCTGCGTACTGGTACCTGGAGCGATAACCGTCTTCAGATTCAGCGAGGTGATGATGTGGCCGGCGACCGAAGACGAGTTCAAGGCGTGCGGAGACTAGCATATCTCCGTGAATCTGGTCGAGCAAGCCTTCCTCAACCGGCCACAGGCCAACATGATCGAGAAGATCCCAGGGAACTGTGGATTCTGATGTCCCCTAGCCGTCGGCCCCCTTCTTTCACCAGACTCCCCCGTTTAGACTCAATCCAATTCTAGTTTGGCGTCAAAGGCTTCGGAGAGAATTCTGTTAGCACACTTGGACGGAAGAGTTTTGTTTGTGCATGCATCACCTGTTCTCTTAGCGATGCGCGAGCCGACCATGGAAAACGAACTGCCTGTCATCGTCCGGGTCCCGGGATTGGGCGACATCGTCGAATTGACTTGTGAGTTCTCGACGCAGCTCCAACGCTTGCATGACAGCGGCGCACGGCTCATTGATGCGCGCGATGAAGCCTACGCACGACTGCAGACCCTCGGAAAGGAGAACATAGGCCAGGTTCTCGGGACGAGGACGAGCGCGGGCTTCGAATATGCGAAAGGGCAGCTCCCGCTGTTCCGCGTCAGGTCGCGAGTGGATTCACCTGCCGTGGCACGGCGCCTTGTCGAAGCCAACACGGCGCGGCGGTACTATTCCACCGACACGACGGCAGAGTACGAGGAGTCGGCCCTTGAGGCTGCCATCGACTTGGACAAGCCGCCCGCGGAGGGAAGCGTGGTCATCCTGCCTTCACGCGATCCGTTTATCATCAGTGACAAGAAGCACTGGGACATCTACGAGGCGGTGCTCAAGGACCAGGCCCGGCCATACTTCGAGTACAACGGCCCGATCCCTGTCTACCCGATCTGCAAGGAGGAAGTGGACAGCCAGAACGGCACGATCCTCACCGTCCTGTGGTTTAGAAGCGCAGAAGGCGCCTCCATCCTGTACGGATACAGCAGGAACTTGAACCATGATGACAGGGCTCGAGGCGTTATTCCTGTGCAGGGATTGCGACAGGATTAAGAGAACAATGGCAGCTTGAATCGCACCGCCATCTGGCAAAGCCTCTCGATCACGTCGACAAACAGGTCGGCGGTGAGCTCGTTGTCGTGGATCAGGAAGATGTCATTCGAGCCACCAAAATGCAGGCCTTTGCCTTGCTCCGGGGCATCTGCCTGCATCCTCTCGAATACCAAGGACGGGCTGCTGAACCCGTACGGGCTGTGGTTGCCCATAGACCTGTAGCGCGCGACTGTGTAGTCTCTGGAATCGTATGTCCAATAGGTGTCGAGATAGCAAGACACCATCGAGTCCAGGTACCATCCGTAGGTGATGCGGTCGAACGCAGGCTGCCGGTAACCGAGCGTCCTCAAGACAGACTGGAACCCCTGCCTGGTCTCTTCAGTCCCCCTGTCGCCGTGCGGGAACCTGAATACCTTAATGGGCCTCTTGACCCGCTCCTTCTTGTATAGTCCCTCGATGATGCTGTCTGTCCGTGCTATTTGCGTCTCGCCGATGTCAAGCGGGATCGTAGAGAATTTCGGATGGTCATAGGAATGATTGCCGATGACGAATCCCTTCTTGATGGCGTAAATGATGTCGTCAGGTTGCTCCTCCATCTGGCAGCCGACGCAGAACAAGATCGCAGGTATGCCCTTGGCTGACAGAAAGTCCACCTTATTCCTGAAGTCCGCTGTCGGACAGTCGTCGACGGTCAGGTAGATCTCTTTCATGCGTCCAGGACCTCAGGCAACGCTGCCGGATCTACATCCTGCAACTTCGTCGACCTGGCCTTCCTCCAACTGTAGCCGATGCGCCTGAACTTGACGATGAAGATCGCAGTGCCGACAATGAACGCCACTGTCTCGAAGAACGCGTAGAACAGGAAGGCAACGAAGGTGGCAAAGCTGAGGTTCTTCGTCAGCCTCCTGTAATCGACAGGCGGCTCGTACTGGAAGCCGGCGAGGTCCGCGTGCGTCAGTTTGATCTGGAGGTACTTGAGCCTGTTTCTGATCTTCTTCATCAACACGTCTTTGAAGGTGTTGGCCCGCTTGTAGAACGCGTGGATGTCGTCGAATCGCACGCACTTCCCGTTGCCGTAGTGATAGTACGCGCTCATGTAGAAATCTGTGGACAAGACAGGCGGGAACTTGCCAAACCGCCGCTTCTGTATGCCGAAACAGCCGCCCATACAGTTGTTAGCGAGTTCGTCCTTCTCGATCTTGGCCATCTGCCTGTACCACCATTGGAAGAACGCGTCCTTTGAGACGTCGAGCAGGTTGATTCCGACCGCGTGCAGGTCCGAGTCGACCAGACGCTCGCGCATCTTGATGAAGGTGTCTTTCGCGGGCAGCACATCCGCGTCGCAGAAGATGATGTATTCCGACTTGGAGTGCTCGATGATGCTGTTCATCGCAAAGACTTTACCCAGCGTCGATTCCTGGACGATGCGCATCCGCTCGTCATCGAATTCCCGCACGTAGGCCATGCTCATGTCGGTGCTGGCGTTGTCGCAGACGACGATCTCCGTGTGCGTCGGCAGGTCGCTTGCGAGCACGGCCCGCAGACACTTGCCGATCGACTCTTCCTCGTTCCTCACAGGGATGCCGATGGTGAGGTCGCAGTTCATGGGTCCTTTTGCGGCAGCCGCCATCCCTTTCATTTTCAGAGTGATTGGACCGGAGTGTGGGTCTTGCGTTGATCATTCGTGCCCCTGGCAATGCCCGTCGAGCTGCCGCTCGCCAATGCGCACCCCGGCGTTGCCATGACGGGGATGGCGGTGATTCGCGGCCAAAGAACGGCCCTCGGCTTGGTGCCGGATGATCGCCGCCGTCACTTGCCCACCGTGAGCAAGACTGGCATTCGTCTGGGGCCACTCAGCGGCGAGTCTCCAGCTTCCGTTTAGCTTGATCCCGCTCGACCTGTCGACGCCAGTCCTCCATCGCATCCCAGTTCCGTCACCGAGGCGGTAGCAACTCCCGCGCCAGTCTGAAAAAGTGTGTCCGGTAGGCGGGAACCACGCGATCTAACATTAACAACCTAAGGTTGTTAGGGATTGTCATCGCCGGGTGGTCACCCGAGCGACGCCGATCGCGTTACAGCCGCAGCTTCTTCAGGCTGGCCTAGCGGATTGGCGATATCCGAAGTATCATTTTTGTTATCGCGCATGCCAGATGCCGATATCGCAGGTAGCTCTCAATGTCGAACCAGCAATCAATTGCGGCGTTGTAACGCCGTTCCTGTGTCGTCCTGGATCGAAAGTAAGCAGACAGCGTGACGTTGGCGCCGGCGGGCGAGACGCCAACGTTTTCAGCGGGAAGACGATCAGCGCCGGG
>CAZAQY010000357.1:0-7382 GCA_964486845.1 uncultured Pirellulaceae bacterium
TGGAAAAAGAACCAAACCTGGGAGCAGAATAGCATGTCCACCTTCTTCGCAAGCCCCCCCAGAAACCGCCCGCGGTGAACACCTCGCCAACACCGCGATGCACAGAAGGCAACTTTCGCGTCCTAGTGCCGTTTCCAGTTTCTAACTTCCCAGCTTGACGTATCTAAGTGCTAGCAGTGCAAGGGGTTATTCGCTAGCACGAAGGAAATTTGGTAAAGGGAACCTCCGTATCGTGAGTGTTAGACGTTTTGACACGGAGGCTCCCAGGATGGTCCAAGTACGAGTACGGAGAGTGACACCTTACGAGCGACGCAGATTGCATCAATTGAAGCGACAGCGGAGCAATCACGTTAATAGTTCCCATGCACGGGTTATTTTGCTCTCTTGCGGACGAGTCCGCAATCGGGAGATCGCCCGGCTTGTGGGGTACAGCGTCAGGTGGGTCCGAGAAATCATTCATCGATTCAACCGCGGCGGATTGAAGGCAATTGAGTGGTATCCGGTCTTCCATAGTCCCGGCGGTCCCCGAAGATTCTTTGCGGACGTGGTCGAGCAGATTGCAGAGGTCGCACTCTCATCCCCGAAGGCATTGATCGGTATGACTCAGTGGTCACTCAGTAAACTCCGCGAATACTTGGTGAGCCAGAAGATCATTGGCCGGATCAGTTTGGAATGGCTGCGCACCCTGCTGAAGCGATGCGAGATCAACTGGCGACACACAAAAACCTGGAAGGAATCCACGGACCCCGAATTCTGGCCCAAGTATCGGCGAATCCGGCGTCTTTACGCGCGTCGCCCGGCCAACGGACGCCGGATTTGCGTCGACGAGTTTGGTCCACTGAACCTCCAACCGCGTCACGGCCAGTGCCTCTCCAAGAAGGGAAAAAAGTCGGTAGAACGTCTTCGTGCCACCTACAGTCGCAAAGGCGGTGTACGTCACTTTCTGGCAGCCTACGACCTGGAAACCGGAAAGTTGTTTGGTCAATTCCACGCAAGAAAGAGGTGGACCGAGTTTCTCACGTTCCTTAAATGGATCCGCGGCCGCTACTCCAAGAAGGAAACGTTGCATGTTGTCATGGACAATTATGGTCCCCACCTTAAGGCCGAGGTGCAAAGTTGGGCGAAACAAAACAATGTCAAATTCTACCTGACGCCAACGAATGCGTCGTGGCTCAACCGTATCGAGTGTCAGTTCACCGCCCTCAAGAAATTCGCCTTGGAAAACTCAGATCACCGAACTCACGAAGAGCAACAAGCCGCCATCGAGAGCTATCTGGCTTGGCGTAACGGTCAACGGAGCATTGCTATCGAACCTTGGCGCTCTCAGATTCGTCAGGCGTGTGCGTCGCGTCAAAGATCTGACGCAACCGCACTTTAGAGAACGAGGAAGTTAGAAACTGGAAACGGCACTAGCAACGCGGAATGGCCCTCATGTGCCGGATCGCGGTTCCAAGGATCGCTCGTTCCGTCGCTGATGAAACGCGGAGCGGCAGTAGTCCAGCAGGCCAATGGCGATCAACTCGTCCTCCAATTCGTCGTCGGTCGGATCTCCCAGCGAGCGGGCCACTTCGGCGACTAAGGCTTCGGCAAAATGCGTCCTGGCGCGCTGCAGCGTCTTGCGAATGCCCGTTTCGGTAAACGGGGTTTCCGGCCGGAGTTGTTCGCTCAGCCGCGCCGCCATCTCCGCCGACGAGGCACCGGGATGCTCGGCGCGAAACTTGAGCACACTGAAATAGGGCTGACCGCCGGCACCTTCCCCGGCACGCAACGCGGCCCACGCTTTCGCCAGGATTTCGTCCCTCCAGTGCTGCACGAACTGTTCGTCCGCCTGGTCCGGATCCCAGGCCCCAGCCGCCGGCTCAGCGACTTGCTCGTCGAGGGAGACGTACGCCTTGCGCTGGCGTTTCTGGTGATCCACGGCGAGGTGATAGAGGGTGCTCTTCAGATAATCGCGAAAACGGCCCCGCTGCGGATCCGCCGAGCGGAACGCGCCTTGGGTCAGCTTCAGGGCAAACTCCTGGAACAGTTCGTCGGCGACATCCGGATTCCGCACGGCGCCCAGCAGGTAGCGGTAGGCGGCGCCCTGGTAACGCTCGATCAGCGCGGCCAGCGCGGCTTGCGCGCTGCCTTTCGGCACCGCGTGGGCCTCGCCCAGCAAGGTCCACATCGTCGAGATCCGACTCAGGCGTGACTGCAATTCCGCTTCGTCCACGAACTAACCTCGCTTTCCCGACTCGACGCGGGCGGTGCGCCTACGTTACTGGAGAACGACTTTCTCACGCACCTCGGGCCAGGGGAAATCCTCCTCCACCAGGGCCGCCTGCTGTTGCGTATCGGGCCAACAGACGTCATCCAACCACAGGCACGCGGCCGGCGTCCCCGCGTCGGCGGCCGCCGCCACCGCCCGCACGAGGTCCGCGGGCAGCGGCGGAAGGGGACGGCCGCCACCGCCAGCCCGCTGCTGCTTCAACCGTTCCCGGCCGACGCCTTCCAGCCGGAATGCCTCCGTGGTTCCGTCCGGCCATACGCCGACGACGAACGTCCGTTCGGCTTGGACCTGAAACAGGATGTTCAGGGCGTCGGGCTTCAAGCCGCGGCCGGGGCCTCGCGACGCCAGGATCAGACGCCGGGTGCGCTCCGGGGCCTGCTCGCCGCTGGCCGAGATGCCCAACTCAAAGAACCTTCTCAGGAACGGCAGCATGCCTTCCACCGCCGCGTAAGATTCCAGCCGGTGTTCGAATGCGGTCAGCAGCCGGTCAAGACGCTCGACGTCCTCCAGCGGCGCGGGGGGGGCGTCCGGGGCACTGCTCTGGGACGAGATCAACAGCTCCAGGGCCAGCAGCTGCATTTCCAAGTTCTCCCGCCGCAGCCGATCTGCCGGGTAGGGATCGAGGTCCAGCCGGTCAAGGAAACGCCGCAGCGCGTCGCGACCGCCGGCCGGATCCGCGGCTTTCTTGTAGGCCAGGACCGCCGCGGTCAGTTGACGGGCGATGCGGACCCGCTCCTGCCCCTGGCCGATGATCGCCCGAGCTCGGACCTCGTCGCGGCTGAAGCGATCCTCGGCCGCGGCGACGTCACCTCGCAGCGCCAAGCACAGGCAGGATTTGCAGGCGTGCACGACCTGCGCGGCCGGATCGACCGCCAACTCGCCCGCTTGCTGGTAGTTATCGGCAGCCTCCCGGAGTTTCACGCTCTGCGGTGCGGAAGCCGCTCCCTCGTACAGCTCGCAATCGGCACGACGTTCCAGGGCATTGCTCTGGCGTTCCCGCAGGTCCCAGGCGTAACGCTGCCTGCCAGTCGGCCGCACATCGCGCCGCGCCACGGCCGTCAACTCGACGTTGATCTTAGCCAGGACCTCCTCGTATTCCGCTCTTGCGGCGGCGACCTTGCCGCGGTAGCGTTGGGCCATCGCCTTGCCGTGCAAGTTGTGCAGCACGTAAATCGCCGCCAGCGGGTTACGGGTCCGATTGAACTCGCGCAGACTGTGTGCCTCGACGAACAACTGATAGGCCTGTTCGACTTTCCATTGGTCCATCAGACTCCAGGCCCAGCGTTCGCGGACGTGCGCCCGCAGCGGATGGTCCGGGGCGAGCGCTGATGCGTCCACGATTCGCTGGGCCAAGTTCAGGGCCTCGTCTTTCTCGTAGCGGCCCGCCACCCGGCCCGCCTGGCCGTAACTGGCGAGAGCTTCCACGCGAAGCAGCAGCGGGGCGTCGGCCACCGCAGCCTGTTCAAATCGCTCCGACGCGGCGTCGAAATCCCGCAATACCATGTAGCACAGGCAGGCCGAGTCCGCCCGACACAGCAGACCCAGCCTGGACTGCGGATCGGGCAACGCATCCAATAGCTTGGCTGCGGCATCGTACGAAGCCAGCGCTCGCTCGGCCAAGGCCTGATCGTTGCCCAGTTCGGCCAGTTTATGCTCCAGCACGGCCAGCGTGTACCGATCCGCGGGCTCCGGTTCCGAAGTTGCACCTCCAGCGGCAAAGTCCTGATAGCTGGCACTCAGGCGTTGCTTCAGTTGTTCATCGTCAAGCTCTTCCCGCGAGATGGCGATCAGGGCATCCAGCAGGGCCCGCTGCCGGAGCGACAATTGCGGCCGGCAGCGGTCCGTCGCACCTAGCAGCCAGCGCTGCACGCCCGGGATGTCCGGGTCGAGATACGTCGCCGTTTCGGGACCGAGGACTTCGGTGGCATCCCCGCGGGCGATCCCCCGAACCAGCGCGATCCGCACAAACGGCGTGTACCAGGGCATCTCGTCGAACCACCACTTTCCGTTCAGTCCGGGCAGCGACACCAGATTCTCGGCCAAGACCTCGTCGGGCAAGCGCGATGGTCCGCGCCCCAGGGAAAACAGCATCCAGCTGCCCAGCGCCAGGAACACGAACAGGAGCAGCGCCGTGGCCCACCGCCAAACCTGACGGCGGCGCCGCTTGGCGCTCAACGGCTCGCCCCCGGGCGCACTTGGTCGAATCCTGTGCGTTTCGGTCAGAGAGGAAGGCAGGTGCAGGTCGGTCGGCCGCGCCGATCGCTGGAGGGCGCCGGTCAGCGAAGCCAGCTCGCTCTCCTTCAGTTCGGGACCCACCAGCGGATCCAGGGCCTGTACGACCTCGAGGGGCTCGCGGAAACGGTCCTCGGGCAACTTGGCCATCATCCGCCGCAGCACCGACGACAACTCGGCCGGCACGTCGGGACGTTCCTGCTGGACGTCCGGCAGGGGCGCGTGCTGATGGGCAAGCTGCTTCTTCGCGAGGCTGCGGAAGTTCTCGCCCGCGTAAGGAGGCTTTCCGGTCAGCAGAAAGTACAGCGTGCACCCCAGACTGTAGATATCCGCTCGAATATCGACGGCGCTGGCGTCGCTCCACTGTTCGGGCGCCATGTAATCGCAGGTCCCCATCGGACTGTGAGTTAGGGTCAGACGCGTGCCCGGCAAATGCTCTGCGACGAATCGGGCCAGCCCCAAGTCCAGGATCTTGACCGTGCCCGACTTGCTCAGCATAAGATTCGATGGCTTGATGTCGCGGTGCACCAGGAAGTGTTGATGGGCGTGGTGCAATCCCTGAGCCGCCTGACGCACCAGGGCGCAGGCGGTGGCGATCGGGATCGCTCGCGACTGCTGCTGGTAGGCGCTGGCGAGCTGCGCCAGATCCATGCCTTCGACGAATTCCATGACCAGGAACTGGATGCCGTGCTCCTCGCCTGCATCCAGGGCCTGAACAATATTGGGGTGCTCCAGCCGACCGCAATTCTCGATTTCCAGCCGAAATCGCTCGACGGCCTCCTGGTTGTCGAGCAGTTGTGGCGACAGGACCTTGACCGCTCGGACCTTGCCCAACCGCAAATGCCGGGCTTTGTAGACGGTCCCCATCCCACCCCGGCCAACGACTTCCAGCAACTGAGAGTCGCGGATGCGATGCAGGACCGGGGTCTTGGGGAGCAATTGGCTAATCGGTTCGACGTACGCCGCGAACGGCTCGGCGGACGGGCTGTCATCCACGGCTTCATCGGTTCGCTGGCGATGCGGGTCGTCGGTCACGAGGATCGCTCCGAGCGAAGAGTTGCTGAAGTAGGGCTCTTCCAAGAAGCATATCACCGCCGGGCAGGCTCGTCCATCAGGGAGACCTTCCCAAGATGTCCCGCCGCCCGGCTCGCATCGCGGCCGACTAGGCGTTCGCAGTTTCTCTAACCGTCACCGTCAGCGCATGAAAATGCCCCGGCATTTGCCGAGGCATTCGTCTTTGTACGCCACCGGGTTCATTGCCGATGTTCATCGCCTGCCGAACTTGAACATCGGAGCTGGCGGTTCGGGCTGAGGATTCAGCCAGTTTACTCCACCCGATTGCCAGTTTCGCTTGTTCAAACCAGCTGATGGCTTGGCCTCGCTCGCCTTCGATTTTGAAGTGTTGGCCTGCCGAGCCTGCTTGTTGGCATTGCCCGCCGGTTCCTCGATGAACCCGTTGAACTTGTTGCCGCCATTGCCGCCCTTGTTCATGAACACGTGAATGTCGCCCGTCGAGGGGTCGACCACGTTGCCGTGGACTTGGCCGTCCCAGCCCTGCCAAATCTGGCCGTTGGGCAGCTGCTGAGTGCTCCCCGGCACGGCCAGATTGGCCCAGGGATTCAAGCGGCCCGGATAAACGTAGGTGTAGCTGCCCGCTCCATTCTGGATCCCGACGGACCCGTTGGGGCCAAACGTGATGAATTGGGCGTAGGCATTGTTGGCCGCCAGCACAGAGCCCCCCAGGACAAACACAGCAGTCAGAACCCGTCGCAACATGGCAAATCTCCTTCAGGCAAGCGTTTGTTGTGAAACCTCTCTGCCATCTAATACGGCGGGATCGCCGGCTGTGACAAGAATCCGGAGACTTTTCGCGATGGCCAGATCAAGACGCTTGCCTCACGTCGGACGAGCGTCCAGCACCAGCGGCATGCTGACAGGAAAAATCGCTGACGCGCCCGTCACAACGTGCGACTGCCGCGTACAAGATGAAGACGGAAGAGGGCGGATCCCAAAATACGGCTGTCCCGGGAGCCAGACAAGCTGCACGCTTGGTGGGCTCTGCCCGTGCTCCCAGTCCCATCGTGTTCGGCGACCGTTGATCAAGACACAAACTGAAAGGAATGAACGATGAAACGCTTGCTTGCTGCCACTGTGTTGGCTACGTTGTGCTACGTCGGCCTGGCTACTTCCAACGCCCATGCCTGTCCACCCTCGGCAGGCGATTTGCCTGAGGGAGCGGCGGTGTTACCCGGGCCGAACCAAACCGTGACGCTGGGGACAATGTTGAAGGCTCGTCCGTACGAGAGGCCCCACCCGGGCCCGTTTACGTTGTACCTGCCTCCGACGGGCGGGAACAAGGCGAAGGCGACCCCAATCCCGATTCCGGGGACTCGGTCACTGCAAACTCTTCGACGGGGGGCAGTAAACCGAGACTTGCGCCCGATCACGCTTCCCAATCGCCCGTCGTTGCGGCTGCCACCTCGCCCCAACGCGACCCCGATTCCGCTTCCCTGAGGACGAGCAGCTTTAACGGAAACGCAGCCGTCCGTAATTGTGGCGTTCAAGACGGGGCCCAGCGATCAACTCGCTTGGCCCCGCAGCTGTTCACCTCCGCGGCAAGCAAGCCCCTGCCGGATCGCGGCCAGCGGCCACGTCGCGACACCGGGGCCACAGGCTGAAACGCCCGTGAACGCGACACTTGTTCCGCTTCATCCACTGCAGGGGGGCCGGCCCTTTGATAAAGCCAATGCCGTCATTGAGTTCGCTCGTCATCTGTGCTCTACTGGTGGCTGGTGAGAGGTGTGGCACGTAAATCAGACACCCAGTGATATATCAGCATCGAATCCGACGTGTACGGTGACGGGAACGAACCAAGCCCAGG
>CAZAQY010000358.1:0-7380 GCA_964486845.1 uncultured Pirellulaceae bacterium
TGTGGTTTCCGCAGATCGGAAGAGCCCGGCCGACTTTCAGTTCAGTTTCCGGCACCCGGTGGACACGTTCGGGCGGCCGATCGACCAGCCGCTGCCGTCGATCACGACCGAGCCGCCGCCAGACAGCAAGGGTTCTGCATCCGAACCCAAGTCCAGCGATTCTCGGTGACGGAGGCCAGAGCAAGTCGCACCCACCACGGGGGGATTTCCGCCGGCTGCACCGATTTCCGGCTGGCTGATCGTACTTCGCGGCTGGAAAATGGCCTACGGTTGTGGAAAACCGCTGAACAACTGGGTAGATTTATTGAGTCACACGGGAACGGGCGTTCCCGGAATCGTGGAACCAGATGGAGGACCATGACGAGAACTGAGCGATTCAACTCGTAGACGGCCGCCAGCCGAACCGGCGGGCTGCCGATAACTCGAATGACGCGCGAGCGTCAGGTAACTGCTTCCCACAAAACGACCAACCTGGGCCGCAAGGTCCTTGACGATTAGAGGCAGCTACTTGGCACCGCGCTCCCGCAAGGGAGCGTCGGGCCAGGTGCTGTTCTAATCGCCCCTTGGTCGGGGTTGTGGGAGTGGCCTTGGTTTCGGCGCTCCTTTTATGTTGCGCCGCCGTGCTGCCCCGCAGCCCCACAAACCTGATCGGCGTCTTCGGTCACTAGGTCCGCTTTGGTCTGACGGACACCAGCGTGGGCCTGCCGCGAGTCAAGAAAAGTGCTGTTGCGGCTCGACGTTATTTCCTTCCAGAAGGGGCGGCACGTTGCAGCGGCCCCTGCTTCCCCTAAGGAGAACCTTCGTGGACTCTGAAACGTACCAACAAGGACGCCAACACGTTCTGGCTCACCTGGAAAAGCTCAAGGAACTGCACGAGGAACTGAAGTACAAAGACCCGGCTTTCTTCAATGCTCTGCCACACGACACAGCGCAGCGGCTCGTGCTCTTGGAACGTGACCTCACGCGACTCCGAAACCCAAGCCTCACGGTGGCATTTGTCGGTGGTTTCAGTTCTGGCAAATCCTCGCTCCTGAACGCCTTCCTCGGGCGCTATCTGTTGCCGGAGTCCACGGAGATCACAACGGCTGTGCCGACCTTCGTCCGTTGCGGTTGCCCCGATGAGTACGCGGAACTGCATTACCTCAACGAAGCGGAAGTTGACGCCCTGGGCGACCTGTACCGCAAAGAAATCGCCGAGACGTTTCGCCTGCCGGACTTGGCCAACGCGCCTGCCTCGGAACTTCTTGAGAAGGTCACGCCATTGGCGCAGGAAGGACGCGGCAGGCGATTGATCGAGTGTTTCGCGCGATTTCTGGAGGGGCGCAAATCACGTCAGTTCACAGCCCGCGGTCGGATCGAGCGACACGCACTCGGGGATCTGCCCCGTTTCATTCGCGACGAGAACGAGGCGATGTTCTTGGATCGCGTACAGGTCTGCATCAGCTCATCCGAAGTGCCTCCGGATATCCTCCTGGTGGACCTGCCCGGTGTCAGTGTGCCGAATCCTCGCCATCGACAAGTCACCTTTAGGTTTGTCACCCGCGACGCGCACGCCATTGTCTTCGTCCTGATGGCCACGCGGTTGTTCGATCGCGACGAGGCGGACATCATGGAACAGATCCGTGCTGGCGAATCGCTGATCGCGCAGCGGACATTCTGGGTGCTCAACCGCTGGGATTCGCTGAGTACGCAGCAGCAGATGTCGACATTGGCTGACTTTCAGGCCAGGATGGCGGAGTTCGCGATTCCGGAGAGCTACAAGTTCTTCACCACGAATGCTCTGCACGGCCTGTTATCTCAGTTGGCTCGCCGCGGTGACGTGCCGGACGATGCGAAGTTGCAGCAGCACTTCCGCGACTACGAGAACGATTTGGCGTCACGATACGGGAATAGCCACGACGCTGCGTTTCGCGAAAGCCAGATCCCAAAGCTCCAGGGGGAGGTCTTGAGCTTTCTGAATGACCGGCTACGGCGGACTACGCTGGAAACAGCAATACAGAACGCCGAACAGAACTTCTGCCAGCCACTGCTTCACCACATGCGAGTCTGCAAGGAGTCCGACGAATCACTGCTGGCTGGCGAGCTGAAGACCCGCGAGAAGGACAAGGCTCGGATGCTGACAGGTGAGCTTCTGCAGAAACGGCGCGAGGAGTTGAAAACGACGTTCCAGCATCTTCGAGACACAGTGGCCACGGAACGACGGGGAATGTTTGCCGAGCAGGCTGAACAGCTTGAGAAGACGCTTCGGCAGGAGATCCAGAGCGGAAGTACGACCGACGCCTACGAGGTCTACAAGCGGATCATCGCGGATCAACCGCTGCGGAAGTTCCCCTACTACTTCGAGATCGAAATGCGGGTGGTCGACAACCTCAACTCCCTTCTGAAGCTTCGATTTCGCGAGGTGGTCCGGGATGAGGTGCGTCGCGTCGTTGAGGCGTTGGTGCGAGATGTGCGGAACCAGCTGGAGGTAGCAGGCTCCGACGTCGACTATGCCGAGGCAGTCACGATCGCGTTGAACGAGCAAATGGCAGGCGTCGCTGAGTCGTTCGAGCACAAAGTAGACGGAGTTGTAATGCAGCGTGCCGCACACCTGGACGAACTCCTGCTGTACAAGCCGACGAGCGTCCTGTCGCACTTTTTCAGCGGTGGCAACGAAATCCTGGATGGTCTGGAAAAGGCCGCCAAGATGCACAGCCAACGCATCCGCACGACGGCGGAAGCCATCCGACCGGCCGACATGCAGGACCGCACCAACTTGATCCGCGTGACGTTGGAAACCCACTACATCAAGCGAACGGTCGAGTTTGGCGAACAGGTAGCGGACGCCGTTTGGGGTATCGTCATCGCTGAAATGCTGGAGTTGGAACGTCGACTACAGAATGTCTTGAACACCAAGTACCACACGGCGCTCGAAGGAAAAATGGCCCAACAGGCGGCGGATGAGTTCACCGCGGAGCGAACGAGCGTTGTCGGCCGCGCGAAGCGATTCCGCGATGCCATCGAACGAATTCAGGAACTGAGCAAGGAAATGCGTCAGCCATTGCACAGCACGCCTGATTAGCGTCGGTCTGGCAACGCAAGCAATTCATCCCGCAAAGCGATGATCGCGAAGATGTTGTTGGGGCGTTGCGTTAGTTCTTGCAACGGACCTGCACTACTGGCCGCACATCCTGGCAGGACGACGAGCGTGCCTCGACTTGCGTGCGTCATAATACGTCTCCTGTAACTGGCCGAAGTGGCGATCTTGGAGTGGAGATAGCAAGACATGAGTGAAAGCAGGGCCAAGACAGCCGGTCGAATCATACGGAGGTTCTTCAGTTGGCTCCTAGCCTCCCTGCGCGACGCGGCGCAGGATTTCCGCCATCTGTTAGCGTTTGGGCACGCATCGTTACGACGACAGCAGGCTGCCAAGACTCTCGTTTCTGCTCAGCTAACTTACGGGGAGAAACTCAGTTCGAGTGGGCTGGGAGACGAGAGCCTCCGCGAGCAGATTGCCATCATCGACGACCGAATTCAGAGCGTCAAAGCAGCCCAGGGTTCTGTCAAATCACTCGAAACAGAGCGCCGGGGCCTACTGATTCGACTGGCTGGGAACTTCGCGGGCCAGGCCGACGTTTCAGCCGAGGTGCGGACATTTCAGGAAAGGAGAGATCAGGCGGTATTGGAGTTGGAGCAACGTAAAGTCGAGACGCAACAGGCGCGACAGATCGTCTTGCCCAGTGGTCGAATGCGTCTGAACTTCTGCTGTTGGTCCATCGGGTTCATTTCTGCGCTCGCGATCGTCGGTGGCTGGGTCGTGTTGCCGCGGCAACAAAAAAACCGTGAAGACGCCGCGAATCCAGTGATGGTCAAAAACACGACCACGAATCCTCCCCTGCCAAGTGAGTATCGCATTTTGGCAAAGCACTTATCAGCCAGCCTGTCGACGAATCGTGACGAGCCGAAGAAGAAGCTCGACGTATCTGCGTCTCTTGCAGCAGCGCAGAACGCGATACTGGACCTGAGATCAATCGCCTCAAGCGATTCTGACATCCAGCACATATCGGGGGAAGCCATTTCAGCCATTTCCGAGTTTGCTGATGCAATCGGCAGGCTCCAGTCGCTTCCCCAGCCAACGA
Organism: uncultured Pirellulaceae bacterium; assembly: GCA_964486845.1. Classification (GTDB taxonomy): domain Bacteria; phylum Planctomycetota; class Planctomycetia; order Pirellulales; family Pirellulaceae; genus Anammoximicrobium. The sequence goes on from CAZAQY010000358.1 coordinate 4,119, forward strand.
GTGGGGGGGAACGGTTTCTGGCAGGCATCATGTATGCATTCATCGGGGACCTATCAACCCCATCGGAAATGGACCGTGATGCTGCCGCTAAGAGTGATGCGCTGCAGGCGGAAGGAAGGAAACTGGTATCTGCGTTCACTCGCACCCAAAGCAGCCAGCTTCTGCTGACTCGGGTGGCAAAAAAGTATGCAGGCCCAACTGTGGCGGCCGGCACCGCAGTGCTGGTCGACATTGATGAACTCTGGAACGGGGAGCCAGACCGCATCATGATAGCCAACAATTCGGGCAGAGAGCTTCACGATGTAACGGTGGTGGTCGAGTTGACGGGGAAGGGTGGCGAGACCCGTGAGAATGTGCATTTTATTCCTTCATGGTACCCGAACCAAAAGATGCATGGTAAGTACGATGCCGGAATCGTGATCGGCGATCAACGCATACTGCGGCAGACGGTAACCGGCATCGAGCGTGCCATTGTTCACGTCTATGCCCGCGAACTAAGTCAGGAGCGGATACAGTACGAGTACGTTGGTGTCAACCGGGACGAGGACATCCGGCGGCACTTGGATCGTCTGACCATGTACGCCAAGTATTGCCCCTACGCTCCAGGTGTTGTTTTCACCGACCAAAGAGCGTTGATCGTATCATTCACGGGGATTGCTCGACTGCCGAAGGGAACGCTTTCTGTGGTAGTCGAGGAGCCCAGTCGACGTCTCACGGAATCGCGACAGTTCAGCTTCGACTCCTGGACCGAAGGGGAACAGGCGAGGATCGAGTTTCCGAACATCGCATGGGACCCCGCAAAGTGGGACATCAAGGTGCAGATGGCTGACTCAAAGTACGTCAAGACATTCAGTGGTGGACCGTAGCATGGCGAGCTACTCGTGGGACCATATCGCGTCCGCGGACTCCGGCCTCTGTTGATTTCAGGACCGCAGCCGCCGAAAGCTAAAGAAACGCTCACGTCGCGACGGCAGCTCTCCGTCGTGCGAGATGCCGCGTCTGACGTTCCTGGTTCCCGGCCTTATGTACTCGGCGCGTACTGTCAGCACCACCGCCTGCCCACGCCCGACCACGTGTGCGGTCAGGCGTGAACGAGGCAGGGCGTCAGATCAGCCACACCACTCGCGGCAGTGGGCCGTCGCGAAGTCGCACATGCCGCAGTGGAACCCCGGCCGGAAGTTGAACCGGCCGGCGTCCACGGCGTCGAGGTACTCGCGGATCACGGAGAAGAGCCGGCGAAAGTGGGCGTCCGTGCGGGCGGGGTAGCCGTGAAACTCGATCTTGGGCACCTTCGTCTTCACCAGCGACCGGATCTCCAGGCCGGATTCTGTTTGGTCAGACAGCTGCCGAAACAGGTAGGCGTAGCTGGTGAGCTGGATTTCATGGAAGATCTCCAGCGGTTCGGTGCTGCGGGCCGCGGTCTTGAAGTCCGCGATCACGGCACCATCCGTGCTGCCGACGATCAAGTCGATCACGCCAAGCAATGGGATGCCCAGGTCTTCGCCGGTCAGCGGATCGACCAGCGGAGCATTCGTGGCGACTTCCACTGCCAGGGGCTTCTCGTCGGCGGGAGCGTGAGCCAAGTAGGCCGTGACCAAGCCGGCTGCCTGCTGTTGCAGGGCACGCTCAGCTTCGGCCGACTCGAACGTCATGTTCTCGGCGTCGATGGTCGGACCCCACAACTCCAACAGGCGACGGCAAACGTCGGTCGGCTCCAGCGTCACGCCCAGGTGGCGATGGCGATAGAACGCCTCCAGGCCAGCATGAACCACTTTACCCAGGAACAGGCTCGGCGTCGTGGGCTGGCGGATGCCCTCCAGATACTGGAGCTTGAACGCGAGCGGGCACGTGAGCCACTTGCCCAGGCGACTGGGGCTGACGTACGCCCAGATGCCGCCCTGGCCGGTCGGCGCGTCGTCGAGAAGAAGCGTTTGGGTGGTCATGGTGTGGCGGTGCCTCCCAACACGGTGTCGAGGTCGATCTCGCCGGCCTTGATCGCCTTCAGGCTGTCGATCAACCCGGACGCTTCGAGGCTGGTCAGGCTGGCGACGGGCTTGCAGAACATCTTGTTCGCCAGGGCTTCCAGCCGACGCACGCCGAGCCCCTTGATGTGGCCGGCCAACTGCCGGACGTAGGTCATCTGCTTCTCGCTCGCAGGATGGCCGTTGCCGCGGCCGTTCCCGTTGGTGCCGTTCCCGTTCTGACCGTTGCCGTGGGCGGTGTGACCGTTACCGTTGTGGCCGTTGCCATTGCCGGTGGCGTTGCCGCCGACGGTCACGTTGGTCACGGCCGGATTGCTGGCGGGCGTCGTGGCGGTGGTGGCTTGATGCCGGGCCAGTTCCTCCTGAACCGCACGGCGGCAGGCGTCGTAGGCGTTGCGGGCGTGCCGCTGGAACGCTTCGGGGTCGGTCTGCAGCAACGCAGCGTCCAGCTCGATGTCCACGTTGCACGATGCACCGAGGCTGCCGTAGTCGGGCAGCCCCAGTTTCTTGCTCAAGCCAATGTTGAGTCGCAAGGGCATACTGATCTCCTTGTGGGGAAGAAATGGTGCTCAGGGATGCGGCCCGATCCGCTGGGGGACCGGGCTTTGTGTCGAAATCGCTGTGCTTGGCCGACCTACGTGCCGACCTTCTGCAACTGCCGCAGCGAAGCCAGGGTGGTCTGCACCAGCCGGGCCTCGCGTTTCTGCCGCTTGAGGCTGCGGATCAGTTCGTTGGCCTGGATCACGGCCGTCCGCAGCGAATCGCGGAACGCGATGGCCTGTTCGATGGGCGAGGTCTTCGCATGGGCCGTCGCACGCTTGGACTTCGTGACGGGTTTGTCGCCGGTGGGCGGGGATTGGGTTGTGGGTTCGGACACGGTCGTTCTTCTCCTTCGGGGTTGGTTATTTCCGCCCGCGTCGTCAGCCTGACGCTGGACCGACGCGATGCGGATCAAATCGGGACTACTGGGGATTGGCGAGTCTGGGCTGAGTAGAGCCCACACCAGCTGACGCCGGCCGTCGTCGCACAATACGGGCTGCTCGTTGCCGTACAGGTGCACGTCGCGAAAGCCGAGCCGCAGGGCACGCAGCAGGTACTCGCGGTTCGAGTTGACGGTGATCGCTTCGCCGTCGAGCCGTGAGTTGGACAACGCCAGCTCCGTCGCCCGCGACTGATCGGCGGCCTTGCCACGAATCAACACTTGCCCGTTGAGGTCGAGCGTGATCGGGCAGTTGGTGTTGTCTTCGCAAGGCAGCCGCGGCAAGGCGTCGGTCAGGAAG
>CAZAQY010000359.1:0-7299 GCA_964486845.1 uncultured Pirellulaceae bacterium
CCTGCGCGGTCCCAAACGCCTGCAGCACGCCGCTTGCCGCGTTGCTACTGACGAGCCCAGCTGGGTTCGTAACGAGCCTGCCATCACTCGCGGACACTCGAAACGCCACGCCAGGGCCGCGCACGATCGTCTCGCGGCCAACCTCGACGCTTCGCAACGGCAAGTCGAGGACACAGTGCGACCGAACCCCGGCCCTCCTGTGGTCTGGCGTCAAGCGTGACTTGATGCCGGCATCCTCGACGTTGACGAAAGTCCCCGCCTTCGACCCGCGCCAATCGCCAACCGTTCTCGCTCACACGACTCAACCAGCGACTCGAAGAGCCTGGGCGTCTCCAACCGAGCCGAGGGCTCGCCGATGTCTTCTGCCGCCCGAATACCGGACGCAGTCGCCTGCCTGCGGTGTGTGTTTCCTGCCGCTCGTTCCGCCAACCTCCACCCGCCTGCGCACCCCGCCAGCGACTGCTGATGCGAGCCTCTGGGCACGCGTTCTCCGGCCAGCGCCCTGCCAACACGCGAGCCCCCACCGAAGGTTGCTCCGATGCATCCCCTCGCGTCGCACGCCCTGGCCCCGGCGCTCCGACTCGCTCCTCGCCGGCCCCAAAACGGCGACCAGTAGTGCGTAGAACGCTCACAGAACAAGCGCCGCCCGGTTCCCACGGTTCGTGCGGCACGCAAATCCGCTCGGCGTCGGCGCTGTTGCGTCCGCGGCCCTTGCGCCGCTTGGGCTGCTGGGGCCCAGCGCCCGACGGCACGGGCCAGAATCGCCCTTGAGTTCCGGACGCCGCCGGCTCACTTGCCGGCGGATTTGAGCTGGAAGTCGTGCTTGTTCTCGCCGTCGACGATTTCGCATTTTTCCGTGCTGGAAAGGCTCAACAATTCTTCGACCATCGTTCCTGCCGGCGCAGGGGGGCCTGCCTCAATCATCTTGCCGGTCTTGCGGACACTCGTGATGGAGACGTTCTTGGCCCCCAGCGCTCCCGGCTTTTGAGCCTCCACCCGATAGCTGCCGTTCTTGAGTTCACCCCCAAAGCTGGGACCCTTGCCGTCCGCGGGCAGAAAGCTGATGGTGCCCGTTTCCACGGGCGTCCCGTCCCACGTGACCTTGCCCTCCACCGTTACCACGGACGGACCGCATCCGACGACCGACAGAACCCAGGCCGTAATTACTGCCAGACATAACTGCGAAACCAGTCTCTTGGGCATACTTGCGACTCCCCTCAAACCAACGCCGGCGACTGTCCAGGGGACAGCCTCCGGCAACGAAGAAGACCACGACAACGACTCGCGTTGGCGAACAACTCGCGTTGGGGTCAAAATTAAAAACTGCCCACGTTCACCTCGTTCAGAATCGCCTTGGGCGTGCACAGCGCCCGCCAAACCGCCAAGTCGATTCCATCGGTCACCATCCGCACGTTGCCATCGCCAAAGACCACGTTCACGCCGCCGGGATGGTAGCTCCGGGCGGTCATGGTTATCGATCGGTTGTTCCAAGCGGTGTACGTGCCCACGCAAGGGGCGTCCGGGTCGTTCACACAAGTGGCGAGCCGCGTCCCGTCGGGAACCAGGCTGTTGGGCGTATTGGTGTGGTGGTAAAGGGGGCCTTCCGGATAGTGAAACACGCCCCGCTGGTCGCCGTTCGGCGCACCGCCCGGAACCACGCGGATCTCCGAAACCAACGCTGTGGTGCTCGTCCCATCGCGGAAATCGGCAAACCGCGTTTGGCTGTTCACATAAAACACGCCGGGCACCCGACTGGCAGGCAGCGCATTGGTCGAGCCCGGCCCAATATAGACCCACTCGGCCATCGGTTCCAAGCCATTGTTGGCCACGTAACTCCCCCGCGTGTAGATATTGTACCAGAGCACGTTGTTGACTTGGCTATTGGAGGGGCACTCGAACGGCGGCAACCGCTCGCGGCAGACCGGGGCGTTGTTGGTCGTTGCGGGAGCAGGTGCGGCGCTGCCGAACCCGAATTGCGGATCGGCCATGTCGTAAACGGCTTTCAATTCCATGTACGGCAGGATGGCAAAAACCCACGTCGACTCGCCGAAATCCTGGTTGTTGTTCAGCGGCGGCGCGGGAATCTTATGACCGTACGGAAGGCTTTTGGTCACGTCGTGATGCATGTGCAGGGCCACGCCGATCTGCTTCAAGTTGTTCGTGCATTGGGTGCGCCGCGCAGCTTCCCGCGCGGCCTGGATCGCGGGCAGCAGCAGAGCGACCAGGATGCCGATGATGGCGATCACGACGAGCAGTTCGACAAGAGTGAATCCTGTGACGCGAGAATGACGTTTCATGGGATTATGCTCCTCAAAAAAGTGCCCCCTCGTCAAAAAAGAAAAGAATGGTGCGATTCGGTCAAAGAGCGCAGAATACGATCATGCCCAGACGCGGCTATTTTCCGCTGCGGCGGACAGCCGTGTCAATGGCGCCTGTGCCATCATACGGTTAACGGTCGATTTGCCCCAATCCAGCGCGCATCTTCGCAGGCTGGGTCTGTGAGCCGATCGGGCTAAGCCGGAGTCCCAACCCACCCGGCTGCGACTGTGCCTCGCCATTTGAGTTTCTCCCTTTGTCGCTCAGAACGCTCCTACGGAAACCTCGTTGACCAAGGCTTTGGGTGTACAGAGGGCTTGCCAAAGGGCCAAGTCGATCGTCTCTGTGACGAACCGCGAACTGGCGTCCCCCAAGAGCAGATTCACACCGCCGGGATGATAGCTGCGCGCGGCCATCAACACCGATCTGGGCCGCCAAGCGCTGTAGGCTCCGACACAGGGTGACTCGGGGATATTGACGCCGCCACCCGGACAGGCCGCGATGCGGACCTGGTCGGGAACCCGGCTATTGGGCGTATAATTGTGATGGTAGAACGGCCCTTCCGGATAGTGCATCACGCCGCGCTGGTCGGCGTTATCGGTGACCAAGCGGGTCTCGCTAACCAGTGCTGTCTGGCTGGTGCCGTCGAGGAAGTCGGCAAAGGTCAGCGTGCTGTTGACGTAAAAGGCGCCGCCTACGCGCGCGGCGGGGAGCGGCGAGCTGTCGCTGCAGCTCTCCACCATCGGCCCGAGCCCGTTGTTGGCCAGATAGCTTCCCCGCGCATAGCCGTTGTACCACAGGCCCAACTGCTGGGCGTGCGGACCCGAGGGGCAAAGCATGGTTGACAGGTACGTCCCGCAGATCGGGCCGTTGATGTTCGGCGCCATTCCAAACCCGTTCGTCCAATCGGCGCTGTCGTACAGGGCGTTCTGTTCCATGAACGGCAGGAGATGGGCAATCCAGGTCGACTCGGAACCTTTCGTATGCGCGGTCGAGTCGCACGGCGGGGCCGCCGGTTTGGGCCAGAAGAACCCCGGCGGGAGAAACCTCTTCTGATCGTGGTGGGAGTGCATCGCAACCCCGATTTGTTTGAGGTTGTTCAGGCACTGCGCCCGCCGCGCCGCCTCGCGCGCAGCCTGGATGGCCGGCAGCAGCAGGGCCACCAAGATGCCGATGATGGCGATGACCACGAGCAACTCCACCAGAGTAAAGGCCCGCCGCCCTGGGGAGCCGACGAAAACGCCTGCAGTTTGTGTGTGAACCATAAGCTACCCTTTGAAGAGAAAGTACGAAATAAAGAACAGCAATCGAATCGCTTGACTCTCCGGACTAACGCGGGCTGGCGCCCGCAACCCAAACGCTCGTAGTGCCGGCTTTAGCCGGTTCTTACCGCCTAAAAGGCGGCACTACGAACATGCGCGCGTGACGCGCGCATCACACGAACTGAGACTCTAGGCGACCTCCTGGACTACGCCGGAAGTCGAGGCCATCGGTGCGGCACTTGTTGGCAAGCACGAGGACCAGATCATTGTACTAACCGCCCAGCTCCTTCAATACCCCACGAGAGAGGCACCGCAGTCTCTCGGCCAGTTCCTTTTGCGGTGCTGGTCCGGTCATCGTGCGCTCGTCTATTGTATCACTTGCCGTCACCGCTGAGTTGGAAATCGAACTCGTTGACCCCGCTTTGGATATCGGCCGTGAGGGTACTCTGGCTATGGTACTTCTCCGGGATGAACATCTCGACTTCGTCGACCATCGCGGCCGGATCGTCGGCCCCCTCACCGGCCGCCACTTGACGTCCCGTTTTCCGTGTCGCGCGGATTTCCACGCGGTAGGATCCCAACACGGGGCCCTGGCTGCGGGCGATCCGGTAGGCGCCGTCGTTGATGGCTCCCCCGACCGACGGCCCCGTTGTCCCCGGGGCCGGGATAAAGGCGATGGAGCCGGAGGCGACCGGAGTCCCCTCGAAGGTCACCTTGCCCAGCACTTCAGCCCGCTCCGGTCCAGCATCGCCACAACCGGCGATTGCCTGTAACGCCAGCAACAGCGGCAAAGCCAGACGGCGCCGGAACCGATTGTTCATTCCAACATCTCCTTTCCAACATTTCGGATCAGTCGTCAGAAGGCCCCGACCACTTCGTAGCCAAACGGCGTTCCCAAAGCCCGCCAAGTCACGATGTCGATCGAATCGGTGACGAATTTTGCCGCGCCGTCCATCAGCATCACTTGCACGCCGCCGGGATGCCGGCTGCGCGCTGACATCAAGACCTTTCTGGTGGCGTGATCGGTGTACGTTTCGATGCACGGCGCCTCCGGATGGTTGGCGTCGGCGTTGGGGCAACAGCCGATCCGCAGTTCGTCGGGGATCCGCGTGTTGGGGGTGCGGTCGTGCTGATAATGGCAGCCCTCGGGATAACTCCAGGTGCCCCGGTAATCGTAGCCTTCACGGACCTTGAGAAACTCAGAAATCCCCACCGTGGTCGAAGTCCCGTCAGTGATGTCCCGCATCTTGAGGTACCTGTTCTGCTGGAACATGCCGGGCTGGTGCGCGGCAGGCAACTGCTTGCGGAGATAGCCGATTCCGGTATTCGCAACATAGCTGTTGCGGACCCGGCACTGGTGGCCGTACGCGCTTTCTCCGTCGGACGGGCATTGGAAGCTGGCCAACGCGCTCAGCATGATGGGGGTGTTCCAAGTGTAACAGCCGCCGAAATCCGAACGGAAATCCATTTGGGAATACAACGCTTCCTGCTCCAAGTACGGCCACAGCGCCACGGGCCAGGTGAAACGATCGCCCAACGTCCTGTTGTCCAGCGTGTGCCCGGCGGGAAACACCTGCATTGCATCGTGATAATTGTGCAGCGCAACGCCCAATTGCTTGAGGTTGTTCACGCACTGCGCCCGCCGCGCCGCCTCGCGCGCGGCCTGGATGGCCGGCAGCAGCAAGGCCACCAAAATGCCGATGATGGCGATGACCACGAGCAGTTCGACCAGGGTGAAACCGCGTCTTTGGGAAATCGCTTCAGGACTCATATCAGTTTCCTGTTGAAAAGAAAACGTAATGAGCGGACTTCGAATCCATCTGGATCTTCCCATATGCTAGCACACCAAGGCAGTCCCGTCTACTCCAACAAAGCGCGGATCTCTTTCATCAGCATCTGCTCGGCTGCGGGCCCGGTGTTGGAGGCTGGCGCACTGGTTTCATAGCCGCCCTGCGAATAGGCGATTTCGGTCCCGATGTATCCCGTTGCGTAATCGCCGTAGGCGGCCATACACACGGTATCGTTGGGCCGGATCTGCTGGGCCGCCAGTTGATATTCCACGAACAGTTCGCCCGGCGTGTGCAGGATGTAAGCCGTCTTCAGCCGCAGGCAGGACAGTTCGAGCGCGCGGCCTTGCTGCACGCGCCGGACGTAGGCCAGCTTTCCCGCGGCCGAAAACCGGTCGCGCTGGTTGGCGGATTCATCGGCGAGTTTCTTTTCCAGCTCGCCGGCGTCCAGGTGCGCGGCCAACGGCAAGCGCACGGTCGAGGCGCGCCAAGCGACGTCGGCGGCGCTCAGCGGCGTCTGGCGGGTGGCCTCCCAGGCCAGGCGCATGGCCGCGGCCAGGCGGTCCCGCAGCACGGGCCGGAGGGCGGGCGAGCCGTCGTTGTATTTGCCGGCCGCCACGTTGCCGCCGGCGCCGTTGAAATGGATGTGCGGCAGTCCGCCCAGTTCCGCCTCGCGCTGGTCGCGGGCCAGTCCGACGAAGTCGGGCGTGACGTCGCCCTTGCCGTAGTAGCTCTGCGGGTGCGTGGCATAATAGCTGAGGCAGACGATCGGCTGTTGGCCGTCCCACAGGCTGAGCATCCGCAGCAGCGGATCGATCACGCCCTCGGGGGCCGCGATCGCCTCCGGATTGCGGCAGGAACTCATGCGCCCCAGCTGCACCTTTCCGTCCGGCCCCAGGATGCGGCGGTTGGAGGCCACTTTTTCGACTTTCGCCTGTCCCAGACCCAAATGGGTCACGCGCCGCGGGGCGTCGCACGCCGCCCGGACGGCGGCCGCGGTCCGCTGGATGGTCTGCCGGGCGAAAGCCGCATCGAAGCGTTTGCCGCCCAGGCCGTGCGCCGCCAGCAGCTCTTCAGCCGAGAAGTCGCAGCGCGGGCCGTCGTGCTGGTGCAGCGTGTGGACGGCGACGCGCTCGGGAGTCGTCCCGGCGGCCCGCGCCAGCTCCTCCCGCCAGGCGTCGTGACCCGAATTGCCGATCCCGATCCAATCGACGGCGCAGAGCACGATCGGCTCGCCGGCGCCCAACAAGACGATGCCGCGCGCGCTGAGCGGATCCTCGATCTTCCGCGCCGGGGCATAGGCCACGGGGCTGCCCAAGGGCGGGGTGGCGTCGGCGCGGAAGACGCCCACGCGAAGCGCCGGCTCGCCGGCAGGACTGGGCGCGGCCGCCAACCAGGCCGCCACTCCGGCCGCCACGCCAGCCAGCGAAAACGCAACGCGGAGGATTGCGCGAGCGGTGCATGAAAAACGGCCTCTTGCGGCCATCGGAAGGGAAAAGACGGGGCCAAAGATCGAGTTCATCGCGTGTTCTCCTTGATCGGGAATGGAACGATTTGTCCGACCCGTAAACGACGCGCCGGTCAGGTCAGCTCGCTGCGGACGACGCAACCCGTGCTCCTCGCTTGCTCCAGCCTGGCGGATTCATTCCCGGCTGGCCAGCGCCGCAGGTATCAGGTCCCCGGTGTCCTCGGCCAACCGCGGACGCAAAACGCTCGGCGCCGGTGAGTTCGGGACCCGCATTGTCCTCTCCCGCACCGGTTCCGGCAAGTGCCGTTTTTGCGCGCGAAGGGTTCAACGAGCCCAAGCCACCAGCGCGCGGGATGGGTTCGAGTTCGCCAGTGTCCCGGCCTAGGCGATGTGCCTGCCCTGTTTTTCTCTCTAGGAGGCTGTCCAAGATTGCTCTCCCAGGCAAGTCGAGAATTTGGCATACTGG
>CAZAQY010000360.1:0-7259 GCA_964486845.1 uncultured Pirellulaceae bacterium
CAGAACTACACTAAATTCCCGAGGTCACTGTCTCAAACCCATTGACACATTCCGTATCGCTGGGAAATGCGGGCCGCCATCAATTTCCTCAGTCCGCTGCATTGGAACCGCAATCTTGCGCTCGACGACTTGGCTGCTTTGTTCGAGCAGAGCGGTGGGGAAAAGCAGGCCCAAGAACTGCGAACTTTCTTCAAAGCCAATCGCATTCCCGGTCTGCAGGAATCAGGCGAAACTCACGCTTCCGTGTTTGAGGCAATCTGCAAGTACGCCCTGTTGGGAATCCGGTCAGTGCTATCCGGCAGCCGTTGCCGGCTCGAAAACATCGCCGACGACTTCATCGGAGACTTCCAAATCCGCCTCACGTTCGGGAATGTCACAGAACAAGCTTGGCGGAACCTGGTCGCTCCGCAACGCGGCACCCTGCTTGTCACGGAAGTTTCGGAGATTCGAGCTGCTTCCAAGAAGCTCCAAAGATTTCGGGCGGCCGTTGACGAACTCGGCCGCTGCTTGCCCTAACGCCATTTCAACGACGGAACAAACCATGAATATCCACGAAATCATCCAGAAGGCGATCGAAACATCTGTCTCGGTGGGGCTTCAACAGCGAGTTGACAGCCTTTGGGCAGAAGAAAAGGCCCTGCTTGAACCGCGATACCGCGTGGCCTTTGTGGGGCAATTCAAGACCGGAAAATCGACGCTGATAAACCGACTCATCCTAAAAGAACGCGTTCTGTTCACCGACGTTCTCGAAGCCACGGCAATCCCAACAGAAATAGATTTTGCAGAAAAACCCCGGCTGGAAGTCTACCGCTACGAAAAGAACACCTACCGACTGGAAGCGGGCGGTCACGAAGTTGAGCAAGCCTACGTCTGTGGCTCCGTACTTGACCGCGTCGTGGACAATCCGACCTTTGATCAGATCCGGCAAGCAACTTCCGGCGAAACGCCCGAAGCCAGAGCGGCCACAGCGGAAACGTATTCGCACGCTCGGCTATTCTGGCCAGCTGAAAATCTCCGCCACTTCACGGCCGTGGACACACCCGGCATCGACAGCCCGAACGACGCCGTCGTCACAACCACGTATCGCATTCTGCCCCAATGCGATGCCGCCATCTTTGTTGCAAGGCCGGGCATGCTCAGTCAGGTCGACATTCAGTTTCTCCGCAGCAAAGTCTTCGAGAGCGGCATCACTCGTTGTATGGTGGTGCTTCACTACGATCCGCGCTTCTCCGATGTCTCCGCTGCTCAAATCGCCAAGATCAAGGAAACCGTACGGGCGCAGTTAGCGGACATCGGCCGCCAATCCGTAGAAGTGACCGCCGCTGAAGTGTCGCGTCTCGACGGGCTTGAGGCAGGGCAATTGGCTCAAGCCGTGGTCGCTCAAGCAAGCACTGTCGACTCTTGGCTCGACGGTGAATCCGCGGTTGTGCCACGCACAGCTGAGACTTCCAATCAATCCCTTTCGATCGAGCGCGACTTGGTTCGATTTATCAACGAAAATATCCGCCCTGCCAAAGAGGAAAAGATTGCTAACCGAGTGCGCCGAATCGTCGAACTCGCACTGGCCGAGTGCCAAATGGAACTCGCCCTTATAGAAAAGTCTCAGCAGGAACGTGCCGCCCTTAACCGGACCCTTGCGAACCGTCAACAATCCCATGCCCGAGAGACAACCGAAATCAAAGAGGAAGTCCTCGGCGACCTTCGGCTATTGCGGCAGAAGCACCTTGTAGAAATCGCAAAGGGTCTTGACTTGGTTGAGCGGCGATTCAACGCGGAAATCAAGACTTGTAAGTCACTGGACGACATCCAGACCAGACTCAGAAATCTAAAACCGATCGTCACTTTAGAAGTGGAAGACCTCGCGCTTCACATCTCAGAACGGGTCCGAACTCAGTTTCGAGAGATCGAACAAAAGTATGCCGTCCGACTGCACCAACTTGGCGAAACGTGGAAAGACCTTGACGTCGCCCTCTCCATTGACGGCGGGCTCCTGGAACGTATCCCAGGCTCGTTTGTCGGCATCCTCGATTACCTCCTTGTCGTTCTCGTTTCTCCATTACCCTTCTTTGTGGACATTCCCTTGCGATGGCTGGCCAGCCAAATGCCCGGACTCAACAAGCTCCTCCCGGCAAACCTCGCCGGAAGCATCCTGGTAAACTTGCTTGAACAAAGCGCTCTGGACCAGTTCGATCGGATCAGAGACGAAATCAGTTCAAAGTTAGAAGTAGCCAATGCTGAAGCAGAGACGACCTTGTCGCAGGCATGGGATATGCAGGCTGCCGAACAAGCAAACATGGTGGAAGCCGTAACGCAGCGAGCCGACCAAACACCTGATCCAGGCCGGTCGTCGACATTGCGCCGCGCGATCGACTCCTTCAAAAACCTGATGGGTAACCTTTCCACGACACGGTCACCCTCCTGACTTTCTGCGAGGTTCGTCAAGCCTTACCCGTCGAAAAACAAGCAGGATCAACCGAAATGACCAAAAGGAAGAACAAGGGTGCCAAAAAAGCCTCCCGCAACGCAAGACGTATTGGTCGACCGCCAAAAAAAACGGCCGCGCACCGCATAAGACACATTCCCGTCAAACCAGCAATGACCCTCGACACCACCGCCTACCAGCGATACCGTGACGAACTTGCTGACTTGCTAGAGCAAGCGCACGAGTTGCCGCGTCTGCTTCCGGAAAGTGCAAGCAAGATCGACCTCGCTCGCAGGAAGCTCTATCAAAACCAGTTCGAAATTACGCTTGTCGGCGAGTTTCAGGGCGGAAAATCGACCACCTTTAACAATTTCTGCGATGGCCGCGAAATCAGCCCGCGCGGCCGTGCCGGCGGAGGACTCAAGACGAGCGGATGTATAATCCGCGCCCAGAACCTAGCCGACCCAACCGAAGACGAGCACGCAATTGTGCGTTGGCGAGGCCCAGACGAGTTGCTTATGGGCTTTGCCGATATTCTTGAAGCAAAACTCGTCGGTTCAGACGCATCAAATTTAGTAAGCAGTGATGAGACAAAAGAAGCATCCGCATTGACTTCTAGCGACGGCCGCAAGCGAATTCAAGAGGCGGCGAGAAGCCAGATCAAGCAACACGAAGCAGATCCGGCTTCCTTTGACCCGGAGGGACTGGGAAGAGTTGACCTAATCCGCTTTGCCTTAATCGTAGCGCGCTTCTACGACGACCCAATCATCCGAAAGTTAAGGGATAGGACTGAGTTTACTATCGGCGAGACGAGGTCACTCGTCACTTTTCCAGAGGACTGGGAGATACGATGGGAGGCGAGCGGCTGGAGACCGGAGGCGTTCACGCCAGAAGAGATCGCGTTCTGCTTCGTCGCCGCGGTTGATTGTCACCTCCACTCACCCAACCTTGCACGCCTCGGTTGTGCCATTACAGATTGTCCCGGCCTTTTTGCGAGTGCCTGGGACACCAAGGTAGCCCGCGAAGCAATTAACCGGGCGGATGCAGTTTTGTATTTAGTATCCGGCGACCGATCGCTAGGTCTTTCGGACTTAAAGTGCCTCCGTACTCTTCCCCTGGCAGACGGAATGATTTTGGTTGGCGCTAATGTCAGGAACTTGTCCTGGGACAACGCCCGTCGAGTCTTGGATTCCGATCGAGCCTTACTTGTTTCCCGCGGCTTGCATATCGAATCGGATAATGTCCGCTCTTTTCACGCCGCGATGGCGCTTTTTTCCAAACACCTAGAGCTAGGAATCGAAAAACTGGATTCGTCGACACTAGCCGCTCTTAAAAACGATCTGGGCTTGGCACAATCAGCCGACGGTCTCGCTGTTAGGCAAAAGCTGGCCAAGAAACTTGCACATTGGCTAGAGGCCGTAGACCCTTCAGACGATGGAAATGACTGCGACGTGCCCGCTTTGGACGCGTACGAAAAGAGCCAGATGCCGGCGCTTATAGACCAGGTGGAGCGTTTTATCCTTTCAACGAAAGCAGGCTCAACCTTGATCGGCAATGCAAAACGCGTAAGATCTGCCCTTAAGGAAACCGAGGGTAGCTTGCGCAGGCTTGAAGAAAACATCAAAAGAACGCTCGCGGAGCGAAACCAAGAGGTCGAACTCGCCCAAAAAGCTTTAGACGAGTTTGAAAACAGAGCAAAGAACGATATCAAGAGGTTTGGCTCTGATGCACCTACACGCCTTGCGAACTCATTTTGGGTACGGTTAGACGAGAAAAAGGATGAATTCGTCATAGACTTGGCCAAGCAGGCGGGACAGCGGATAAGAGGAGAACAGTCCAAATTGCGCAAAGCCAAGACTTTGATTGATGAACTTACCAGCTTGGCAAGAGAACGGTTTTCAGTCTTCATCGGACGGCAGGGGCTGTTCTGGCTTGCTGATATACGTCGGAGAAACAACGAGGTCTATCAAAACACCGTCTTAGAGCCCCTTAGAAAGGTTCACGCCGCGCTTGGGTCATACTGGAAAGAGGTTCAAGAGAAGAGAATTCCGACACTTGACGACATCGAGATCCCTGTCCTTGATTCGGTTGATTTTGGGGAACGGCTCGAGCTACCGGACAGCTTCGTAGACGACCTCGGGAAAATCGCGGAGACAATACGTGCGAGAGGGTTTTGGGCGTGGGCCGGTACCGTGTTCAGTTTTGGAATTGCCTTGCTTTCGGAGCGGGTTCGTGATCTTCTGACGGGTGGGGAAGCAGAGCTGACAGGTATTTTTCGCGATAAGTTCCCCGAGCTGAAAGACCCTATTTGCGAAAAGGTCGAGGAAGTTGTATCGGGGCTCATCGAGGGCTTTCGCGAACAACTCTGGAAGGACGTCGTCTCGCATCCCAGAACGCTCTATGAGAATCGCAAGGCGGATGCGGAGCGGCACTGTAAACTGGCGATCAAGGAGCAAGAAAGAATTGCCGAGGAAGCAAAACAGGCGCGAGAGACGCGTATATCTCCGCTTCGTGCAAAGTGCGATGCTTTTCTTTCCAAGGTAAGGTCGTTGTTTCCGGACTGCAATGCGTAAAAAGAGGACCTCACAGTGTTTGCGAGTGGCCGTTGTAGGCGAGTATCAGGCGGGAAAGTCGACGCTTATCAATGTGTTACTTGGTGGGCGTCGTGCAAAGATGGGTGATGGCACTCGACCAACTACGGGTAAGATTCGGGGGTATCGCGTTTCGCGCAGGGAAATTTATCTTGTCGACACTCCTGGTG
Source organism: uncultured Pirellulaceae bacterium (assembly GCA_964486845.1). Lineage (GTDB taxonomy): Bacteria > Planctomycetota > Planctomycetia > Pirellulales > Pirellulaceae > Anammoximicrobium. Next base: position 5,184 of record CAZAQY010000360.1, read on the forward strand.
TTAATGCGCACGAGCATCACGACATAGCCGCCGAGGAGGAGCTTCCCCAGTGCGACGCCGCGATGTTTGTCGTTAAGAGCATCCGGGATTTGAATGAGCCTCAGATTCGTCTGGCGGGTGTAGTTGAGAGGGCTGGTATTCCCGCCATATTAGTGGTCAATTGTTGGAAGAATCGGGGTTGGAATGATGGTGACCCGGATCACGCGAAACAGATTATCGCCGATACGATTGAACGGAAGCTTCAAATAGTGGGGACGAAGTTGGTCTGGAGCGGACTCGTAAACATCGAATGGGCCGCAGCCGCACGTGGTGTGTTGGTGGACCGTAAGAGAGCGGAGAAGCTAATCTTAGAGCATGGGGGAATGTGTGGAGACGCTGTAAGAATCCTTGAGCGTCGGAGCCGAATCCGCGAACTCGAACGGATCTTGATGCCAAGTCTTGCCGAAGCGCTGGATGGAGGCGCCCTTGAATACTCGGTTCTCGTTTCGAAGTTCTTGAACTGCTGGAGGTAGATCAATATGCCTGTTTCCAGTTGGATTTACGGCGAGGTGCTTACAAAGGGTGATGCGCCCACGATAACCCAACATGAAAACCTACGGAAAGAGCTTCGCGATTTACGGGGACGTGCTGAAGGTTTGGACGACCGGCTTGAACATGATGAAAACGAGTTTGTTCAAACGCGAAAGGTGCATGAGAAGAGGCTGAAAGGCGTTGACGAGAGCCTTGATGCGTTGGATAGCCGTCTTTCCGCAATAGAGCAAAGGCTGAAGTCTCTCGAAGAGAGAATTACTTCGCTGACGAAGAGGACCAATGGCGTTGAGTTTGAAAAAGAAGTTGAAGCCATGTTTTCGAGGCAGTTTTCACGGGCTAAGGAGTTTTTCAGCGGTTTGGAAAAGAATAGTGGGTCCCGGTCTCTCCCGTCTTAGACTGAAGCGACGTCTTGATGCGCTGAGCGCACGGATGACGCTGAGCTGGATGGATTCTCAACGCATGTGTCGAGTGTTGTCGGGCTACGCTTATTTGTCGAGGACATGTGGGAGAGCGGGTCAAATTTCTAGGGAAATTGCGCAGCGAAAGTCCAATTGTCTGGAATTGACTGTTGTGGAAGGAACTCCCCGTGGCGCAGAGTCATGATGGAACCGGCCGCGTCCGTGAAGTCCGTTTTTCGGGGACGAATTATCAGCCGTCATTACTCAGTGGCGACGGTACTGTCGAAATAGCGATTGCGACTGCCTGCAAGGTCGATAACGTCGTTCGGGAGAAGAACTTTTTGACATCCCGGACTACGATCGTATGGGAGATTCCGCAGGTCAGGAGGGAGTTGATACTGGGTCTTGAGGAGGGGGAGCTGAAGAAACTGCTCGGCGAGGTCTACGAAAAAATAGCAAACGATCCGGCGTTTCATGGAGTCCGGTCTGCTGTGCCCTATTGCTGGGCTGAGACGACACAGTCAGTTGGTCACGGCCTCATCTACCTTCCAGACGATGACGTGGTTACTGCTTCCGGCGCCGTCACGAGCCAACCAGCAATCATCTTTTTGCACGGGTTTGGTGGAAATTGTTTGTGGAACATCTGGGCGCTGAAGACGGAGTTTCCTGATCGGGTCATTCTCGCTCCGTCTGGCGGCATTTGCTGGCCGGATAACGGTCGCGAATGCATTGTCCAATACCTCGACGACATGCGCGCTTACGTCGAGCAGGAGTTCGGCGTAAAGATTGAACGCCCGTGGCTTATCGCGTGTTCGCAGGGAGGACCGCCGGGATTCACGGTCGCCAGCTTGGCTTCCGATCGTTTTCGCGGTTTTGTCTCGATCGCATCCGCCGCGGAACTGTCAACGGAACTACGATATCCGGCTGGCTTTCCAATCCTGATGATCAATGCGATGGACGATCAACGGGTCTCGATTCGCGATGCCGAAGCTTCGTTTGAGGCGTTGGAGGCTGGAGGAGCGAACATCGAGTTGGAGTGGATTGAGGATGCAGATCATTTTCTCTTGCTTACACGGCGAGAGGAAGTGGCCCGGTGGCGCCGGCGGGCGAGACGCCAACGTTTTCAGCGGGAAGACGATCAGCGCCG
>CAZAQY010000361.1:0-1117 GCA_964486845.1 uncultured Pirellulaceae bacterium
CTCACCGCCTCGCCGATCTTCGATTTCGGCAGCACGTTGACCGACTGCCCCTGCAGCATCGTTTTGGCACCAGCCTGCGACGCGTTAGCCCGGATCTTTTATCAGCCGCGAGGCTAACGCCCACCGCTGGCCGCCTGAAGTGGCAATTGCCGTTTTTTGCTGCAAATCGCTAGCACTGCATTAAAAGAATACACATCAAGCCAGCTGCTGCTGTATCAATTTGCGGCAGTGTCGGAGGAGCATTTGCGGGGTCCTGCCAAATTCGACGCATTCGACGCACTCAAACCCTTGCCAAGACGGTATTTCCTGCAAACTTGCCATTTTTTCACTCTTTGGCGCGTGGTCTGCTTCCCTTGGCTGACCAGTTGCTGTTTGAAGTTTCTCATCTCGTATCGCAAGCCGGAAGTCGTGATGGCAGCTTATCTTTGGCCAGATCACTGACGACCGAGTTGCGAGCGTCCAAAGACAAGGGGATTACCCATGGGTGCACGCGGGCCAAAAACGATCGATCCTTCTCCGCAAGAGATACTGCATCGCGCACGCGAGATACGCGAGGGTTGGTCAGAGAGAACGTACCGGCTGCGATCCGGCTGGACGGTGGAAGCTGCCGACCGCATGGGGCAATGGACGGTGCCGGTAATCAATATCGCCGACCTGTGCTTAGAAATCGGCGACGAAGAGGACTGCCGGTACTCTTACAACTAAGTCGCCCCCTTTCCGAGGACGTGGTGCGACAGCTTGCGGACGCACGTCCGACATCATCCGTTCGACGCGAACTGGACGTTGCGTCAATTCGTCTTTGGTGCGGGTTTTGCTTCCCCCGGCGCCGGATCGTCTGCAAACGGGTCCGCTTCGTCTGCCGGGGGTTTCGGCGAGGCCTTCGGCGCCTTCTTAGCCTCCTTCTCAGGCTCCTCTATTTCTGCCGCCGGGGGCGGCATAGAGAACGGATCGGCCCCGCCCAACACGTCGTTGTCGTTCTTCGGGGCGGGCTCGCTGCCAGGCTCGGCGCCCGCGGCCGCAGGTTCCGCTGCAGGTTTGCCGACGGGAGCCGCTGGTGCAGCAGGAGCCCCAAACGGGTCCACTGCCGGAGCAGCGCCCGCAGCCGGTTTTGCCGCCG
>CAZAQY010000361.1:1217-7192 GCA_964486845.1 uncultured Pirellulaceae bacterium
GCGCAGCAGGCGCCGCCGGAGCGGCGGGGGCAGCGGCGCCGAAGGGATCCGCAGCCGCAGGCTCGGCCGCTGGGGCTGCGGGCTCGGCGGGAGCCGCCGGGGCGGCCGCGCCGAATGGATCCGCTGCTGCAGGGGCGGCAGGCTCGGCATCGCCCGGCATTGCGGCCGCCGGCGCAGCAGGCGCCGCCGGAGCGGCGGGGGCAGCGGCGCCGAAGGGATCCGCAGCTGCGGGCCCGGCCGCTGGGGCTGCGGGCTCGGCGGGAGCCGCCGGGGCAGCCGCACCGAACGGGTCCGCCGCTGCAGGGGCAGCACCGGCCGGCGCTTCGGCCGCCGGAGCCGCGGCGCCGAAGGGATCTGCAGCCGCGGGTGCCGCGGGTGCGGCAGCCCCGAATGGATCAGCGGCCGGAGCGGCTGGCTCAGGTGCCGCGCCCTCCGCTGGCATTTCGAGGGGCGCTGATGGATCAGCAAAAGGATCGGCGGCGCCCGGCGCAGCTGGCGCAGGGGCGCCCGCTTCGGGAGCTGGTTGTGCTGCAGGTGCGGCCGGCTCTGCCGCTTCCGTTCCCGCACCAGCGGCGAACGGATCCGTGGCATCGGGAGCAGCCGGCGTGGCCGAGTCAGGGGCCGCAGCATCTGCGGCAGCCGGGCCCGGAGTGCGGAGCACGTTCGGCTCGTTGCGCTGCAACTCTTCGTAACGTTCCTTCCTCTCCTTAGCCGCTTTCAAATGCGCGGCCAGCCTGGCAGCATAACGATGCTCCTCGATTTGCAGTCGGTTTGGGCCTTGGATTCGCTGCAATGCTTGGCCGACATTGATCTGAACCGCTGCACCGCTGGCCTCGGATTCCCCACCGCGCTTGAAGTCCGCCTCGGCCTCGTCGGGCCGACCCAACTTGGCATAAGCACAGCCACGAAAGTAGTAACAACGAGGATCCTGGCTTCCCTGTTCAATTGCTTTGCTGAAAAACTCGTGAGCTTCGTCGTACCTGCCGGAGAAGTAGGCATGTACGCCTTGACCATACAATTCCTGCAACAGTGAATCCTGAGCCTGATTCACTGTAACGGCCGGTCCCAACGCCAGCAGGACGGCGATCCCGAACACGATTTTCCTGGCCATATGCCCGCTCCCCTAATTCATTGCAACTCCCCAACATGCGCACAAAAATCTGTCCCTCGAACCCGTCGTGCGGACCGGATGGAACGCTGACTCCGACCAGCGGCCGCCAGAACTCGCGGGTGACCTAACGTTCCGCGGGGACAAATCCATCAGTTTCGATTATCTAATTTAACGAAGAAACAAGCAATCGGCTATCTTCCGCAGCAAGAAAACAGCGATCCTTCGGCGCGAATCGGATGCGCAGACCATTATGGCAGAGAATCGTCGGGGACGATGCGTTGATTTCCTGCAGCCAAAAAATACCGGATTTTTCCCTTTTTAGCAGCTTTGCCCGTGTTTCCGACTGGGCGAGCGGTTCCGAGGATCAGGGCCTGAGAAGCGAAATCCCCCAAGATCAACTACCGGCAATTTTTTCAAGCGATTGCCGCGCCAGCCGTGCCAACCGAGGATCATCGCTGGCTGCGGCTTGGGCCAGGATGGACCGCACTGCCGCCGCCGCGGGGCCAATTTCCCCCAGCGCCCAAGCCGCTCGCTGCCGCACTGCCGTTTCGGGGTCACGCCCCACGGTTTCACCCAGCGGACCGGCCGCTGAGGCCGCTTGGCGTCCCAGTCGCCCCAACAGCGTCGCTGCCCAGTACCGCACGTCATGATGTTCATCCGCCAGCAATTCCGTCAACGCTGCGGCGTCCGCCGCGTCGGGGACGCCCAGTTGCTCCAAAGCGGCCACGGCCCATTCGCGGACGGATTCGTCGGCGTCGCCGCAGGCGCGGGCCAGCGACACGGCCGCCGCCACGTCGGGGTGAGTCGCCAACTGCTCCGCCGCTCGCCTGCGCACGGCCAGGTCGCGTGAGTTCAAATCGTTGATCGCGCCGGGAGTATCCATGCCTCAACTCCGTGCACGAAGTGATGCGATCGTGGGAATCAAGTTCGGGTCGAGTTTCCCCTGCGGAATCGCGCCGGCGCTGTCCAGCAGGGCTCGGCAGCAAACCTCCATGCCGCTCAACAGACCGTCAGGGTCGATGCCCAGATACGCCGGCCGACAAGGTTGCAGGTAGTCGCTGCCGGTGAAGTACAGTTTATTGGCCCCTGTGGCCAAATGTAGGCTTGCTGCCGGTGGCCGTCAAGCTTTGCGGCGGACCGGTGACCACCGTACTTGACATCCGGGTAGGGCGTCTCGGACAATTCGCGTGGTGTGGCGGATCCAGCGGGAACGGCGGTTCGGCGCGGATCGTGCCGCTGGCTTGTCACCATGAGCGATGTTGCAGCGAGTCGAGGGTCATGATTCTATCCGGTCAAGAGATCCGCAGGCACCTGGGCGGACAGATCGTCATCGATCCGTTCCAGGAAGCCCATTTGAATCCGAACAGCTACAACCTCACCTTGCACAACGAGTTGTTGACCTACGAGGAGGTCGTGCTGGACATGCGGCTGCAGAATCGCGTCCGGCGATTGAAGATTCCGGAAGAAGGGCTGGTCCTGAATCCTTCGCAGCTGTACCTGGGCAGAACGGTGGAACGGACCGAGACGCACGGCCTGGTGCCGATGATCGAAGGCCGTTCCTCCGTGGGGCGGCTGGGCTTGTTCGTCCACGTCACGGCCGGTTTCGGCGACGTGGGCTTCTGCGGTTATTGGACCTTGGAGATGTTCGCGGTCCACCCGGTGCGGATCTACCCCGGCGTGGGCGTCTGCCAGATTTTCTATCACCGCTTGGAGGGGGACTACCGGCCATACGACAGCGACAAGTACCAGCACAACCGCGACATCCAGCCCAGCATGTTGTTCAAAGAGTTGAATCCCGGCGCCGCCTGGCCCGACCCGCAACTCAAGCTGCCGTTCGAGGAGCGGCACGGCGGCTGATCGTCAAGCTGTCGCCGCCAGTTTCGACTTCAGGAACTCGACCAGCTTGTCGGGCTCATCCGAGCCGACCCGGATGGTGCGGCCCCGCACAGTCAATTTCGCACAGGAAAACCCCCACAGGTTGTACGTGTAGCCGCGACCCGGAATCCAGTGAATCCCCCAGCCATCGATCCAGGATGTCTTCCCCGGCTCGACCGACGAAATCTCCGCATACGCAATTCGCGTCCGAAAAACCGGCAACGGTCCGTAGCGAATGGCCAGCCAGGCGCCTTCATCACGGATCGTCAACCGCTGGAAACTGAAGGCCAGCGCCAGCACTAGCCCAGCGCCGCCCAACAGAACCAGGGCCACCGGGATTTGCCCCTGGTTCAGCCCCGCCGCCGCCAACAGGAGAAGGGCCGGCGGATAAAGTAACCAGTGCAGCGGTGCCTTCTGGGTATGCTCGTAAGCGCTCATGCCGGTTCACCTCAGCGCTGCGGTGGAATCCCAGGCGCACGGAATCGGTCGACTCGAAAGTCCATGGCCCGTGTTGAAGGGAACGACACATTCCTCATTTTCTTCGTTTTGCCGCAGGGTGCAACAAGTCGTCCGGTTTTGACAAGCGGGTCGAAATGGTATGATGATGGCAGCGGAGGGACAAATGCTGCCACGCGCGGGCTAGTCATTTGGCAACGCCCCTTTGATGACGGACGCTCGGCACAGAAAGGGAAGGAGGCGGGAGCCATGTCGATCGATTCTCAGCAAGAACTCGCCGATCTGACTGCGGCTGCCAAACGCCGCATCGAACGCTGGTTGTTGTCGCCGGATCTCCAAGACCACATGCGGCACGCGAAGGATGTGCGGACCAAGAAACGCGAAACCGGCCCGTACATTGCGATTTCCCGCCAGGTCGGCTCGCGCGGAACGGAAATCGCCTTCCTCGTCGGGCGGCAACTCGGCTGGGACGTGCTGGACAAGGAATTGCTGGATTTCATCACCCAACGCTACAAACTGCCCCGCGACATGTTGGAGATCGTCGACGAAACGCGCGCCAATTGGTTCCACGACGTGCTGGGCACGTTCTTCGATTCGCGGTTGGTCAGCCAGGACAGCTACGTCAAACATTTGCAGCGGACCATGTACTTGGCCGCCTTGCACGGCAAGGTCGTGTTCGTGGGCCGCGGCGCTCAGTGTGTGCTGCCTCGCAACAACGGCGTGGCCGTTCGCATCATCGCGCCCAAGAAGCAGCGCGTGGAGCACATGACGCAGCGTCTGAACATGGGACGCAGCGAAGCGGAGAAACTGGTGAGCGAGTTGGACGCGGCGCGAGCCGAGTTCTGCCAGCGGCACTTTCACCACAATGTCGAGGATCCCTTGGAGTACGACCTGGTCATCAATACCGCCCGACTGTCGACCGAAGCCGCCGCCGAGTTGATCGTCGACACCCTCTGCCGGGCTCAACGTTCCGGCTTGGTTCCGGCCGGCGGAGTGAAGAAGTAAGACGCAAGAGCCCCGCGCATCAAAGGGTCACCGGTTCGGCTGGCATGAAAACACTTTTGAAGCTATTCGTCGTTCTGCTCATCCTGGGCGGCATCGGCGCGGCCGGCTACCGGCCGGCGGTCAAGTATTGGAAGCAGCGCAACCGGCCGCAGTGGCGGGCGGATCAAGTCGTGCGCGGCGATATCGTGGCCGTGGTCAACGCCACGGGGCAGGTCAAGCCGGTGCTGTCCGTCCAGGTGGGCTCCTTCGTCTCCGGGCCGATTGTCGACTTGCCCGGCGAGTTCAACCAGGAAGTCAAGGAGGGGGACCTGCTCGCGAAGATCGATGAACGAATCTATAAGGCGAATAGGGACCAAGATACGGCGACACTGAAGATCCGGCGAGCCGAGGTCAAGCGCGTCCAGTCGCTGCTGCACCAGGCCCAAAACGACGAACAACGCGGATTGGCCCTGCGGGCCAAGAACGAGAGCTTCCTGTCCGATGCGGAACGGGACCAGCTGCAGTTCAACCGCGAGTCCCTGGAGGCGCAACTCGAAGTCGCCGAGGCGGCGGTGGAACAGGCTGAAGCCAGCTTGGAAAACTCGAAGGCCAATCTGGGCTATACCAACATCACCTCGCCGGTCGACGGCATTGTGATCGATCGCAAAATTGACCCCGGCCAGACGCTGGCGGCCAGCTTCCAGACTCCGCAATTGTTCGTCGTGGCGCCCCGAATGCGGGAGAAGATGCACGTCCACGCGATGATCGACGAAGCCGATATCGGCCTCATCCGCGAAGCCAAAGAGCGTCAATTGACCGTTGAATTCACGGTCGATGCCTACCTGGACGACCTGTTTCAGGGAACGATCGAGGAGATCCGCTACAGCTCGACCACGACCCAAAACGTGGTCACGTACCCGGTCATCGTGGCAGCCGCCAATCCCGATCTGAAGTTGCTGCCCGGGATGACGGCCAATCTCTCCTTCCGTGTCGACGAACGCAAAGACGTGCTCCGCATCCCCAACGCGGCTCTGCGTTTCTTTCCCGAATCGCAGTACGTCCGCGAGGAGGATCGAAACCTCCTGGAGGGAACAGGCGGCGACATCGGGGAAGAAAAGGAGAAACCGTCGGAACAGCGGATTTCGGCCAACGAACGCGCCGAGGCCCGCCGCCGCCGGACAAAACGTCACGTCTGGGTCGAGGACGGCGAGTTCCTCAAGGCGATCCCCATCGAGGTGGGCCTGAGCGACAGCCGTTACACGGAACTGCTCTCCGGCGACGTCAAGGAAGGACAGTCGCTGGTGACGGGCGTGAAGCCGAAGTGATGCGGGTTGCGAGATACGGGATACGAGATACGGGATGCGGGTTGCGAGATGCGGGTTGCGGGATACGGGGCGAGTGAGTTCGCACGCGCACACCGCGCCGAACCTTGAACGCCGAGACCTGCGTGAACCACCGACAAATGACCACTGACAAATGACCACTGACAAATGACAATTGCACTTTAGGACAGCCTACCATTGGCCGCTTGTTCACAAACAGAGGCCAA
>CAZAQY010000362.1:0-7161 GCA_964486845.1 uncultured Pirellulaceae bacterium
TTCTGCCAGTCCCGGCATCTCCCGAAATCCTTTTGTCCTATTTGTAGGGTTTATCAGCCCCTTTTTCCTCATTTTCGGCTCATGCCCATTTAGATTGGAAACGGCCTTTCAGGCTGCTTTCTGATGAGCGTCCGAAATTAAATAAAGCTCTCTTTCAAACTAACCTGGCGCCATATATGCCAACCCTCTGCCAGGTCATGCCAGCCGGGTCCTTAGCGCCTGCGTCTCTCTTCCTCCCGTCCCTCCCGCACAATTCTCGCATCAAATGCGGGCATTAGGCGGGAGGCGTGTCAGGGAAGTGATAGAAAGCCTTAACGGCCAGACGGCATTCTCAAGCCCAATCCCTCACCCTAAGCTGAGGATTATATATAAGGATATTACATTATATAAATGAGGGTTTGAAAATCCTGATGTCGGTTCAAGCATAAAAATAGCATTTCATAACAGTCTGTAATATAATATAGATAGGCATCACCTGGCGGCTTGTTGCTGAGATCTGAAGTAGATTCTACTTGACAGATATATAGCACTCAATATTCTGCGACCAATAAGGAGCTTTTATTATGAAGAATGATTTTACACTTGATAAGCTGAGCGTGATCGGAAGGGCCGCGGAGGCCTACGCTGCCGGGGATTTATCCGAGGTAAAACAAAGGGCGGAGCGTTTGTATCTTGGCAAGCGCTATCCCTTTGCCATCAGCGCTGAATATCCTTATCCCCTCAACCTGTTCAGCCCACGTCTTTCCGCGATGCTTGAGGGCGTAAGCAAGTATCCGGATGCCGGGGAAACATGGGAACTGATCAGCGCCAGGGAAAACATCATCAGGATGACAGCGGCTACAGAGATAAACAGAACCGCGGCAGAGATACTTGGCCCTATATTTGAGGAAAAGTATCCCCAAAGTGACGGGATCATAGCCCGTAAACAGATGATCGGCTATATGATCAAGATCGTAATGGAGTGTTTTGGCTATACAACGTCCGGAGGCAGGATGCAAATCGACACGACCGGAGGGAAAGATTTGCCCAATCGCAGGTCGAATTACTTCAAATCGGCAACCCGCTACGCAAAAATGACAGAAGGCGAGCGAGACGCATTGCTTGGTCAAATCGCAGAAACGGATGTGAGAAAGCATTTTCTGGCCATCACTGACCTGATCATCGCAGGACAGACCGAATACCAGAAAGCATACCACATTGACGGCTTAACGAATTGGGACTCATTGTAAGGAGATGATGAATGAAAATCGAGGGTATTGAACCGGTAGAAATCCTGCACAAGCTGTTTGAATTGAATGCGCAGGAACAGTCTAACAACCTGGAAAATCAGTTGGAATCGGCTCACGCTCAGGACATTGCTCCCGTAGCAAAGCCCAGGGCGAAGCTGCTGAACAAGCATATCCGCCAGTTGATAAAGCATCCCCTGTTTGAAGATTACGGCCTCACACGGCAGGACGTGATGGTGATAGCCGATCTCTGGCAATTTCATCTTGAGCTTCCAGGCCGGGGTAGCAACTGGGCCTGCATCTGCGCAAGCGCAAAGATCGAGCGCCACAGGGTTTCGGAGTGTCTGGAGTATGTCGCCAGGCTCCTGGCGCGCAATATCATCTGCTTTGATGAGAATATAACCGGCAACTACTTTCTGAATCCCGTCATCCTGCAATCGGCTGAATACACCCTGAGCAAAGACCTCATCCTGAGGATATTGGGAAGGGACCTGAACAAAGAACTGGGTATGATTCTGAAAGAGAATTGGCAGAATGACGACGACTTTCTGAACGACCTGAGATTGGTCTTCGATCTCTGCTATAACAGCTTTTCCGAATTGGGCAGCCGGTCTCCCATGCTGGAATATCCGATTCTATCGGCTTGCCTGAACCTGCTCAAAGAGAGAATACTGGCTGCTCCTGACACTCTGGGAATAAAAGCGCTGGCACGCCAACACGGCCTAAGCGACGACCAATTGTCCATCATACTGGTAGTCCTGTATCATCAGCTATATAGGGGTGGCATGATCACGGAGCTTGATCTGGCTCTGTCCCTGGCGCCGGATCCCAGGTTCAGGCTGCTGCAGCAAGAGCTGACAAGCGATGGCTCAGAGTTGATAACGCTGGGATTGATCGGCAAAGAATCGCATTCTTTCAGAGGACAGATACTGTCTTTGGTCATTCCGCAGGAAATACTGAAGTCGCTTGGATACAGGGCAAGAACCATCGATAAAGCCAGGCCCGGAAAACTGAGTTCGTATTTCCAAAAGAGCCGGCCTGTCCAGACTCTTGACGATGTGATAATTCCCGCTCCGGACAAGCAACTGATTGCCCAGATCATCACCAAATGCAAGAGCGATAAACGCGAAGCCCTGGCAAAATGGGGGTTCAAGGCCGAAAACGCCAGGCAGGGTGTGGTGTTGCTTCTTTACGGCGCCCCCGGAACCGGCAAGACCTACACGGCAGGGGCAATTGCCAAAGAACTGCGCAAAGACCTGATAACGCTCAATGTGCCGGAACTGCGGAATAAATACTATGGCGAGACGGAAAAGCTGGTCAAGGAAGCCTTTGCCGGGATGCGCGAGATGGCAGCCGGGGAAGAGACTGCCCCGGTGTTCCTCCTGAACGAGGCGGATCAGTTGATCCATGCAAGGATCGCCATCACTACGGAATGTGATGCTATTGAAAACGCCATCCAGAGCATCATTCTGGAGGAACTGGAGACCTTTCCGGGCATCCTGATCCTCACCACCAACCTCGAAAACAACCTCGATGAGGCCTTCTTCCGCCGCTTTGACCTCAAATTCAGGTTCAGCCTGCCAGACCTCGAATGCAGGCGCCAGCTCTGGAAGCTGTATCTCAGAAAAGAGATTCCCGGCTCAGCGGATATCGATGTGGAGTTACTGGCACAGAGATACCGGTTCAGTGGCGCACAAATTGCGTTAGTAGTTCAAAACGCGTGTGTTGAAGCGATCGGCCGAACAGGTAAATCCAAGCGTCTCGGTCTGCAGGACCTGCTGAAATACGCAGACCTGGAACAGCCGTGGGCAAACAGCGTTAGTAAAAGTATAGGATTCTAACAGGATATGATGAGAAGCACAGTCATTGAAATAATAGAGATCAAGCTTGACAGAATAGTTCACTCGAATAGTTTCTGCTCAGTTAGTAAGTATGCAGATCAGGAGCAGCCTTGGACAAGTAGAACAAATAAAAAAATAAGATTCTATAAGGAGGAATCATGATTACAATTAGTAACGAGGCTGTTGTTGAAGTCAATAACATGGGATGGAAAGGTAGCAAACTGAGATGCTTGCTGTTGACAAGCATGAGTAAAGAAGAACTACAAGAATCGCTGATTCATATCATTGGTCAGGAAACAATCGATAAGTTGAAGATCAAGTTTACCGATGACTTCGACTACTTCCCTAAGGGACTTACAAATCCGCGAGAAATCGAGTTAGACAAGGAAAAAATCCCAATTAACGGATCAATTGACTATTGTACCACATTGAATAAGTGGTGGTTAAAAAAAAGCGCAAGAACACCGGTCTGGGATTTAGTTTGTAAAGCGGAGATTGATGGATTACCGGGTCTAATCTTAGTTGAGGCTAAAGCACATAACAATGAACTGTATAAAGAGAATGACAAAACCGGATCAGAAAAAGGCTCAGCCAATTACAATAGAATAGAAGAAGCTTTGAAACTAGTTAACACAAGATACAAATACAATCTTTCGCCAGACACACATTACCAGCTCTCCAATCGGATAGCCTGGAGTATCAAGTTAGCATCCTTGGGTATACCTGTTGTTTTGATATATCTGGGCTGCATTAATACCAAGGAAATGGAATCTAGTATTAATAAAAAAGACTCTTTGATTAAAGGAAGCAAGGATTGGAAAGAACTTGTAGAAAAGTACTCGAGAGAAGTTGGATTTAAGCAGTGGGAAGAGCCAATTTCTGGTAATAGATTACAGGAGGAAGATTGCACGATTACTCCAAGTTTTGTTTATCCGATTATTAGAGCAGAAAACATCCGGCTCGAAAAAGTAGAACTTAATCTTACTTGCACCATCGAGTAGCAATATTGTCAATAGAATGATTTCATAAATAAGGGATAACAATGTCTTTCACTCACTTACACGTCCACAGCGAATATAGCTGGATGGATGGAGCCTGCTGTATTGATGATCTGGTGCAGAGAGCGGTGCAGTACAAGATGCCGGCTGTGGCAATTACAGACCGCAATAGCGTGGCGGGGGCTTCCCGTTTATGGCACCGGTGTGTCAAAGCGGGTGTCAAACCAATCATTGGATTGGAGATTGATGTATTGAACGATCCCGGTGACGGCAGGGCCTTTTCGGTGATATTGCTGGCCAAAAACGGCTTTGGCTACGAAAATCTCTGCCGTCTGGTCACTCTGGCTTTTGAATACGATCCGCAAGCCCCCGCGATCACCAAAAGCCAGTTGAGGGATCATTCACAGAATCTGATCTGCCTGTCCTTCGGTGTGGCGGGAGAGCTCTGCGCCTTGCTGCTGGAAGGAAATGACGGTCAGGCCAGGCAGGTTTCGGACTGGTATCATGAAGTCTTTGGCGAAGATTACTATTACGAAATCCAAAACCACGGGCTTCCCTCTGAAGCGCTTGCCATGAACAAACTTCTGAACCTGGCTTTCCAAACCAGGATACCTGTGGTCCTCACCAATGACTGCCATTACCTGGATCGCAAGGATTCCAGCGCCATGGATGCCCTGAACTGCATCAGAAAAGGCATGGATTTCAGCCATCCGGAGGCCAAACGCTTTGCCGGCAATGAGTACTACTTCAAGTCTCCCAAGGAGATGAAATCGCTCATCGGCTTTCGGTCTCCGTTTATCAGGAACACCCTGGCAATAGCCGAGAAAATCGATGTGACGGATGGCTATATCCCCGTGTCTGACAGCGAATTGTCGGCGCCGGATGTGTTTGGGATGCTGAAAGAATACTCATCCAAATTGAGGATCAGTTTAAAGCCGCGCGTCAGACATTTAACGGTTTCTTTGAGGGATCACAAGTCTGGCGATGTATTGGAGCATCTGCGCAAGCGGCTACCGGATCAGGATTTTGTGCGCTTTACCGAGTATGACCCATGGACGTCAGGAAGCATCTATTCCGCGGTTCTGAATGCAATGAAGGTGCCTGAAAGGAAGGTCACAGAACTCTGTGGATCGATCCCGGCCGGGGCAAAGACCCTCATGGAAGCCGTCTTGATTAGCACCGATTTCTCATGCCTCTCCAGCGAAGACTACGTGTGCGCGTTAGCCGCGGAGATAGCTGACTCCCTGATCAATACGTTCATGGAAGAAAGACCGTCAAGACACAATTACGCGCTGATACCGAAAAACATGCCGGTCCCCCTTGCCCGGGATGTTGAGGGGCAGCCAGGATGTCAGTATGATTTCGACTCTGTTACCGAGACAGGACTGATCAGTCTTGAGTTTCAGCCATAAGCTCCAAGGATTTGTCATTTGGACTGGATATGGTTATATGCCATTTGGTTACACCAAACAGCTATAGAGTGATATATCAACCACCTCAAAAAAAGGAGTGTCGCGTGTTTCAGCTTGACACCAAACATCTATAGAGTGATATTTCACGATCGAGCTTTTTACGCTCTGTAGTGTTTCAGCTTGACACCAAACAGCTATAGAGTGATATTCCGCAGGTAGTCAGTCCACTCGTCAAGTAGTTTCAGCTTGACACCAAACAGCTATAGAGTGATATTATGGCCGCTTTTGTTACGCCGTGAAGCTCAGTTTCAGCTTGACACCAAACAGCTATAGAGTGATATAACTGCTCCTGCGTCTCTGTTTCCGTGCCCTGTTTCAGCTTGACACCAAACAGCTATAGAGTGATATGTGGTGACGGCGGCGGTGAGGGCGGTGATGGTTTCAGCTTGACACCAAACAGCTATAGAGTGATATCGTCCTCGTCGGCATGCAGCAGCTTCGCGAGTTTCAGCTTGACACCAAACAGCTATAGAGTGATATTGATCTCGGCGTCAGTTTCTCATACATTGAGTTTCAGCTTGACACCAAACAGCTATAGAGTGATATTTTGCCTTGCGGCCATCACCCTATCTGTGCGTTTCAGCTTGACACCAAACAGCTATAGAGTGATATGCCCAGCCTGGCATGGATGTGTGAAGATAAAGTTTCAGCTTGACACCAAACAGCTATAGAGTGATATTTCAGCACCACCACCCTCACCCTGGTCCTGGTTTCAGCTTGACACCAAACAGCTATAGAGTGATATTCAAACCAATAACATATAATAACGACAGAAGTTTCAGCTTGACACCAAACAGCTATAGAGTGATATTCAACCATCCGTCTGTGATTGACTCGAAAGGTTTCAGCTTGACACCAAACAGCTATAGAGTGATATCCAACTCAATCGAGCTTGACCGTCTTGGCAGTTTCAGCTTGACACCAAACAGCTATAGAGTGATATGCCCATACAAGACAACCTCATCCTCAAACCGTTTCAGCTTGACACCAAACAGCTATAGAGTGATATGCACAGCCGCCTATCCAGACAGGGGTCATAGTTTCAGCTTGACACCAAACAGCTATAGAGTGATATTCACCCTCGTTTGTTCCACCCCCACGCCTTGTTTCAGCTTGACACCAAACAGCTATAGAGTGATATATATGGTCGCGGTTGTGTAAGCACAGTTATAGTTTCAGCTTGACACCAAACAGCTATAGAGTGATATAATTGCCGTCGTCGTCGCACTCGACACGATGTTTCAGCTTGACACCAAACAGCTATAGAGTGATATGCAGATGAAGGCGTCCCGCTCGTCATATACGTTTCAGCTTGACACCAAACAGCTATAGAGTGATATATCGGTGGTTCCGGGGACCTGGAAGGTATAGTTTCAGCTTGACACCAAACAGCTATAGAGTGATATCGAGGCGCTTCCGCTCTGCTGTGAGCATGAGTTTCAGCTTGACACCAAACAGCTATAGAGTGATATATTGGTGATTACAGATACGATATGGTCGCGGGTTTCAGCTTGACACCAAACAGCTATAGAGTGATATGCAGCATGGTCAACCCTCCTGGTGTTTTTTGTTTCAGCTTGACACCAAACAGCTATAGAGTGATATATCGCTCTTGCAAGCCCCT
>CAZAQY010000363.1:0-7129 GCA_964486845.1 uncultured Pirellulaceae bacterium
TAGAATGGCCCTTTCTTTCTTGTTCTTGTATTTCGGGGGCTACATACCAGGGGGTTTGGGGGACTGGTCCCCCAATCACAGCCAACACTGTCTTCAGTCCGCTTCAACTCTATGCATCTTTCACCCACAAATTCTGCGGAAGAACCGGAAATTGTACCCTTAACGGGCATGAATGACGACACTCAGAAACTTGCTGGATGCCTTAGCATTGTTGCCCTGATCGTGGTGGCACCCTTCGTCATTGCCGCAGTTCCGGTGCTACTGGGTGCGCCGGTTGGCTTGGTGGTGCTTTTCCTGATCGGGGCTATTATTAGCGCCGTGTTCAGTGCAATCTTTCGCCGGTAGAGGCTTTTCGGCGGCGGTGGACGATAGCTCGCCGCCGCTTCGCTGTGGCGGGCTTGGCGAAATCAATTCCACTCCCAAGGGAACGTGGGAAAGCCCCGCTTGGGATCGAAATAAATCAATTCACGCCGCATTGGACAGAAGATGGTCCGAAGCTTGCCCCTCCCCACCAACACTTCCAGCATCGCTTGTTGGACGAGGCGTTGCTCTTCGTCGCGGCGGGCACGCTCGTAGTCGCGATCCATCCGGTTTGGGTCCATCCGGTTTGGGTCCATGTTTCGAATCCCATAGAAACGAAGTGGCGGCGTCGGGCGTTCCGCTTGGCAGGTTGTCCGAAATCAATTCCGCTCCACCGGAAACGCCTGACACTCCTCCCCGCGCCGAACGAAGACCAGCCGTCTTTGGACGGGATCATAAACGGTGTAGGCGTGTCCGGTTCGGACCAACTGAAAGAAGACATCCTCGACGGTGTGGCGGTTTTCTTGCTCCCGGCAGGAGCGGGCGCATTGCTTTTTCAGCCGGCAGGAATTCATTTTTGGAGTCCCATAAATAAAACAGGGGGGTGCGTTGGGAGTAGCCGAGCCTCGGTCGGAGTCCCAACCCCAGGTTTTTCCAAAAGAGTTTCTGGGTTTCGGATTTTGCGACCAAACTTCTACGATTTAAGTCCAATTTTGAATTTGGCGGCGGCTGCCTGGGTGGCTCACGGGTGGCGGAGCTTGTCCCGTTGCAGGCGGTGCATGGCACTCCAAACATCCATGTAGGCGTCATCCCGTTGCGGATCGCCGTGGACCGCATCTTTGAAATTGGTGTAGTCGATCTCGGTGACTTGGCGGGCGAGGACTTGGGCGACGGCTTGCTTGGTCGCCACCGTGCGGAATCGATAGTCGCGGCTTGGCGTTTCCCTGATGGCGTGCGGCTCGCCGGTGATTTCGTCAAGCAGCTTGGCGAACCGCTCCAAATCCTCCCGCACCCGCGCCCGGACGATCAACTTGCCGGGCTGGGACTTGTGCCGAACGATGCTGACGAACCCTGCTTTTGAAAAAATCCACATGGGACATGCTCCTGTGGCTGCGGTGGTCCCCTACAGTTCCACCTGCTTCATCGCGTCTTGGTACTTCTTCTCCAAGTCCCCATCCAAGGCGATGTGCTGGTAAATCGCCAAGGTCTCGCGGCGGCTGTGCCCCGTGATGAGTTGCAGTTCGGCATCTGCCAAGCCGGAATTCCGGGTCAGCCAAGTAATCGCTTGGTGGCGGAAGGTATGCGGGGTACACTGCACCCCCGCCTTCTCCGCGTACAATTTCACGATTTGCTGGACCCGCCGCGTGGAGAATTTGCCACTGCGCGCAGTCTGGAATAGCCAACGGTTGTTCGGGTGGGCGGCGATGTGGGTCCGTAGCGCCGTGGCGAACGACTTGCCGAACAAGACGTACCGATCCTTGCTGCCTTTGCCCAGGTTGACCCTGATCTTGCAGGCTTCGAGGTCCACGTCCGCCACTTCGATCCGGCAAAGTTCACTGACCCGAACCGCCGTGTAGAATAGCAGCCGCAGCATCAGGCTGTGCTGGACGTCCTCCGCCTGGTCAACGACCCGGTAGAACTGCCGGAAGCCATCGGCGTTCAGGACGCGGGGGAGCTTCTTTGCCTTCTTGGCTGGGCGCAGGTCGCATAGCCGTCGAACGTGCCGGGAAACGTATCGCCAGTCCTCGTAGGTCAGCCCCTCCTTGCGGACAAACTTGGCGATCTTGGCGACGATCTGGGCTTTCCGCGATTTCGCTTTTCCGTTTTGTGTTGCGCGATTGGGCTGGTTTTCGGCTGCTGGCGACATGGTTTGGTGCTCCAAAGGGGCGTTTGATTTCGTGAACCGTGCGTTATGCGAAATCGTCCAATTTCAGTTTTGCCAGTGCCCGGACCCTGCGCCGTTGGTGGCGCGGGGTGGGAAGGGAACGACGCCACCGACTCAATACTCCTCCGGCAACAGGATCGTGGTCGCGGCACGATTGCCGTAATCGTCCATCGCCTCGGTGATGACCCAGAGCTTGGTGCCCTTGCTGGTGCGGTACGCGGAAAGAAGCCTGCTGCCATCCACCAGGGCGGCATCGTTCAGTTGCCCATCTTCGGCGCAGACCTGCCCCCAATCTCCTTTGGCGTGGCGGCTGATGAACTCGGCGGGACTTTGCTCACTGGCTTCTAGGGCAGCAAGAGCACCCGGCGTTGCGAGCAAGCGACCGAGACTGAACTTGGACATGGAACCCTCCGTTTTGGTTTGGACCCGTGCAACGCTTATTAAGGTCCAATTTCAGGATTCGCGCCAAGAAATGAAAAAGCCCCCGGCTGCCATGCGGACAGCCGGGGGCAAATCTTCGGTACAATTTAGGATTACCGCTCGCCTGTTTCTCCCAGGTATTCGCGGGGCGTGACCACATGCGTTACTCCAACTTCGGTCATCACCAGGATCGTCGTGGCGTTGGCGGTTGTGTAGCGGGACACGATTTCACCCCCTGTTTTAATGTGCGTGACGTTGGCGATTGCCTCTTCTTTATTGATGTCGCCAAAGTCGCCGGTGACATGGCGCAGCAGGAACCGCCCTGGGCGCTGGTTGCTTTTGAAGAAGGCATCCAGAGCGCCCATCGACACGATGAGGGGCTCGCCCAGCTTGAACAGGCGTTTCTTTTTCAATTCGATCGATCCTCGCCCGGCAGGGGTCCAAGTACAATTTCAATTTAATGCTGGTCCAGTGTCAGCAATCGCACCCCTGGACCACGCTGCGCCCGCCTATTCGTCCTCCCAAACCTGCCCCTGAGTAAAGAATCCGCCTCCGGTTTGGGTGGGTTCAGAATCTCGTAGGGGTTCCCGTTGAACAGCATGGCGAAGGGCGCGAACTCCAGGCTGCCATCCTGCTGCCGATTCGCCGCGCACAGCACGGGGACCACTTCGCCCGTTGCTGTCAGTTGGCATTCCATGAGGGTGACATCGCCCGCGAAGAATGCCTGCTGGAGTGTGTTGAAATTCCGACGATGCCCGACTGCCAATGCCATTTATTTATCCCTCCTTCAAGGGTGGTCCAATTTTGGCTTCTGCTACGCCAACCCAACCGCTTCCCGACCCACGAACTGCCCGTATTCATCAAAGCCCAGCGTCATCAGGATGTCAGCCGCCAAGGTCATGCCCGCGTCGTCGCCTTCAAACAAGCGGCGGAGCAAAACGGGAAGGGATTCGGGGCTGACAACGCATTCCAGCGTGCGGCAGAGTGTGAGCCGTCCCGCCTTGCGCTTGCCGCCTTCGTAGCTGTCGCCGCGTTGCGGACAGAAACAGGCTTCAAGATGGCTGTCGATGCCCTGATTCACGGCGTCAACCACGGCACGAATTTCGTCGGAGCCGGTCAGACTCATGGTGTAAGGCTGTCCGTGCATCGCACTGCGGACGGCGTTGTAGGTGACGGTCCCGTTGATCCTGTTCATTGGGTTCATGCTCCAAAGCTTTCGCACGGAAACAGCCCGAAGACGTCAATGCCGTGGTTGCAGGCAAACTGCTCGGCGGCTTCGGCGCTGTTGAACCATGCCGCCTGTTTCCACGGCACCCATCGCCCTTGCCGATCAAGGTACAGGTTGTCCGTGAGGCTGTTCTTCCTGATTTTGACTCGGTGGCTCATGGTCTGATCCGATCCAATTTCAGTTAAAGTAGCCGGGGTCCGCCACGCTTTCGCCAACGTGGTCGTCAAGGCACTGCGCCGCTTCGGAGATCATGGCAGAGGCGGTCTTATGGGGACAATCAACGGTGCCATCCGTGCGCCCGCAGGGACATGGGCACCAGCCGAAGCTGCTGGCGATGCCGGGGAAATCCCAATCCGTTTGGACCAGGATTTCTTCCCCATCGTCAGCCACCAGGAGGTACGTGCCGCAATCGCCGGATTCAAGGGTGATGTTCATACCGGCGAGTGTCCAATTTGGCTTTAACGCCCGTAGACGTTCAGCACCGCGCGGCGGACCCGCCTCCAATCCTGTTTGGTCCAGTCCTGTTTTTTGACTTCGGGAATCGGGGTGACGTAAGCCGACAGGTAGGCGCGAACATCCCCGCCATCGGTGAAAGAAATCGCCGGAGCGCAGCCGAATCCGCAGCCGGGCGCGCCGATGCTGCCCATCGTTTGGACATCTTCCGCCACCAAGCCAACCGATTCCACGAACTCGGTGAATTGGGACTTATCCAGCACCGCGCACCACTTGCGATGCTTTCCGCGTTCCCAATCGCCTTCCCCGTAGCCGTATTCATATTGGCTATCACCTTCGGTCAAATCCCAGAGACGACGAGCATGGGGCGGACGAAAGCGGGCGATGGATTCGGTGCGGGGACAATCGGCAGAATAGATGACGCTGAACAACATGGCTGGCTCCTTTGGTGGTTGGCGTGACGACCAGAGAAGTCCAATTTGGTTTTATCTTGGCACCCACTTGGGACTGGCGATTTTGACCTGTGGACGACTACTAAGGAGGCATCTGTCAAGAAAACGGACAGTTATCTTACTAGTAATATAGTAGGGTAAGTGTCCGTTTTTTGGTGGGGATGCTGCTCCTACAGATGCAAGAGTTTGTAGTCGTCCCCAGTTGGATCAGCGCATAAAAAAATGCCAGTATTAACCGACTGGCGGCGGTCCAGGTTACTTTGTCGGTGCTTACCGGCGCACTTATCCCGAATTCAACCCTGTTGGTTTCGCGGTTACAGGCTCACTTCGGGCCGGAATGGTGACCGCGCCTAAAGCTGGGGATCAGCCAGCCAGGATCACTGACGCTGGCTGGTGTCCAATTTCAATTACTTGCCTTGTCAAAAGCGCGCTTAAGTCTGTAGAAACTTGCTCTGCTTTTCCCGGTTGCCTTCCCCCAGAACTTCTCCTGATCTTTGACCGATGCGGGGAATTGGCGTATTGCCTCTTTCAGACAATCCAGGTCGTGGGTTTTGGAATCTACCGGCTTCGGCGTGTTGTCGCCCGCGTTGAGGCTATCCAGTTGGCAATTGACCAGCGCTTTCCAATCCACATTGGGCGTCTTCAAAGCGTAGGCATATTTGCGCCACGATGGTTCAAGCAGCCGCATACTCAGGCGGCGTGTTCCCCCCGCCGCCTCAATGAACGATACCACTTCATGGCATTCTTCCGGCGACAGCGATTCAAAGCCACGATTGGCAAGGAACCGCATCTGCTCGATGATCTCTTCGTTGGTCGCGGTCAATTCAAAGGTGTCCACCCGTGTCAGAACCGCCTTAAATGCTTCGTTGCGTTTCGGTATCGTATTGGCACAGAAGATGACCCGCGAATCAAACACGAACCGCGCCGGTAGATCATCGGGTAGTTGGCTGCTGGAGTACGTGATGATCCGTTGCCCGATGCCCCACAATGCCGAACGCAGCAAACCGAGGATGTGCAGGTTCCCGTAAATGGAATCGCAATCGTCCAACCAGAGCACCTTGCCGGTTCGATTGAAATAAAATGTGCGGTACAGCGCCAAGGGCGTGCAATGGGAGTTTAGCAGGACGGGATTGATTCCTTCTTCGGACAGCGCCTTGTTGATGGTGTGGCTCTTGCCAAGCCCACCAGGACCGACCACGAACAAGCCGTTGCTCAAACCCCGCGCGATCAACAAAATGTAGTGCCTGAGTAATGCCTGCTTTTCCTCCAATGCCGTCTGCGGCGTCGGTTCGGGCTTCATTGTGTCCATCGGGAAGAGGTGCTTGATCCGGTTCGTGGGGTCCATCGTGTCTCACCTTGGCTTTGTGAATCGGGCGACACTTGCGACTTGTCCAATTTCAGATTTCAGCGCGACCACAACGCGGGCGGGCAAGAGCCGCCCGCGTTTGACTTTGAACCCGGAGCAATTAGAACGTCACAAGCTCCCCTTCTGTCGTCGGAACCTCCTCCGGTTGTTGCGTGAAACTGAGCAGGTAATCCGCAACTTTGGACGCTTGGCTGCTGGCTTTGAAAATGTAGTTGTGATCCCCACGCATGGCATCGAGCCACGACTTAACGTAGCTGGCGTGATTCGCCAGCCCCTCGCCGTTGGGTACACCCAATTCAGCCGCCAGAAAGCAAGCCGCCATCTCGGCAATCAGTTCGTTCTGGGCGTAGCTGCCGTGCCAGTCCAGCCG
This sequence comes from uncultured Pirellulaceae bacterium, assembly GCA_964486845.1. Classification (GTDB taxonomy): domain Bacteria; phylum Planctomycetota; class Planctomycetia; order Pirellulales; family Pirellulaceae; genus Anammoximicrobium. Next base: position 6,475 of record CAZAQY010000363.1, read on the forward strand.
CGATTCGGACCAGTGCCCAAGCTCATGGAACGCAGTTTCATAATATGCGCCATCGCTGTGGAAGGTCGCCTTGGGCGGCAATTGGATAAAATCGCCACTGGGCGAGTAGAACGCCCGGTCGCCTCCATGCCGGATGTCGGCTTGTGTCGCGGCAATCAACTCCGTGGCGGGGGCGAAGTCTGGTTGGGTGTTGCCCACGACCGGCTCATCGCTGACCTGGAACCGTTCCGCGCCGACAACCTGATCCGCGTTGAAAACCGTGTAGACGTTCAGCAGGCGGAAGGTCTCTTCGTCCTCCACGCCGGTCTTGGGGTTCACGATGGTCTTGGTGATCGGCTTGAAGAAGACGATCTGCGCCCCCCATCTGCCTTGGGGCACGCCTGCCGGGCGCTTCTGGACCTGACAGCCAAGCTGCTGCCATTGGAGATACGTCCCCCACCAGCGAGAGCGGAAGCCACGCTGCTGGGCGTGGATTTCCAGCAGGAGCGGATTCAGGCCCCGGTACGGTTTGGACGAAGCCACGTTGGCGGCTCGCCCGGTGTTTCGGGCACTGGTCCACGTTTTCCGCCAAGGATGGACGCCATTTTCCAACGCGGACACGATCTGCTCGGTCAGTTGCTTTCTGATCTCGGATGGGCTGGGCATTTCTGACTCC
>CAZAQY010000364.1:0-7091 GCA_964486845.1 uncultured Pirellulaceae bacterium
TTGCGACAACGGGGAGGGAGTGGTTCACCACCACTCCCTTACCCGCTCATGCTACTCTGGTCAAGGCCGAAAGGCCGCGATAAGCTGATTCCGGTGCCCACGCAACCTCGAACGCTTCACCTCGAGGTCTCGGAGACACCGATCTTCGTGAGCGGCTCAGTTAGCGGTTCCAAGTCAGGTTCCAGTTCCACGCCGCTTGGCCGTAGCGCGCGACGACCAGATCGAGCGTCCTCCGACGCGGCCACTCGGACAACGGCTCGAAAGCCTCCCAGCCGGCAGCGATGGCTTGCTGCAAACCCGCCCGCGAGACGGGCAGGTTGGTCAGAAACTCGTCGTGCGAACGGTTCTGGCGATACTCGGGCTGGCGCGGCGGCGTTCTCAGGCAGGCCGAAACGAGCGGCAAAACGAAATCGTACAGGATGGTGCCGTGGTACAGCAGGTGCGTGCGACGGACACGCAGGCTGTTGCCCGAGAACTTCTTGCCGCCCCACGTCAAGTCACTGGTCCCCTGGCATTGAACGTCGGGAACCAGGCCTCGGACCGCGTCGCCGAGCGTCGTCAGCGCGAGGCAGTGGGCCGCGCTGATCTGCTGCAGTTGCGGCCGCAGGCGAAGACTCAAAACCACGGAATACATCAGACAGCCGGGGCCGACGACAACCGAGGCGCCGCCGCTGCAGCGACGCAGGATCGGAATGCCTCGCGCCTGGCACGCTGCCTCATTCACTTCCACCGCGGCGCGCGAGGCCCGGCCCAACACGACCAGCGGGCGAGGCACTTCCCAGAGGCGCAATACCTCGCGGGGTTCGTCCGCATCGTCCGCGGTGTCCAGAAGTGCCTCGTCCAAGGCGAGATTCGCTTCGGGCGTGTCGAGCGTCAAGTCGAACCGTTTCATCCGTGCTTCATCATCAGAGAACCCGACTTTTTCAACACTCAGAAGCCCGGCTTTTCCAACAGAGCCGGGCTTCTTTTCGCTGCCAATTGCCTTACACTGTAGCGGAACTCCCCCACCGAGTGCGAGACCCGTACCGTGACCGAGTTGACGGAATCCGATGCTCCCCTGCCGCCGCACGATTCGGCCCCCGGCGCTAGTCCCTCGCCAGATCCCTCCGCCGCCACATCCGCTGCTTCTTCGCTGCAACTGCTGTTCATCCCCTTGGTGCTCGTCGCCGTGACCGTCCTGATCTGGGCCATCCTGCGCTGGCCGACTCGCGAAACCGTCACGGCGCGCGATTTGGCTCGAGATCTCAGCCGGCCCGGCAGGAGCCACTGGCAGCAGGCGTACTCGCTGGCCGAGTTGCTCCGCGATCCGCGGCACGCGGACCTGAAGCAGGACGCGGCGCTGGCCGCCGACCTGGCGGCCATGCTGCAACTTCAATTGGATGCAGCCGAAATGGATGCCAATCGCATCCATCTGCGGATCTTTCTCTGTCGAGCTTTGGGGGAATTTGCCGTGCCGGCCGTCTTGCCCGTCCTGGTTCAGGCAGGCCGTCAAGAGCGAGGCCCGGCCGAAATCGCGGTCCGTCGCGCCGCGCTCGACGCGCTCGCCGCGCTCGCCTCCCAAGCCGGCGCGGCCGCGTTGCAGAACGATGACGCCGTTTTGCAGACCCTCCTCGCGGCGGCTCAAGATCGTGGTCAGGCAGCAACGGATTCGGGGCAGCGGGCCGAACTGCGTGCCAGTGCCGCGTTCGGACTGGGTGTGCTCGGCGGTGCGCCGGCTCTGAGGGAACTGCAGCGACTGCTCGAGGACCCCAGCCCGAACGTGCGTTACAACGCCGCGACGGGCCTGGCTCGACACGGTCAAACCGCCGCGATCCCCGTGTTGCTGGACATGCTCCAGCCAGAGAACCGAGAAGCGATCGCGGGCGAACCGTCGGCAACGGGGCGCGCGTGGAAACAAGCCTTGGTGTGGACCAACGCGATCCGCGCCACGAGGCAGTTGGCCCAGCGAAACCCCACCGCCGACTGCCGGTCGCTGGCGGCGGCGATGAAATCTCTTGTCGGGTCCGCTGTGCCCGCTCACGTGGCCAGCCAAGCGCGCGAGGCGCTGTTGGCATTGGAAAAAACGCAGCGGGAGTGACCGAGGCTGATATCACTGCCAGCACGCCAGTGCTCTCGTCCACAAGCGGCCGGCCGTGAAATCGAGACTTTTCCGGATCTGCTGACAAGTCGGATTGTAACGATTGTTCACGTTCTGCCCGTAACTGACGGCCAGCACGCCGCTTGCGGTCATCGCACGCTCGTGCCGGAGACTCCGCCCTAGGGCAGACACGGGCAGGCATCGCCGAGCGCGTCGTCGTGGGTGACCGGGAACTTGAAGCATTTTTCGAAAATTCCCGATTTTGCCCGACCGTTACTCGTTGCCCTCGGATGCCGCAATGTGAGAATTTTTTCGTCGTAGGGTGTTGAAATATCGGCTGATTTTTAGCTTACTAGATGACAGGTCCAATCAATTTGTTGGCGCAAACTCTTGGGGCGCGTACCATGCCACTTCGTACTTTTCTGCTGACGTTGGTTTTTCTGCCCTTCGCGGCCGCCGCTGCCGCTCAAAGCTGTTGCGAACCGGCCTACCGGACGACGTACAAGACCGTCTACGAGTACCAACCGGTGACCGCCTACCGGCTGGAGTACGAGACGGTCTTTGAGGAGAAACAGGTGACCGTCCAGAGGCCGGTGTGGGAGACCGAGTACCGCGAGCGGCGTTACACGGTGGCCAAGCCGGTGACGGAGACCAGCGAGCGGGAGGAACGCTATACGGTCATGCGCCCCGTCTGGGAGGAGAGCACCCGCGACTGCAGCTACGATCAGGTCCGCTACGTGACGGAGACCGAGATGCGCGAACAGCGGTACGTCGTGCAGCGGCCGGTGGTGGAGGAAACGTACCAGGACCAGCAGCGCATCGTCCGCAAGGCGGTCACGGATACCGTGCTCCAGGACCATAACTACACGACTTACGAACCGGTCACCACGATGCGGACCGACTACGTGGACCAGGGCAGCTACGTGAACAACTACGTCTACACGCCGGGCCGCGGGCGGAACATCCTGCAATGGCTGCCGGGCCAGTACGTGGCGGATCCGCTCACGGGCGTCAACTACTGGCGCCGCGCAGGTTTGTATTGGGTCCCGGCCGCGACCGCGGGCACTTACGCCGTGCAGCAGCAGTACGTCCCCAATGTCGTGGCCGTTCAACGGCCGGAGACGTCGTACACGGCCCGCGTCGTCACGGAGAAACGGCCGGTCCAGGTCACCCGCTACGTGGACGAGGTGGTCACCGAGAAGGTGCCGGTCAAGGTCTGCCGGATGGAGCAGACGGAGGAAGTCCGCCAAATTCCCATCACGGTGCAGAAGCCGGTGGTCGAACGAATCAACTACAAGATTCCGGTCAAGACCTGCCGCTGGGTCGAACAGGAGATGGTCCGAAAGGTCCCCGTCACCACGCAGCGAATTGTGTATGAAGAGCATGCCGAACAAGTTCCTGTGCAGGTCTGCAAGTGGGTAACGGAGAACCAGGCGGTGCGGGAACCCCGCACGGTGGCGACCTGGAAGCCGTACGAAGCCCAGCAGTGCGTCCCGCGCACGGTCGTCATGCGAGTCCCGCTGGATCCTTGTTACTCCGATTTGCCCACGACGACCTATTACTACCCCGCGCCGGCGTCGCCCGCTCTGCCTCCGGCTCCCTCCGGCAGTGCCACGACGCGGCAGCGAGTTCCGACCGAAGCGGAGCCGGAACAGCCGGAAAACTCCGTCCTGAAGCACGGCAGCGAAGCGGAAGCGAAGCAGTCGGCTGAGGAATCGAAGGCCGCGACGGCGACGCCGGAGCAGGCCGAATCGCCCGCCGCGGACGCCGATAAACCGGCAGCGGAACCTAAGGATACCGACCCCACCGGAACGCCGCTTTTGCGACTGGAAGATCTGAAGTTGACCCCGCCGGGCCCAGAGAGCAGCGAGGAGACAGCTGGGCCAGCCGCCGGGAAATCGGCTTAGACAGGGCGCGAGGCACAAGCAGGGCCGCATCGAGAGACCATTCGACGCGGCCTTTTTTTGCGCCGTGGTTCTGTCTTGGACCATCCGGTCAAAGCCGGCGATCCTGCTTGCGGCGCGTTCCCTAGGCCGCATCTTGACGCTACACTTACCGCAGATGTGAACTGGGTCTCCTTTGTGCGGAGCGGCGCTCGATGAAATACCTATTGCCTTGTGAGCGGTGCGGCGAAAAACGGACGGTCGACCTGAGCCAAGCCGGCAGGCAGCTTGTCTGCCGTTGCGGCGCGACGCTGGAGGTTCCCTCGCTGCGTGCGATTCGTTCTCTGGAGACGGTTGTCGACACCGCCGCCAAGCCGCTGCGGCGTTCCTGGAACCCGGCCCGCGGCATCGTGTTCGCCGCAGGATTGGTGCTCGCCCTGGGCGGCCTGGCCGCAGCCGGCGTCGTCGGCGTCAATTGGGCGAGGGCCACGATTCCCCCGCCGCCGATGGTCAACGTGGAGCCGCTGTTGGCCGAGGTGGACGCTTTTAGCGCCGCAGCCGCCTGGGATGATTGGGCGGATTTGCGGAACAACGGTTTAGGCCCTTATATACCCCCTGCCAAATTCATGGTCGAGGCGTCCCTGCAGCGCATGTTTCGCATCATGGTAGGGGCACTCGTGGCCGCTGCCGCGGGCGCGGCCATGGCCGTGACAACGATGCTCCTGCCGGGACCTCGGGCTGCCCGTCCGCTGAAGAAGTAAGCAGCGTTCGAAAAGAACTGTCCCGTGTTTTTGGCGATCATCACACGGAGTGTGATGGCTACTTTGACGAGGCGACAGTTGTTTCTCGAACGCTGTTGACGGGGGCAGACCAGTGATTACTCCCGAGGACGCTGCCGGGCGATCTTAGGCAGCGTGATGGAGAAGGTCGTGCCCGCCGCCTCGTCGCTGCGAAACTCGACGCTTCCACCCAAGTAGCGTTCACCCAGCAGCTTCATGCTGTGCGTGCCGATACCGCGTCCGGACTCGGCCTTTGTGCTGAACGACCGCTGAAAGACCTGCGATTGGACTTCTTCTGGCATGAGACCTGGATTCTGGACGCTGAAGACGACGTTGTCCCCGCTCTCGATACATCGCACGGTGACCGTCTGGCCCTGGGGGATCGCCTCCAGGCCGTTCTTGATCATGTTGCCAAGCACTCGCCCCAGCAGCCTCCCATCCGTCTCGATCTGGCCCCTCCAGATTTCGGCTGCAGCGATCGTACGGTTGCGGGCCACAGGATGTCGGGCGTACGTTTTCTGCAAGTGCTGCACCAGATCGTGTGTCGCGACCGGCTGAAAATCGGGCTCCAACTCGCCCGACTCGGCGTAGGTCAAGTCGCGTTGGGCCCGGATTTCTTCGATCAACTCCTCGGACAATTGAGCCAGTTCGGCCAGATCTTGGTCCTCAGGTGAATCTCGCGGGACGCGCTCCCGCAGCAGGTCCGTATAGCCCTGAATGCTGCCGGCCGTGTTCATCAGGTCGTGGAAGAACAAACGGGCCAGGACGGCCAGTCGCTTCTGGTCGCTGATGTCCTTCGCGACGCAGATCGTGAACCGTTCGCCGTCCACCGCCACCGCCGTAGCGCTGACCTTCAGGTCCAACGCCGCCCCAACCGGCTCGGCCAGCGAGATTCGGCACTCGCGGGTCACGCGATCCTCGCTGCGCTGGCTTTCGAGGATGGCATTCACGGCACCGCACAGCGAGCAATCGGGAGCCGTACCACACCCGTCGGGTCCGTGCTGCGTATTCTTGCAGCCCAGCAGTTCCCCCGGTCGCTTGCCGAGCACTGCCGGCAACTCGCAATCCAGCATCTCCAGCAGCGGTCGATTTGCGCCAACGACCTGACGGTGTCCGTTCAAGATGAGGACCAGGTCCGACATGGCGTCGATCGTGCGCTGCAGCAGCGGGACGGCGGCGACCGCCTCGCGTCGGTGCTGCAGCTCCTGCGGCTCGTCGCGACCTGCCGGAGCGAAATACGTCGTGACTGGCGGATCAGAAACGTAAGACTCGCTCATCTGGTCCTCCTCATGGATCAGAGCCACGGACAGTTCCTTTCGACGCCACCATGCCTGGACCTCTGTCACAGCATTAGGCGAATTCCCTATCTAGCCCAGCTTCTCCAGGCTTGGTCGCGCATGCCTATTATGACACACGACCGGTTGGAAGTCATCGGCGGGGGAATCGCGTTTGAAGAAAACGCACTTGACCAACCGGAAGGAGCTTCCCTTGCGGGCGTTTTGCAGACGGTTTCGGCTGTAAGAACGGAAAAAACTGATCTTGTTCGGTTTGGCCGGATGTTTCAAAATGGGGCTTCGCAAGTCGCATGGAAATGATCTCCGCTGCTCGTCTCGTCGCAGACCGGTCCGGCAATGACGCCGGGCGATTGCTCGCGCCTGAAAGTACTCATTGTTACCTGCTATGGACCCAGCGTTGCTTGGCCTTGGCAAAGTCAAAGGAGATCCTTCCATGCTGGTGCTGACCCGCAAGGAATCCGAGAAGATTCTCTTTCCCACCCTGGGAGTCACCATCGAGGTTCTGCGCGTCCGCGGGAACAAAGCGCGTATCGGGATCGAAGCCCCCTCCGAGATCCCCGTCGTGCGCCAGGAGTTGTCCGGCCTGAAGTCCGTCGATTTCACGGCGGAGGTTCCGCCTTCCGTTCAACTCAGCCACTTGCTGCGCGCGGTGCGACAACGCTTGGATCGGGCCTCGCTGTCACTGAACCGGCTGCATCGCCATCTGGAAACGAGCGGTGACGGGGAAGCCCAGCAAATCGTCCTGGACGTCTTCCGTGAACTCGACTCGCTGGACCGCGAGTCCGGCGAGTCCGTCGAGTCGCCGCCGTCGCCGGTACTTCGCGCCCTGTTGATCGAAGACGACGAGAACCAGCGCGAATTGCTCGGCGGATTTCTTCGCCTGAGCGGTTTCGACGTCACGTTGTCCTGCGACGGTCAGGACGCCCTGGACTACCTGTCGCTGCACGCCCCGCCCGACGTCGTGTTGCTGGACATGATGATGCCGCGACGCGACGGCCCGTCCTTCGTCAGGCAAATCCGCTCCAGCGCGGGCCTGTCGGATCTGAAGTTGTTTGCC
>CAZAQY010000365.1:0-7081 GCA_964486845.1 uncultured Pirellulaceae bacterium
ACCGATTTCACGGGCAAAGCCTCCTGGAACCAAACGGTGATTGGGCGAGGCGACGTCCATTTCGGAACTCACGACGCTAGCCCGCCAAAACTGAGTCTTGTGGCCACGCCGGGCCGTGTCAATGCCCCGTTTTTTCCGGCTGGCCAAGCAGCCCGCCGCGGTCGTCGCTGCTTGCAGAGGGTGAGCCGCAGCCGGCCCGCGTTTGCGCAGCGGCTGGCAGTGGCAACCTGGTGGAGAAGAGGAAGACGCGGCGGTTGCTGCGACGGTCATTCCTCGATGCCACTTCCGACGGTCGCAGGTTTCGACGCCCTGGCCGGTCGCTCTCGACGTATCGCGTGCCTTCTCACGCGGGTCCCGGCCGCTGGATTCCTGCCTCCCCTTTACTTCCCGAGATCGGGATGTAGCGTGCCGAATACTATGGATGGCCCCTTCCGCCCGCCGGCCATCACGGCGAAGTCCTGCCGGGAGTCCAGCCGCGCCGCGAAGTCGGAGAAGTCGAACCAGTCCGCTTCCGGCCAGCGATGCCGCTGGAAATCCTCGATCAACGTCGCCTCCGCCAGGACAAACTCGACGAAGCACTCTTCGGGCCGGTCGCCGTTTGCATTACTTTCTGCCGCCAACCCCAGAAGTTCTCGCGCACCCCGTCCGGCAGTTCGCGCAGTTGTGGGACCGGGCCGCAGTACTTCGGATCGACTACGCCTCGCAGGTCGACGATGTCGCAGCGCAGACGTTTCAGCAACTCCCGGTGCGTCGCCGTACCCAGGTCGCGGTGCAACCGATCCATCACCCAGGGATGAGGCGGGAAGTCCATCGGCGCTCGATCGGGCTCGGCAAGGCTGACGGCGGTCAGGACACGCTGTTTGGATCTCATGATCGCGGCACCTGGGCTTCACTTCTGAGCTTCACAGACCCAGGCGAGATTGAATCGCGCCAATGCCATCCGGTCGTAGAGTTGCACTTCGCCGCGTTCGAAGAGCAAGTAGACCGTGCCGTCCGGCCCCGCGGCCAAGGATGAATAAGCGCTCATCCCCTCATTGGCCAATCGCTTCACCGGCCAGGTGAGGCCGCGGTCGTAGCTGACAAAGACCGTCATCCGGTGACGCGACTTGCCGGGGTTGTCCGGCGCACTGAACAGCAGCACGTCCTCGCCGCCCGTCACCTCCGAGGGCATGCGGACCAGGCCGGCGTTGCAGCCGTAGCTCGGCTTGGTCCCGTACTTGAAGTAGAACGGCTCGCCCACCTCGAACAAGTCGGTGGTCACCTGCCAATCCACCCACATCGCGCCGCCGTTGTGACTCCAGGCAATCTGCCGCCGATGATCCACCGACATGTGCGACCGCGAGTTGTAGTAGATCGAACCGGTCGAGACCTCGGCGAGCGTCCCTTCGCCCGTTCCGCTCTGGACCGGAGCGCTCGTCTGCCACGTCCGGCCCCCTTCGTCGCTGTAGATCGCCGTGTTGTAGTTGTAGGGCCACCACTCCTGATCGTTGTTGCCCAGCGGCGGCTGGATCCGGGCGGGCATGATCAACCGGCCCTTGTGCTCGCCAAATTGCAGCGTGAGGCCCGATTCGGAACAGCTCGTCTGCACCGGCACCGCATTCGGGCCGCCGTGTCCCAGCGGATTCGGCTTGACGACGATCTCTTCCCGCTTCCATGTCTTGCCGTGATCGGCACTTCGCCACAGATGCCCCTTCCCCGAATCAACCACCATCACGTTGCCCGTGTTCGTGTCGAAAATCGCGCTGCCGTGGGCATCGCGGCCCACCTCCTGCACCGGGCTGAACGTCCGACCGCCGTCTTCGCTGCGGCGCAACCGCCGGCCCGACTCGGCAAAGGCCAACACGGAGCCGTCCGTCGCCACGACGACGTTGGGGATGCGATTTTCCTTGCCTTCGTACAGGTCCTGGACTTCAAAGAGCGGCTCGGCGACGCGGCCCAGGACGGGCGCGAGACGCAGGACTGCCACGGCCATGCCTACAATCGCGAGGTCTTTCGTCATGGTCTTCTTCTCTCCTTGCAAGGGCTCAGGTTTTCGAGTCTCTGATTGGATGTCGCGCCGAGCGAGGCACAAGGCTAGCTGGATAGGAGCCGCAACTCAACCGCGCGGTTGCGTCCGATTCCCGGTCTCCTGCCAGTGCCTTCAGCGGAGGGGCGATCATCAGTGTCTCGATGGCGTCGGCCAGCCGTTGCGGGTCGCCCTGGATTTTCACGTAAGCGTGGCGGGCGGCGGCGTCCGGTTGCCAGCTGGTCACGCCTTCGGAATCGACGCGCACGCGGCCGCCGGTGACGGTTTCCCAGAATTCCGGCTGGGCTCCGCGGACGGCGAACAGCGCCGCCGCCTGGTCGTAGCTCGGTTGGCCGCCTTCGATCGAGGGGCGGCCGGCATGGCGGCGCAACTCGTAAGCGCGGCGCACGGGGTTGGTGCGCGGCGTCTGCTTCAGCCGCTCGCCGGTGATCAGCGCCTGGCCGATCTCGAACCCGTGCCAGACGATCTCGCCCGGCCACTGGTCGGCCACCACCTGCGCCGCCTCGCGGTGCGTGCGGATGTTGGTCTCGGGACGTTTGCAGTCCGGAAACTGGCCGCCCATCACCACCAGCCGCCGCACTTTCGTCCGCACCAATTCCGGCTCGCGGCGCAACAACTCGGCCAGGTTCGACAGCGCTCCGACGCTGCAAACCGTCACGCTGCCGTCGGCCTGCGCTGCCAGGACCTGCCGGTAAACGGCCAGCGCGTCCGGAGCGGCGTCGTCCGGGCCGATGTCGTTGGGAAACTCGTCGCGCAACGCCTGCGTGTAGGCACTGGTGCGTTGCAGATCGGTGGGGCCTTGTTTGTCCGTGCCGATGGGCAGATCGGGCCGGCCGTAGTAGGTGTTGATCGCGTCCACGGCGGCAGCCGAGGCGTTGGTCTTGTCCTTGCGGTTGATGACCGTGGCCAGCAACTGGCACTCGCCGCGGTCGGTCAACGCGTGCAGCAGCGCGAGCGTGCCCGCGTCGTCCGCGTCGCCGGACGTGTCGGTGTCGAGGATCAGCTTCACGGGCCGGTCCACCGCCGGCAGCCGTTCGGCCGTGACGCAGTACGCTCCGGCGATCTCGTTGCCGTCCGCGTCCAGAAAGGCCGTCTGCAACGTCGTGCGGCCGGCGGCCAACGGCAGGCGGAAGTGTACCGCCCAGGCATTCGCCGGCACCGCGCCGCGACGTTCCGCCTCGCCGACCCGCAGCCAGGCGGACGCCACCGGCCAGGGCTCGCCTGCGGCCAGCGTGCCGTCCGTGACGCGGGTCTCGCCCACGCCGTCGCGCAGGCCCAGGCCGGATGCGTACGGCCAGCGGCTGAGGGTGAACGCGTACTGGCCCGCCTGGGCGACCTCGATGTGCCACCAGCCGTTCTTGCGTTCGCCGCGCCGTACCTGCGTCTGTTGGTCCACGAAGACGTCGGCCCACTGGCACGCGCTCAGCAGCACGGGATTCTCCGCCGGGTGGCCGATGACCGAGGGCTGAAACTCGTTCGCGCGGGCCTTAACTCCGTCCCACCAGGCGTCCAGGTGGGCACGCATCGCGGCCGCCACCTCCGGATGACGCTCGATCACGTTGCGCTGCTGCAGCGGATCGTCGTCCAGGTTGTACAGCTCGCGATCCTCCAGCAATCGCCAGCGTTTCCACAGCACCGCCGCCCCTTCGCGGCGCGGCACGGCGGCGTTGTCCGGCGTCGTGCGGATGGCCGCAAACGGCATGCGGCTGAAGTTGATGACCAGCATGCGGTCGTCCGGCACCGCGGCCTGGCCGCGCAAGACCGGCGCGAGGCTCGTGCCGTCGAACGTCGCCCCCGCCGGCGCGGACAGGCCCAGCAGATCGACGAGCGTCGGCAGCAGATCCTGGACCTGGGTCAGCCCGCCCACGTCGCCCGGCGGCCGCAGTCCGCCGGACGGCCAGCGCAGGAAGCACGGTACGCGGTGTCCTCCTTCCCACAGCGTCGCCTTGCCGCCCTTCATGCCCGCGTTGAAATAGCGCGGTCCGAACGTGCTGCCGTTGTCGGTGAGAAAGACGAGCAGCGTGTTGTCGCGCAAGCCCGACTCGGCCAGAAACGCTTCCAGCCGGCCGAGGTTCTCGTCGATGTTGGCGATCATCGCCAGATAGCTGACCAATTCCGCGCCGACGGTCCGGCCCTTCGACATCGGGGCCTCGGGCCGGTAATCGGCCAACTGCGGCCGAGCGGCGTCGAGTGCGGCGCGGACGGGCGCGCGGTACCGGTCCGGCACATAGTGAGGCTGGTGCGGCGCGGCCGTCGCGAGATAACAGAAGAACGGGCGTCCGGCCCCCGCCTCGGCCTGCATCCAGCGCATGGCTTCGCGGAACAAGACGTCGGTCGTGTATCCCTGGAAGCCGCGGCTGCGGCCGTTGTGGATGTACGTGTCGTCGAAGTAGTCGTTTTCCCAGGCGTCGGGTACGGAACCGATGTGCGACGAGGGAAACCAGATGCTCTCGTGAAAGCCCCGGTCCTGCGGCCGATACGGATAGCTGTCGCCCAAGTGCCATTTGCCGAACAGGCCCGTGCAGTAGCCGGCCGCGGCCAGGATCTCCGGCATTACCGGGAACTGGGGGCGGAGCAGCGTGCGCCCGCTGCTGACGTTCATGGCCCCGTTGCGGAGTGCATCCACGCCGGTCATCAGTTGTCCGCGCGTCGGCGTACACATCGGCGCCACGTGGAAATCCGCGAGCCGGATGCTCGCCGCGGCAAGCCCGTCCAGGTGCGGCGTGGGCAGCACGGGATTCCCGTGGCGGGAAAGCTCCCCGAAGCCCTGGTCGTCCGTGATCAGGACCAGGACATTGGGCCGTTGCGCCGCCGGCTGATCCGCAGCGCGCGCTGCGGCCCACGGGGCCAGCAGTAGGACGGTCAAAATGGTCAGGGCAAGGCGTGGTTGGCTCATGGGCTTCGTGCTCCCTGTTTCATCTCCTTACGGTAGCATCTTGTCGCGGCTCGCGAAACCCGCGAGACGCCACGCCGTTCAACGTCGGCGGCTTGCCTTCAATCTTGGTGATGCGGAAGACCGCCCACTCCTGGCGAGCGGCGACGTTGCTAGCCCGGATTCCCATAGGGCGAATTCGCCTAAAGGTTTTCTGCGGATTTCGTGGGTTTTCCCAAGGGATTTTTGAGAACTGGTGTAGGCCAATGCTTAACACATGGGGTATGTTGAAGCAAAGTCAACAGCGCCATGACGGAAATTGGCATGGCAACTTCCGGACCGCGAAAAGCGTGGTTTTCCCTGGGAAAACCGCGTATTCCTGCGTGAAACGGCGCGGAGGCCAGATTTTCGCGTAAGGCATGTGACCGTGTGGCTGTACCCTGTTTAAGTATTGAGCTAATGGATCTGGCTCAGGTATTTCTGGCTCCGCAAAATGTCAACCATCGGCAATACGAAGTCGCGGGAAAGATAGCGGGACAGGTTCGCTTATTGGGCTCAATCAGCCGTAGCACGCGGGCGGGGGTGGATTTCCGCCACTGCCTTCGGCGCGGCCAGCCATACGGCAGGGAGCGACGGGTGGAGAGAACCGCGAGTCAGTTGGGGTTGGAGTCAACCCTCCGCGCGCCCGACCGGGCGCGAAAGACCCTTCGGCCAGAAACTGCCGAAACATAAGCGAACCTGTCCCGCTTTCTCTCGAACGCTGTTTGCAGCCTACGCTACCCAGAGGGGGTTACTTCCTCAATCAAGATGTCCTCGACTTCGATGATGACGAATGGGACGCCGCTCGAAAAGTCCCGCGAATTCGCGCGGTAGAGGGGATGGGCTTTAGTCCAGTTGCCTGGACGAACATCTGTCAACTTGGCGATCTGGAGTCCCTCAACAATCGATACGAGGACAGTGAGACCTTGAAGCAGATTCTGGATGCCGCCACGTTCGCGGGGATCGTGATCAGTGACGATGCCGCGGTGTATGGCCCGTTCAACAAGTCGCAGAAATGTTGGGCGCATCTGTTGAGGAAGGCGATCAAACTGACGCTGCAATGCCCGGGGAATTCCGAATACCGGCACCTGGCGGATGAGTTATTGGACGTATATCGCACGGCGGTCCGGGTGCAACACGATGGTCGGCTGAGCGATGCCGGGCGGGCACGAAAAGTGGATGCCTTGGAAAACCGCTTGGAAAACCGGATTGTCGAGTTGTGCGGCCCGACGTGGTTCGCCGAATTGCCGCCTGAGGAAGGACCGGAGGACGCCTACCGTTTGCTGTGCAACGAACTGATCCGTCTGCTCCGAGAGACGCAGTTGTTCACCTTTGTGACGGCTCCCGCGATAGAAACGCCCTTGGGCGAAACGAAGCCCGTGCCGGGCACAAACAACACGGCGGAACAGGGGTTGCGCAACCCGGCAATGGCCCGCGCCACGGGCCGCACGGACAAGGCGGTTGCCGGAACGCGACGGCGAACGGTGGTGACGAGTGTTCTGGAGTCACTTCGGCAGTACTTGCCCAGTTTCAGCCTGGCGATGGTCGTCGCGGAAGTCACACGGTGGACGGTCTGTGGCCGTAGTTGTTTTGAAGACCTGTTAAGAAAACTGAATTTGAGGTACCCGGACAAGTCGATCCTGGACACCCTTCTTCCTGTCCCGGCCGATTGATTCTGATCCCCGTTGCCCCTTGCTCGCGACGGCTTCGCAGCGATCCCGATCGCCCGCCGCGGGTCGCGGCCCTGCTTGGCGCACCGCGGCCTATCGGGGTCACTTCTCTTGCATTCGAACCGGTGAGCGTCAATACCATCTCCGGCCGTTCACCCATGCGCGGTCCGTTCAGCGCAATCCCGGATTGCGTTCTGACCTAGATGTTTCTATCGGACCTTTTCGCCACATAGGGGCACGCCGTATCCCTCTGAACGATACCAGATACTCGCAACCTCGCGAACAGCCCGAGGCCAGCCACTGAGAGATAACCGACTTGCCGCATGCCGCCCCCCCGCGCACAAAATGGACGGCTACGTTCGCGGACTCGCCGCGGGGTCGGCCCTTGCCGCAGGGCCGCGACCAGGATGGACGGCTACGTTCGCGGACGCGCCGCGGGGTCGGCCCTTGCCGCAGGGCCGCGACCAGGATGAT
>CAZAQY010000366.1:0-6919 GCA_964486845.1 uncultured Pirellulaceae bacterium
CCACTGCGGCCCCTCACGCTCCTGAAAACGCGGACGGCTTCCATCCCGTTCCCAGGAAAACTCCAGGAGCGGTCGTCACGGGGGCATGGCGCGGACGAAGGTGAGGAGCCGGTGGTGCCAGAACCTCAAAACAACCGCGACTGAACAAGCGTCGAATCCGAAGGGAAGCAACAACTCTGGCGTCCGTCGGATGAATCCCGGTCGGCCCTAATGAACACGACCTGACATGACGTGCCGATTCCGGTCGCCCGCCGTGCCGGCGTAGGCGACCAGGGGCCGAAGTACGAGGTCTGGACTCCCGACTGGCCCAAGAAAAGGCGAGGCCGGCGACGCGATGTGCGGACCTCGCAGAACCCTTCGTGAAGCACGGTGTGTTGGGCCCGACTAGATCGGAAGATCCAACTTCATTCGGGCGTGTCCGGCTTCGCGTTCTCGGAGTTGGATTCGCCGTGGAAATCCTGCCACGACTGGTGCATCTCGCGGCGCAACTGCGAGACCCTACCGGGCGAAACCCGGAATCGTCTGGCGACCTCACCGGTGGTGTGGCCGACCGACAGGGCTTGAGCGATCCGTCGATTGCGGCGCGTCAGGCTGCCCAGCCAGGCAGGAAAGTCACAGCGGAACGCCGCCTGATCGGGGACCGGCGTGCGGTCGTCCTCGACGACGGCTTCGACCCACTGGCCTTCTTCCTCGTCGAAGCGGTCGAGCCGTTCGACATGGATGCCTTTCTGCTTCTGCGCGTACGGCGAGAGCACGTCGCGGACATTCAGCCGATTTCCCACCCGGCGGCCGTCCTGAACCTGGGCCACCGCATAGCGGGCCAGGGCCGACGGATAAGCCACGTCGGTCTTCTTGAGCTGGACCAGCCGCACGAAGGCGACCAAGGCGTTGGCGATGGTTTCCTGGACGGCATCCGCGCGGGCTTCGGGATCGAGGTGGCGGAAGACCAGCCGCGCGTGCGTCTCGATCGCCGGAAGCATGGCGAGGAATCGCTGGTGCCAGGAAGGCGTGGGCCGTCGCCTTGGGGAAATGAGACGAATCATCGAACAATCTCCTTTCGGACTGGGACCGCCCCTGCAGGGCGGTCGTGTTGAAGAAACACGTACCGCCCCGCACTCGCGAGGCAGACGCAAGGGTGAACCTTGCCGAGAGACCAGCAATCGCGTCACCGGTTCTCGGTGAGCGGGCCACGCGTGCGGCCAGCTCGGCGAGTACCGGGAGTTGGCTTCTACCCACGCCCGAATGGGAACGATCGGATCACTCTTGTTATGGCGGTGGCAGCGGGCGGTGTGGCATTCGACAAACGCGGACTTTCCGCCAATGGACGTGGGCCTCGGCCGTGAAGGCTGGGGCGAACAAGGAAACATGCGATGGTGTAGGCCCGTAGGTATAATGAGATCCTGTCTGCCGGTGATAACGGTCCGGAAGGGAGCGACGGAGCCGTAGCGGACGGAGCAAAACGACATGATTTTCCGAAATCGGGTTCTGAAGATTGGGCCAGTGAAAGGGATTCTGATGACGTTGCAGCAGCGAATCTGCGGACTGTGGTTGTTGTCGTGTCTTGTCTGTTCCTCCGTGGCTGCCCAGCCGGCGCCCGATGATCCGAAGACATGGTTGATGCGGGCGAAGGAGGAGGCGCAGCGGGTCCGTGACCGCAGGGAGGCAGTCTTGGTGTGGCTGGGGATAGCCGACGCGAGCCGGGAGGCCGGGGATTCGACTGGGGCAACGGATGCTTTGGCCAGGGCAGAAAACGCGGCGACCAGCTTCATGAATCCGGAACAGGCGGTGGAAGTGCTGACTCTGGTGGCCGAAGCACGCCTGGCTGAGGGCGACCTCGGGAAGGCTAAGGACTTGATCCGCCAGACGGCCAGTACGGCCGGCGCGGTGCCTGACAAGTACCTGCAAGCTCGTACTCTCGCGACGTGCGCTGGGCTTTCGAAGAGAGCGGGAGACGAACAAGGATGGAACGAGCACCTTGCGGCGGCGGTCGCAATCCCGGAGGACGAAATCCGACGGCGGAACCACGAAAGGACGAACTCGTTTTACGTCGTTTACCTTCGCTGCATCGCCTACGCGGCAGCGATAGACGCGAAGAAGGCGTTGGAGTCCATTCAGGAGTGCGATCTACTTGAGAGGCGAAGAGACAACCGGTCGCGTCCGTCTGCTTTCTTGGCCGCCGGGTACGCCCGTGTGGCGTTGTCTGCGGCGCGTTCGGATGTCGGCGATGTGGACGCACGGATGTGCTTCGAGCCCAGCTACCTGGGCGCCTGTCATTTCCTGGCGGATCCCTGGCACGAAAAAGAGAACTGCCGCAGTTTCCTGGTCGAAGCGGATGCGGGAGTGCGGGCAACTGATCGCGCCTGGGTCGGTGCCATCAATCTCCCGGCACCCGAAGCCCGCGCCGCGGCGATGGCCGCAGTGATTCGCCGCGAACTCCGGTCGGGAGCGGTCGAAAGGGTTGGGGCGATGCTTCGCTTCCTTCCGGCCGACTCGTCAGCCGTGAGCGTGTATCGTTGGGTAGGCGAGGCCCAGACGCAACTGGAATGGCAGCCCCAGCGCTGGCAGGAGTGGCTGGACGGTCTCCGGTCTCCGGCCGAGAAGTCGCTGGGGCTCGCCGGATTGGCTGCGGGGGTGGCCCGGGGAAAGAGGCCGGATACCGCAGGCACGGAAGATGACACAAGCCACGCCGGAGCATCGGCTTCGGTTGACGATGCTCGGCGTCTGGCAGAAGCTGGAAAGCATCGCGAAGCCGCGGATGTCGCGGCCAGGCTATTGGAGACTGACAGCGACAAGGAAGCGGCGAAGAGCGTCTTTCAATCGAGTTCGCAGCGGTCTCCGGAATGGTGGCTATCTCGTGCCCTCAGCCACGCCGCGCAGGTGAAGGACGCCCGCGCGAGAGCGCTGCTGTGCGTCGAGATCGCGCGAAACTGTGCCAAGGCATCCCAAACCGAACTCTATAGAAAGGCGATTGCCCAGACAACGCACGCCGTGCTCGACATGTGGGCCGAGGTGGCCGCCATTCGCCAAACCAAACGCACCTACGATGGCGGCTACGACTGGGACTCCGATTTTCGGAAAGAGAAAGCGTTTGCTGCGGGTGTCGAGGCGATTCTCGATGTGCTCCTTCAAATCGAAGCGGTTCAGCGGCAGTGCGACGACAAGGACGGCGCGTTCCGGACATTGCTGCTGGCCGTTAAGTCCGCCGACCTGCTTCCCCGTAGTACCGGGTCGTTGCGCGAGGCGACGCCGGGCTCGGTGCAGATTTGGTACGCCGTCCTGGCTGGTCGGTTGCGTTCGCTAGGGCAGACCGAAGCTGCCAAGCACATGTTCGACGCGGCGAATCTCGCGTTGGGGACAGACTACGGGCGGGGAAACCTGCTGCTGACTGCCCTGGAAGCAGCGGAAAACGGAGAACTCGACGAAGTCGAGACGCTCGCGGGCACGATCCGCAAGGAAGGAAACAGGGAATACGCCATTCGCACCTATGGGAGACTGGCGCGTTTGGCGGCCGCGCAGGACAACAAAGAGAAGTTCCGCTCGTCCGTGTTTGTCGTGACCGGTTTGCTCCGCGACAACCCCCATCCGGCCCGCATCGATATCGCATACGGTGCCATACTGCTTGGGGATACGGCGTTCGCGCAGGAGGCTTTGGACGCCTTCGGAAACCAAAATGTTGAGGCGGCCATGGCGCGATCGGCTCTGGTGCGCAGGCTCGTCGGGGAGGACCAACTTGAGGATGCTCGCCAGGCTGCATCCGCGATCATCGACCCGGCCGCGAAGACCCTCGCGGATCTGTGGCTAACAAAGGGCGAGGTGCAGAAGGCGGCCAATGACCTCTATTCATTCTGGTCGCGAACGCAATCGGACGCGGACGAATCGAAGAAAGCAGCGATCCTGGCAGGCGTAGCGGCGATGCAGGTTGAGCGGAGACAAGAGTAGAATTCGCTATCGGAGCCTTCCACGGCGTTGACGTAGAGGGCCTCGATTCGCTGCATGTCCTAGTCGAAATTCACGATGGCGAAGTAGAACCGGTCCTTGTCACTCGCAGCGGCCAGTCGCTTGAACTCGCCGCGGAGCCTGGAAGTGGCACTCGTGTCGACGGGGAAGGTGTGAAGATTACGAGAGTTTCCACGGCGCCCGCATGGGTCGCTGCAACATGCGGTTGACGTCCTCATCCGTGCTTCGCTCGGCAGCCGGGTCCCAGGCGAACTTGCGCTTCAAGAGCTGAGCGATGTTGCCCAGGATGCAGAGGCTGGCCGTGCTGTGGCCGACTTCCACCGGATCGATCGGGTCCTTGCGGGACTTGACCGCGTCGAGGAAGTTGGCGACGTGATCGGCGTCGATGTCGTTGCGGCGGTTGGTTTCGCGAATCGGGTTGCTCCTGGGCAAATGGATCTCGTTCGGGCCGATCACCGAGTCCTTGATGTTGGTGGGGAAGGTTTTCGGCACGCCGCCGAGGCTGATTTCCAGCCGCCCCTCCGTGCCTTCGAACTTCGCATACGAGGCGTTGTTCGTCTCGCAAGTCAGCTCGATCCCGTTGGCGTAGCGGGCCCGGAAGGCCGTCTTCACCGCGGTGTCGAACAGGCTCCCCTGCGGCAGGAATTCCGAACCGTTGTCCTCGAATTCGACCGGCGTCGTGCCGTCCATCCCCAGGGCCCACTGGGCCATGTCGTTGGTGTGCGCGCCGAAGTTGGCCGTCTGCCCATTGGAGTAGTCGAGGATGTAGCGCCAGCGGTGGAAGCAGCGTTCGATGTGGTACGGGGCCTCGGGGGCCGGGCCGAGCCAGAAGTCGTAGTCAAAACCTTCCGGAACGGGCTGCGGCTGCCAGCCCGGCCCCGGGCTCGGAAAACTGTTGGGTGCCGTGGTCGTCCACACGCGGCGGACTTCGCCGATCCGCCCGTTGCGCACCAGCTCGCACGCCCGGCGCACACCCGGACAGGAGCGGAACTGGGCGCCGGTCTGGAACACGCGGTTGTACTTGCGGACCGCCTTGACCATCTCGCGTCCCTGGTGGATGGCCAGCGACAGGGGTTTCTCGCAGTACACATCTTTGCCGGCCTGCATGGCCGCGATGGCAATCAGCGCGTGCCAGTGATCGGGGACCACGATCACCACGGCGTCGATGTCCGTCCGCGCGAGCAATTCGCGGAAGTCCTTGTAGGCGTCACAGCCTTTGCCCCGGCTGACGGAAACCTTGGGCGGGGCGGGCGCAACAGCCTCGGGCTTGGCCGTCCCCGGCCCCAAAATCCGATCGTAGACGGTCGCTTGCGGGTCGCCGCCGGAAGCCTTCTCAGCGTAGTACTCGTCGATCCACCGCTTGGCCGTTTCGCGGCCCAGGACGCGTTCGGGATAATAGTAGCCCCGGCCGGCCCGGTTCACGTCGCAAACGGCCACGATCTGGACGTCGTCGTGAACCAGGAACGAGGGGACGATGCGCTGGGCCTGGTGCCCACAACCGATCTGCCCGACCGTAATCCGGTTGCTGGGGGCCGCGGCGCCGAAGACCGAAGCGGGTACGATCTGCGGCAGTGCCACCGCGGAGGCGAGCGCCGCCGCGTTTTGAACGAAGCTCCGCCGAGTGCATCGGATCGATGGACGATGACGTTGGTTCATCAGGACTCCTTTGTTTTTCGCACGGGACTCCACCAGGATAGCGATTTCCGAGTTGCAGGGCGACCCCCGGCCGTCAGCGCTGCGAAGCATTTCTGGTCCGCGGTCATTGCCTTCCTCTTTGGATTCTGCCTTGCCTGCTGGCATGACTCTTGATCGTATCAACGTGAAACGCGATTACCAAGCCGGATGGTGCAGACACTTGCCGACCAGGAGACCGATCGACTGTTCAACCGGGAGCCGGTCAGGAGGTTCCCGCGCCGGTGCACCGTCCGGCGTTGCGGAAGTTGCTGATTCTGGATGCTGCGGAATCGCGGGATGACTTGACAGAATTGCTGACCCCATTGCGGCTCCGGGCGGAGCGAATGCCCCGGTGTGGCAGGACTTGCAACTGGGGCTGTTGTCGCCGACGGCCGCCCGGTTGTTGACGCAGTTGCCTGCCGGCAACCGAGAGGAGTCCTGGAAGCGGTGCGGCGAGAATCGTTGACGGCCGCCGAAGTGCGCGAAGTGGTGGACTTGCTGTTGTCCAGCAGCACGCGGGAGCAGAAGCAATTAGTGTTGGAAAAACCACGCCAGGCGTTGTCTCAGGCCCGGGGCGGACCGACGCGTTCGTGGGATCCCCGGCTGAGCACGGCAGGGAGCCGGGTCGCGCGGAAGCTGGTGTCGCTTTCTCGTGTCCAGTGCGTGAGGAGGCGTTCATCGCCCTGCGGCCGGGTGTTCCGGCCAGCCTTCAGGCGAACGCCGCCACCACGTTGTCCAGATGATGGCCCCACGCCGGTACGCTCGATTGAGCCCCGCCTTGCCGATTCGTGGAATTCGGAATTGGTGCGTTCATCTCAGCCCACGGCCTACGAACGGAACATCGCCTCGACTGTTTTCATGGGAAGGTAGAGATGCGACGGGTTGTCCTCCAGCGTGGCAAACCCGTACTTCTCGTAGAAGGCCCGCGCCTCGTCGTAAATCGCCCAGACATCGACGGCGAAGGCCCCCAGAGTCTCGATGACCCACTCAGCCATGGTCCTTCTTGAATCGGTTGGCGGCTCGCCGGGCGGCGGCATTGGGTTTGGGGGGCGCCTCGAGCGCCCGAAGAAAACGCTCTGCATCCCGCTGCGAAAGCGAAACAGGCATGTCTTCCTCCGAGAATCGCAGTTCATCCTCGGGGATCACCTGGGCCTTCCGCAAGCGGTACTCGTTCTCGCTGAGCGCCTCGATGATGACGGTGGCGTTCGCGAACCCCGGCAGGGTAATCCTCCCCTTGCTGTCGGCGATCCGAATCACTTGACTCATGGGGTTTTCCTCCCTTTCCCTG
>CAZAQY010000367.1:0-6906 GCA_964486845.1 uncultured Pirellulaceae bacterium
ACGTTCTGGCGATGGCCTTCGCCGACCCGTCGATGGACGACGACCTCCGTCGGACACTGAACGCGCATGAGGTCATGTCGGACGGCGAGTGGCCGGATATCTGGACCAGTGCCGCGTCAGGGCGCGACTTGCCGCGTCGTGGCATGCGAGGCTGTATCGTGCCGTTCAGGCCGTTCGCAACTGTCCACACACGGCCCCGTGGTGTCGGTGTCGTCGCGCAGTTCCCCATCAACCCGATACAAACCGAACAGATGCCTTGAGCACATGCTCCACGGCCATCGGATCGCGCCGGCGCATCCCCAAAACGTGAAGCGCGAGGAGCTGTGGCAGGCAATCGGAGAACTTCATGGCCTCCAGTGCTTCGTGGTTTACTTCCGGAAGTAGCGTGCCGGGGTCGCAGGACCGCAGCTGCTCGACGGCCAGTTGCAGTGCGTCCGGCGGCGGTGGTTGGTCAAACTCGATGGACAGGCTGTCGCTCGTCGTCCGAGTTTTGGTCAATGTAGCCATTGCCGGCGCCAGCGCCGCGTTCGCTTTCTGACCGGCGAATGTCCACCATTTCACGCCACCGTCCTCCTCCCCAGTAACGATGGCGGAGCCGTCCATCGTCAGCCAAGGAAACGCACTCCGCATCGCCTCGATTTGTGTGCGTGCCCGCTGGGACCACCAATCCCGATTTTCGTCCTCCGCAAGCACCCGTTTGATTGCCTGGCAGAGCCGAAACGACAGACCTTGACCGACGCCCTTCCAGCGGCTTCGGCCGTGATCCTGAGACATCTCCACATGGGCCACCTTGTGCTGCCAGTCGATGTGCGTCACACGCCACGCCCGGCCGCCGAGCAACAACACGCGGCCGCCCTCCTGCTTGCCCGCAAAAGTCAGCTCATCGACGTAGCCGACTTCCTGGCGACCGTGCAGGACGGCAAAGAGCGGCGGCGACAGGAAAACCGACAGCAGCTCACAGAAATGCCGGCGTCCGTATTCTTCCTCGCCCTTGCGCCCAATCCCCAGGATGCCCTCTTCTTCCCACAGGATGCCCTGTTGGAGCATCCAGGTGACGACTTCCTGGATACGTTCCGGGGGCATCTGGGCAAACGCCGGCACTCGGCGGACCCATTCCAGCCAGGTGTGCCGGCCGATGCCGCTGTGCTGGAGCGCGAGCGCCATCAACTGCTGCGCCAAGACATGGTACGGCTCCGGCGGCGGTGCGATTGGCTCGATGTAGCCTTCAGCCCACAGGTCGATCAGGCCGGCGGCTTGCACGAGCGCATCGTCCCGCGTGGCCAGGAACAGACAGTTGCGGAACGCGCCAGTCCGGCGGCCTGTGCGGCCCATTCGTTGGAGAAAGCTCGATACCGTGGTGGGACTGTCGATCTGAATGACGCGGTCCAGGTTGCCCACGTCGATGCCCAGTTCCAGGACGCTTGTCGCCACGATGACGCAGTCGTCCCGATTGGCGAAGGCGTCTTCGGCCTGCCGCCGCTGCTCCTGGCTCAGCGAGCTGTGCGTGACAAACGCCGTGACATTCAGCCGCCGAAGCTCGGCACCGAGCTCCTCCGCCCGGGCGCGGCTATCGACGAAAACCAACCGCTTCTCGCCGCGGTGCAGTCGGGAGATGACCACCGCCGCGTTTTCCAGCGACCCGACGTAGTCGAGCTTGACCTCGGCCTGCGAACCGCTGGATTCTGTGGGCCGGTACACCACGCGCTCGCCGGCGCACGAGCCTGCCAGCCACTCGATGAGCAGTTCCGGATTCCCGACCGTGGCAGACAGCCCCACCCGCTGTAGTTCCCGGCCGGCGAGCCGCGTCATACGTTCCAGCACTGACAACAGATGCCAGCCTCGGTCGTCGCCGGCGAAGGCGTGGATTTCATCGACGACCACCGCCCGAAGATTGGCAAACAGGCTGCGGGCATCGACGTTCGGAGAGACGAGCATCAACTCTAGCGACTCGGGTGTCGTCAACAGGCAGTCCGGGGGATCGCGGAGGACGTGTCGCCGGGCGGTCGTGGTTACATCGCCATGCCAGAGCGCGGACCTTCGACCTAGTAACGACGTGTACCGTTGGAGCCGCACGTCGAGGTTGTTCAGCAGGGCTTTGATCGGGCAGATGTAAACGAGGCTGAGCCCCGTCCAGCCCTCGGAAAGCATGCGGGAGGCCAGCGGCAGGAAGGCCGCCTCGGTCTTTCCGCCCGCCGTGGGCGCCAGGACGATCATGTGTCTGCCGGCCAGGATCGGTGGGATCACGGCGTCCTGGAACGGCCGCAGCTCGCGCCAACCCAAGCTGTTGACGACGTGGTGTTGGATCGCGGTGTGGAGTTGCTCGAAGTTGCTCACAAGTCCAGCTCGATTTGATCGACATCCGACGCGCCCATGGCCTGCCGCTCCACAGGCGTCAGTTCGTTTTCAGCGATGGTCAGCGCGTAGTGCTGCCGTGGGTTGAAGTCGGGGAACTGATCGACGCGGTCCAGGATGTCGGCGACCAGCTTTTTCAGGAAGATCCGCGGGGCCACGCCGACCTTGCCGCCGAGCTTGCCCGTGACGGCCTCGGCCAATTCCCGGACGTAGACGCTGTCGCAGGCCGAAGCGATCCGCTCCGGAGCCTTGGCGTGCTGCTGGAAGATGTCCCGTACCTTACAGCCGACCTGGCACAGCCGGTCGAGGTTGAAGCCCGACAGGCGCATCTGGACGGCCCGGGGATTGTCGAACCGAGCCTCCGTCTGAAAATCGACGTGCAGACGCTGGGCCAAAGGCTCCAGCCGTTGTGCCCCCTGGGGACCGTCGTAGAAGGCCGGCGTGCCGGTAATCAGGAGATACAGGCCAGGGAAGCGGCCGGAGTCAACCTCGTCGATCAGCTGCCGCAAGGCGTTCAGGCTCTTGTCCCGAACGTCGCCGCGGACCCGTTGGATGGTCTCGACCTCGTCCAGGACCAGCAACAGGCCGGGGTGCCCGGAATCTCGCAGGACGACCAGCACGCCCTGGAGAAAGCTCAGAGCCCCGAAGTGGTCGATGTCGCCTTTGACGCCGGCGGAGCGTTTCGCCCCCGCGGCGACGTTCGGCTGCCCCCCCAGCCACGCCAGGATGCCTTCGGCGGTGCCCTTGTCGTTTCGGGCCTGGGCCTCGCGGTAGCCGCGCAGGGCGGCGCTGAAGGTCGGGGCGGTGCTGGTGACCTTCGCCAGCCGCTGCTCCAGCAACTCGGCCGTCCGCGTGACCAGAGCCTGCTGGTCGGCTGCCCGAATCGTACCTTCCGCTAGGATGTCCTCCTCCAGGGCGTAGAACCAGCCATCGACTACGTTGCGCAGCGCGCCCTGCGGCGTGTCGGCTGTCGAAAGCCGTTCCATCAGCCGGCGATACACGGTTTCCAGCCGGTGCAGCGGTGTTTCGGTTTCGGAGACTTGGACCTCGGACGTGGCGAACCCAAGCTTCCGGGCACGATCGGCCAGCCAACGTGCGAAAAACGTCTTGCCGCAGCCGTAGTCGCCACGAACCGCCTTGAAAACGCTGCCACCAGCCGTGACCTTGCGCAGTTCCTCCTCTAACGCGGCCTCAAAGCGGTCCAAGCCGACAGCAAACGCATCGAGGCTGCTGCGTGGGACCGTGCCGCGGCGCAGGGCGTCGATGACCTCATCTCGGCGTTGCGGACTAATGGTGATTGTCATTCGTCACTTGTCACTTGTCATTGGTCATTCGTCATTTGTCCTTGGCGGGTCCGATGGATTTCAGGTAGGCGTTCAGCTTTGGCGAGAGTTCGTCCATCATCGGCTTGAGCGCGTCGATCTGTTCTTGCTTCAGCAGCTTTCTCTTGAACGCGCGGCGCAGCCAATGTCTCGTCTCGTAAAGGGACTCGCGAGCGGTGCGTACGAATCGCCGATTGTCCTGATACGTGCCCCGTCCCGACCCTTCGGCGATGTTGGCTCCGATGCTGTCGGCCGAGCGAATCAGTTGCTTGCCGACGGTGTCCGTCGCCAGCGGCTTCCAACCGCACACCGTATCCCAAATCGCATCGCTCAGTTGCTCCGACAACTGATACACTCTCAGCTTCTCAAACCCCACCGTAGCCATCCGAGATTCCTCCGGCAAGTGACCAATGACCAATGACCAACGACCAATGACCAACGACCAACGACCAATGACGAATGACGAATGACCAATGACCAATGACCAATGACCAATGACCAGTGACCAATGACTACACCAGGTCAAACTGTTTCAACAGTAGTTCGCGGTTCAGTTCCACGGTATCCGACGCATCGTCCCGGCTCAGCACGGCGTAACCGTCGATATTCAGGACCCGCTGCGACTTGGCCAACAGGCCCGAAAGCCGCAAGGGCGGGAACTCTAGGGCACGGGCCAGGGCTACGGAAGTCAGCTTGCCGCCGCGGCGGTCGAGCGTGCCCAACAGTTTAGCGAACACGTCGTCGGCCGGTAGACCACGGCCGCCTAGCCGTTTCTGCTCCTCGAAAACAGGGGAGGTGAGCAGCCGAGACACCCACTCGGGCGTTACCTCTTCCGCCTTGGCAGACGCCGGGGGCTCCTCCTGCCCTTCGAGATCGAAGAGCTGGCCGGGCGGTAACTGCTTGGGCTTCAAGACGGAGGCTGGTTGCGCCGGAGTTGCGACGACAACCGCCGGCTCGTCCCACCAAGCGGGCGTATCCACCGGGTGTTCGTGCCAGTCGGCAGGAAAACGGTCGGTGCTCGACAGCACGGCGATCGGCACGACCATCTCCTGGGGCGAAAGCCCGCCGTGGTAGCCGTTCTTCATGCTCCCGTACCGGACGCGCTCGCTCCAGGGGGCGATCATCCGGTGTCCCTCGACCAGCACGCGCTGACCTTGAACCAGAAGCTCATCCGGGGCCGGATCACCGGATGCCGCCCGCCATCGCTCCCCACCATCGCACGGCCGGGCCTGGGTCTGGCAGTCGAGCACGTGTCCGTGGTCGGCGACCAGGACGACCAGTCGCTTGGCGGTCCGCGCTTCGTGCAACAGCGCCGGCAGCATCTTGATCTCGTCACGGGACCAGCGCGTGTCGATCTGCCCGCCTTTGAGCAAGTGGTCGTCTACCGCGTTGACGATCACGCCGACGATCTTGCGATGGGCTGAGCCGATCTCGTGGCGGACATCGGCGGCCAGCACCGCATCCTCCGTCTCTTGCAGGGTGGCCCGATGGAACAACAGCGGCGGAGAGCCGCTACGGCATCGGGCCAGAAGCGCAGGATGCTCAGCGAACCCGGCGCGCTCTTCGTTGGCTGCCCCTGCTTGGAGCCGCCCGCAGAGCAGACTGGTTCGCGAGAACTCGGTCACCGAGGGCAGGGTGGCAATCGCGGGGCGGTTGGAGGTCCTGTCCGGTTCGCAAAGTGCGATCCACTCGTGACGGGTGAGGTCGGAAAGCAACTCGCGGCAGACGGCCACGCTCATGCCGTCGATCACGATGACCAGCACGGGATTTTCGGCTGCCAGGGGCGCGACGATCTGTTCCAACACGCGCTCGATGGGGATGACTTCATCCGACTGTGAGCCGGCCGCCGTCCAATCGGCCAAGAGCTGGGCGAACTGTTTTGCCTGCTCCTCCCGGAGCTTGGTGACTGCCTCGAACAACCGGGCGTAGGTTTCGGACAGCCCCTGGACCGGATCGCCGGATCGCAGGCTGAGCCGTGCCCAATCCACGAAACCGCCATAACGAAGATGCTCGGCCGCGGACTCCGCCAGCGACTTCGGCTCCGTGCGGGCGCCGTGGCTCTGCTCGCCCAGCCAGCGGACCAGCCGTACCGCCATGTCTGCACGCTCCAGTCGCCGCGTCTCGCGCGCCGATTGGTCATGGTCTCGCACCGCTTGTCGGGTTTCCTTCAGCGTGCCGAGATCGTCCCAGGCTTTCGCTTCCAGCACCGCGCTCAGTTGCTGGTCGAAGCGACTCAACCGCTGGTCGAAACCGATCGGTGACACGTCGCTCAGGTAGGCAAATCCCTCGCCCTGCAACTCGCTGAGGATCTCGTCCGTCCGCTGGAGCGTCTGTCGATAAGCCTTGACGTCAGTATGCCATAGGGCTCGCGTCACCTCGGTCGCAGCCGTGCTCCAACGCTGCATCAATCCAGCGTCGGGCGACGCGCCGCTGAGAAACCGCTCTTCCAACTTGCCGACCGCCCTCTCCAGTTTTCCAATCGCGGCGGGGTGATATACGACGCCGGCGGCAAGGCCCAGCGGCACTGCGTCCGGACGGTCCAAGCGTGCCACGCAACCGAGCACGATTTCGGCCACGGGCCCTGCTTTTTCGGCCAACCACTGCATGGCGCCCTGCTGAAACGCTCTAGGCGCAAGTCGAAACCTGGCGGTCGTTTCGCCGCGGAGGGACCACTTCAAGAGTGCCGTCAAGTCCGGTGATACCGCCGCCAGACCGATCGTGTGCCGCAGCAGAAACGGCCAGACGGTGTCCGCGTCGAGGAACCCGCCCCGAGCAGCCGGATAGCCCTCGGCAGGCACCAAATCCAAGAGCATTTCGGCAATCCAGCCAGACTTGGTCAGCCGCGGATCGACGGCGTGGGCCGCGAACAGGCTCCGGACGATCTGCCACGAATCGACGCCGAACAGCCGCCGCTTGGCCAGCCGCAGTAGGATGTCCTCGCTCAGGTCCTTTTCTTCCAGGGGCGTGATCAGAACCTTCGTTGTGTTCGGATCGACAGGCCGACGCAGGGCCAGCCGCATCGCCAGCGGCGAGTCACACTGTTGGATCAGGTACGCCTGATCGCCGTCGCGCCGTTCGGTGTCGCCGGTCCAGCGGCCCAGAGCGCGGATGCCGATCACGCGGGCCTGGGGCACCTTTTGGCGGATGGCCGCGACTTGGGCCTTGATCTGGCTGAAGGTGGGATTGGTCATTGGTCATTAGTCAGTTGTCAGTTGTCAGTCGTCAGTTGTCA
>CAZAQY010000368.1:0-2442 GCA_964486845.1 uncultured Pirellulaceae bacterium
TCCGCGCTGCTCACCAACTCGCTGAAATCGCTGGCGACAAGCACGCCGTTCCCATCAGCCGCAGACATCGCCAGGGAAGTGGGCTGCGCCACCGCCACTGTCTACCGCCACTGGGGTAGGGGCGGTAATAATGCCGTGCTACCCAACTCATTTGCCGACGAGCGGAAGAAGTCTGGTCCCAACATCACGCCGAGCCAGATCAGGCGAATTCGAAGCTTGCGGCAGCAGGGGTTCAAGATCAAGAAGATTGCCGAGTTGGTGGGGCTAACAGCCTCCACCGTCCATCGGCACTTGGAGAAGAAATGAGCCAATTCTGCCGAGCCGTGACGCCCGGCTGGGTGATTCCTATGGGACACCGAACGGCACTCAATGGGACACGAAACCCGCTGATTATGGGACTTTTTTCGATTTCTGTCCCATAGCGGCGGGGCTTATGAGAAGCAAGAAATGACGTAAGTCCTTTACTGGAATCGACGTAAGTCGTTACCAGCAAAGGACTTACAATGGAGGCGGCGGGAATCGAACCCGCGTCCCGAGATATTTCCGTGGCAGCTTCTACGTGTGTAGTCGGTTCTTTGAGTCTCGCTCGCCAAGCCCCAACCGACACGGTCTTGGACGAACCAGCCGAGCACGTAGTTTAACGACCGGCGTTCCCGGCATGGCCAGCCGCGAACCGGACTTGGCAACCGACTTTTGGGCCTCTCCGGTTAAGGCCCGCAGCCGGGACTACCTGTTGTTAGGCAGCCAGGACGAGGTTTTCCTCGGCACTTAAAGTTGTGGTCAGCTATTTACGTGGCCAACTGACCAACCACGACACGCCATTGACACCTCAAGCTATCCGGTCGAATCCAGTTCGCCCCCGAATCGCAGATTACCCTTCTTTACCTGGGGCACGTTTCCACCGTGCCACGCTACGCTCATCGTATCATCGTCCTGTGGCCGAAATCGGCTTGAGACTGCCTGTGCGGTTTTCGCCGCAGTCTCCAG
Organism: uncultured Pirellulaceae bacterium; assembly: GCA_964486845.1. Taxonomy (GTDB): domain Bacteria; phylum Planctomycetota; class Planctomycetia; order Pirellulales; family Pirellulaceae; genus Anammoximicrobium. Next base: position 988 of record CAZAQY010000368.1, read on the forward strand.
TCTCCCGGCCAGCAGACAGCCGGCGGCCGCATCCGTACCCATTCGGCTGCCAGTCGCAGCCGACCACCTCAGTATTGTACGCCGCTGTGCTGTCCGGCAACAGTGGCGACAGCGGAAATGGTCAAAAGGTTCGCGGCTTTGGCCTTGGTTCGGGTCAGCCGAACGTGACGGCCAGTTCCCGGATGTAGTCCAGGGCTTCCTCCAGTTCCGGGGTCTGCACGCCAGCTTGGCGGCCATCCCGGTCGCAGCGGGCCAACTGCAGCAGTTCCTCGTAGCTTTCGTTTTGCTGCAGCCGCCGCCGGGCCCGCGCGCCGAGTTGCCCGTCCAGCAGTCGCTGGGCCGCCATGTGGTGCTCGATGAACCACGCGGTGCGCTCCGTAATCAGGCCCTCCAACGCCTCCAGCGCAGCGGCGGTGTGGTTCTCCGCATCGATGCCCTTGCCCACGTCGTGCAGCAGGGCCGCCAACAGGAACTCCTCGTCGTACGGCAGTTCGTCACGGGCCAGGTCGAACACCTGCAAGCTGTGATACAAGACGTCGCCTTCCGGATGGTACTTCGGGCTCTGTTTGACGTTCTCCAGCGGCAGCAGCAGGGCTTCATAGACTTGAAACCGGTCCACCTGCTCGGCCGCCGCGCGGAGTTCTTCGTCCAAGTCCAAGTCCGGGTACTCCCGGCGCAAAAACTGTTCCAGTTCCGCGACGCTAACACGTTCCATCGCCTTGCCCGTGACCGAACTCTTGAACACGTAATGCGCCAGATTGGACGCGTACACGGTCAACTCGAAGGGGAATCGGTCGCGGACGTGGACGTGCGTAAACACGCGCTCCTCGCCGTGCTTGCGGACCAGCTTACGTTCTACGTCGTAGACCGAGCCCTCGTCGTCCAGCAGCAGCGTCACCGCTTCCACGCTGTCGGAGAACACGTGCAGGTCGATATCTGAGCCTTGCCGGATGTGACCGGTCAGGACGCTGCCGATCAATCGCGGCCGGAAGCGGCGGAGGATGCGCATCAGCCGCAGGGCCTCCAGTCGCATGTCCTTCAGGTTCCTGGTCCGCTGGTCGCCTTCGTACAGCCGCGCCATGGCCTGAATCTCGTCCCGGATCTCGGCGTTGCTCGGCAGATCGGCCGGCTTGACCCAGCTCTGACAGATCCGGCGGGCGGCTTTTTGTTTCGCCCGGTAGTACTCCGACTCCTGGCGACTGTACATCAAACGAGCGGCTTCGTAAGCAATCTGACGGCGAAGTTTCGAGGGGGTCATCTTTCCAGCGTGAAAGCGCTTGTGGGATAGGGGTTGATCTCAGAGTCGTTCGGATCTTGAGAAGCCTGGCTTGTCCGAAAGAGCCGGGCTTCTCCTGACTGCGAGCTGTGTGCGACCATCACGCGGAGCGTGATGGCTACGGTAGTGTGCGACCATCACGCGGAGCGTGATGGCTACGATAGTTTGCGACCATCACG
>CAZAQY010000368.1:2542-6905 GCA_964486845.1 uncultured Pirellulaceae bacterium
TAGTGTGCGACCATCACGCGGAGCGTGATGGCTACGATAGTTTGCGACCATCACGCGGGGGCGTGACCGCCTGAAGGCTGCCCGGAATGGGGTAAATTCTAGCACGGCAACGAGTTACGATGGGCATTTTTGCGAGTTTGGGGATGGAAAATAGGGGAACTCGCGCACTGGGTTAAGAGGTGGTAATTCGCGCCGGGACGTTTGTCCCGCTCTTTTCCCCGCACGGAGGTCCCCAGTCATGTTCGCACAAAACGGCGTCCATTCCAAGTCGTCTGCCCTTTCCGCTTCGCAAGAGACGGTCATCCAGCAGCACGGCGCCCGGTTGCAGGCCCTCGTTGCGGAGACGATCGGCGGCGTCCTTCAAGCCGTCCAGGAGCACCAACCGCTGCATGAGTTGGAACGTCAAACGTGGGCTCGGCTCTTGTCGATGGATGTCGTCTACGGCACGCGGGAAGGGCAAGAGATCGAACTGGTGCCGCTGGACGAGCGGTTGCCTACCGCAATTCGTGCGTGGTGGCGAGTTGCAAAACCTCGCCGAGACAGGGTAAAATCACGATCGCGGTGCGGGCCCATTTCGGATTGGCAGGCCCGGTTCAAGGCGGAGATCTCGGATCGCTCAAGCAGCGATTGGCACGGCCATGCAACTCGAACAGGTCCGACCCAGACGCAACGACGGCTTGGTCTTCTTCCAGAGCTTTCTGCGTCGCCCGCGGCAGGTCGCCTCGCTGGTCCCAAGTTCCCGGTTTTTGGAGCGCCGAGTGGCGCATCTGGCGACCGTGTCTGCCGCTCACACGGTCGTGGAACTGGGACCCGGTACCGGGGGCACGACCCGCGCCCTGTTGGCGGCCATGCCGCCGCAGGCCTCGCTGCTGAGCATCGAGATTGATCCGGATTTCATTTCCGCGTTGCGGGCGATCGACGACGATCGTTTGACGGTCCATCAGGGGAACGCGGAGCGGTTGCCGGAAGTCCTTCGGCAGTACGCCCTGGATTCTGCCGATGCCGTCGTGTCAGGCATCCCGTTTTCTCTGTTGCGGCCCGACTCGCGCCGTCGCGTCGTCGAAGCGATCTGGTCGGCCCTGACGCCGGGCGGCCGATTCGTGGCGTATCAGATCTGCGGTCGTATCCAGGCGGTCGCGAAGCCCTTGTTCGGCCCGGCGCGCGTCGCTGTCGAGTTCCGCAATTTTCCGCCGCTGCGGGTTTATGCTTGGTGCAAGTACCGCGACGGGCACTCCTGGTAGTTGGACCGCGCCAGTTATCAGTGGTTACTCGTCTCCGGAACCGAGAAGGAATCGTCCCACATGTCGGCCGGGTTCGAGCCGTCGTCCCTTCCGGGTGCAGCGGCTGCCGGTGTCGGGTCGCTGGCGGCTTTTGCCACCGCGGTGGTCCGGTCCGGAATCACGATTTCGACTCCGATCGGGAGCAAACGCGGATCGAAGAGAACGTCGGAGTTGGCTTGGAAGATGTCCAGGTAACGCTCCGGGTTGCCCAGGTACTTTTCCGCCAGTCGCCTCAGCGTGTCGCCTTCCGCAATTCGGTGCCGTCGCGACGCGGTGGCGCCTGATTGCTGGCACGTGGTCTGGGACTCGGTGGCTGGGGACGGACGACTATCCGTGCGTGGCTTGGGCTTGGTCTGGGGGGTCGAGGTTCGATCCGCCCCGTGCTCTGCAACTCGGGCATAGGGTTCGTTCTGACGGAAATGGGGTTCGTATTCGCGAGCGAAATCCGGCGGCACGGCATCGCCGTTTTGTCCCCATTCGGTGGTGCCGGTCATGGCCGGGGTGCTCTCCTGCCGGGTCGAGTTCCAGGTTTCGGCAGCCCTGGTGTCAGGCCGGGACTTTTCGCCCGTGTCGGCTCGGTGCTGCTCCGACGCATGGGGCCGTGCCGTCGACGCCTTTTTGTCTGGCTTCCTTGGCGAGGGTTTCGACTTCTCACCCGCCTCCTTCCTGATGTCTTGCTTGGCGGAATCCGTGACGGGGCTCTTTCCAGGCTCTGTCTCTGTCGACATCGAGTCCGCAGCAGGCTTGTCGGCTCGCAGGGTCGGCGGTTTTGGGATGGTGTTTGCGCCGGCAAGAGCATCAGCAGGTTTTCCCTGAGCGGCCGCTCGATCGGGGCCCAAGCGTGGAACACGATCGATGTCGGTCAGTGCGGCCACTGGCAGGGCCTCAGCCGTGCTGGCCTGCGACGATCTCCGGCTGTCAGCACTTGCAGACTCTGCGGTCGCCTCGCGTGTGACCGCCGCATCGCACATCGGGCACCGCTGGGGCCGCCGGTACTGCTGTGCGGTGTAGAATCCGGTTCCTATCACGGCGATTGCCAAAAAGTACTTTGCCAAGTCATTCATGAGCCACCTCCTTGAATGCTTCGACCTCCCCAGTAATTCGTATCGGAACGCGCTCCAAGGGCAATCCATTGCGAGGATGCGTGAAACGGGAAAGTGGAAGAAGTGCAAGAGGATACGCGCAAAATGACGATTATCCCCGACTCCTGCCTTCGCATATTTGACCCGGTGTTTTCGCCTGGAATAGTACATTCGGGGCTATGGACAATTTTCGCAAAAAAATTCCGGTGCCCATGTTGACAACCTCAAATTAAAGTTCTAATGTGGACGAGGTTATCCCAATGTCTCGTTCAGGGGGAGGGGTGCGATGATTTCTCAAACTGCGGAATACGCCTTGCGTGCGATTGTCTACTTGGCCGATCAGCGTGGGTCGCCGAGAACCACGGCTCAAATCGCGGAAGCTACTCAAGTTCCTCCGGGATACTTGGCCAAAGTCATGCAGTCGCTGAGTCGCACGAAACTGGTTCACTCGCAGCGTGGTTTGAACGGCGGGTTCACGCTGACGCGTGATCCGGCCGGGTTGCCGATGCTGGAGATCATCAGCGCGGTGGACCCCATTCGTCGGTTTCACGAGTGTCCTTTGGGGCTGCCGGCGCACGAGACGGACCTGTGCCCGCTCCATCGGACTCTGGAAGAAGCGGCACGATTGCTCGAAAAGAAGTTCGGCGAAACGTCGATGGCTGACCTGCTCAACGCTTCGGGCGAGAAGAAGCCGTTGTGCCGCTTCCCGGCGGCACAGGAGAGTTCGAGTTCGGAAGCAGAGTGAAAGTAATCGCCCGTTTCACCATCCCGTTGCTGGGACGAACCGTTTCGTTTTCTTGACCAACGGTAGGAGTACGTATCGACATGATCAGCCGAGTCTCCGATGCTGCGACGAGCATCACCTCCGAAGAAATCCCAGGGGGGGGTCCGCGACCGTGATTCGGGATTTGGCGCAGCTGTTCAAGATCTTGGCCGATGAGACGCGTCTGCGAATCCTGGAGATGCTTGGCTGCCGCAAAGAACTGTGTGTGCGGGACCTTTGGGAACGACTCGGCCAGAGCCAGCCGGCGGTCAGCCACCACTTGGGCCTGCTGCGAATGGCCAGGTTGGTCGACACGCGGCATGAAGGCAAGCATATCTACTACCGGATTGACCAGCAGCGGTTCGACGAACTGATGAAGATGCTGCAGAGCACCGGCGTCGGCATGGAGATGTTGGCGCATTTGCCTCAGGGCGCACCCCCGCGTCGCTAGCAGCCACCCCTGAGGAGTCGACAGCCTAGACTTTACGGAACCTGAGGCGAAACAGGGGGCGAAAGGCTGTTTGGTGGTATCCACGGAATAGGTGGACCGACGATGAACAGCCGCGTTGTACATCGACTCGACAACGGGGCACTTTCGAGGGCGCCTGACACGTGGAGCCATGCCATGTCCAACGTTGAACCCGTTGTGAAAGCCGTCTGCTGCGATGTGCTGGAAAAGACCTTGCCGGAGGAATCGGCAGCATGCCTGGAGCAAGCCTGTGGCGAAGACCGTGAAGCGAGGCAGCGAGCGGAAGCGTTGCCGCGTGCTGGCCGGGCGCGCGGCAAGTTGTCGGGGGACCGATACCGAGCGAGACGTCCACATTCGACGCGCCGTTGATCCGCGAAGGGCCGGGCAGCGAAATCGGGACGTACAAGTTCCTGGAGCGACTGGGCGAAGGTGCGTTCGGCGTGGTGTACATGGCGGAGCAGCGGGAGCCGGTGCGCCGTAAAGTGGCGTTGAAGATCCTCAAACCGGGCATGGACACGGCGCACGTGATCGCCCGCTTCGAGGCCGAGCAGCAGGCGCTGGCCTTGATGGACCATCCCCACATCGCCAAGGTGTTCGACGCGGGAGCCACCGAGTCGGGCCGGCCCTACACTGTTAACGGCTGATCTGACGTTCTTCTGCGCAAATTGTAAAGTTGGGTAACTTCAAGTGGCCAGTGTCGGGTGGCGAGTGGAAGTCCTCGGAATCCCCGTTCCACGGCGACTGACCACCCCCGTCACCCGCCCTTCGA
>CAZAQY010000369.1:0-6897 GCA_964486845.1 uncultured Pirellulaceae bacterium
TGGCCTCTGTTTGTGAACAAGCGGCCAATGGTAGGCTGTCCTAAAGTGCAATGCTGTACGGAGGAGTAGCATACGGATCTTCCTGTTTGCACCAGTGTTCTTCGGTGCTCGGGAAATATCCGGACTTGTGCAAAAGCCACTTCTGACCATTAGTCGGGACATCACGCTAAGCCTGCCGGAGATAAAGTCGATCGACAAAGTGAAGTGCGAAATCGAATTTGATTAGCCGTCTGCGCCAGAGCGATCCAGATGGCGAGGAGGTACGGACATGACCACGGCACTATTGTTGGCCGCCGCCTTGACGGGCGTTTCCTGAAAACCCTACGGGGTGCCGGGCGCACCCTTCGTGATGCCGGACGGATCGATCCACAATTACGGCTACGGCTATCTCCGGTGGTTCGGCAACGGATACCGCGCACCGTGGACGTTGATGCCCAATCCGTCGATGTTTGTGCCGTTGCCCAGCTCGTGGAAAGCAGCGGTGGCCTGGGAACGGGCAAAACGCGCGGCGAGGTCAAAGCCAGTTTTGTCCCCAAGCACTCAAAGCGAATTACAGGCGTTGGAGGCTGAAGTCAAAGCCGCGTACCAGTACTTGCGGAACGCGCCGGCGGAAGAAGAAAAGGGCTCAGGCGGGCCTGATTGGTTTAGTCGGTGGGACCGGCTTGATAGGCGGGACCGGTTTGATGGGTCTGGTCGGTGGAACGGGTCTCGTTGGCGGGACGGGCTTCGCGGTTGCTCGCATGGCTACAACTCCTACTCAAGCTACTCCGGCGGCCGCACTAGCGTTTCTTCACTTTGTCTCCAGGGAATTCGCAAATCGCCCTTTCACCAGGTGGCTCAATAGTTATGCGCGTATCTTCGTGGATGCAAATGAGCCCACGCGAAAACAGGTCTGCCACTTGCTCATCCGGACACACCGTGACGAGTCTTTCTCACTTGACGCCTGCAGCCCCTGCCTCGCGAATCTGGAACAATGCGTTGTACTGCCTGTAATTGATCTTCGTTGAATTGGACATACTTTGCCTGCATGTCGGCGCCATTGCTGTTAATAAGTCGTGAACTCACCGCTAATCTCTAAAGTTGATCGAACTGAGTTTCGCTTGTCAAGAGGAAGAGCCGTCTTGAAAGGGATAGAAAGTACAAAGCAAGGGGGGGACCAACGGAGGATGCAACACGAGGTTACTCTTGATTTGATTGCAGTTGGCAGAGAGGTTCATGGCAGAAGAATGAGCGAACCATCGACGGCGAGCTAAGGTTGGCAAAAGTCAGGGTCACTAACGCTGACAAGATGAAGAGGCTCGAATTCGGATGGTTCCACGATAAATGACGCTATGTCCGAGAACCTAGTTGATTGAGTCTCGCTCGCGCGACTGGTTGACGAGAGAGTTCACTGAGGAAGGGGACATCCATCGTGAGCGACACTCCGCAGGAAATCCTCCATCCACTCAAGGTTCTGATGGTCCGCTTGGGTGGCTTGCCCGGACGCGAGGATCCCCTCCGTCAAGGTCTTCGCTTTCTGAACTTTTTCTACCGCGCTCTGAGCGTCTCCGCAGGCGCAATAACAGTTGCCGAGCGAGCAGAGCGACACGCTCACGTCGTGGAGACTCTGCGACGTTTCGCCAAACTGGGCGAGGATTCGTTCCCGGATTTCGAGGCTGCGCCGATAACGCCTCAGTGCATCCTGTCGGAGGCCCTGGGCCGAGTCAATATCGCCCAGCTTGATGAGCGACACGGCCACGTCGCGGAGGCTCTCCGGCGTTTCGCCAAATCGGGCGACGAGCTGCTCGCTGATTTCCAGGCCGCGGCAGTAGGCCGTCACTGCAGCATCCCGCCGGCCCTCAACCAACTCCACATTCCCGATCTTGTTGAGCGACACGGTCAGGTCGCGTAGGCTGACGGGTGTCTCGCCAAATTCGGCCACGATACGGTCGCTGATTTCAAGTGCCCGCCGATAGGCCGCCAACGATTCCGCCAGACGCCCCTCGGTTTGATGGACATCGCCCATCCGATGCAAGTCGACGGTCAAGCCGCGAAGGCTCTCCGGCGTTTCGCCAAACAGTACCACAATCCGCTGCCTACATTCCAGACTACGTTCGTAGGCCATCAGCGCGCCCTGCAGCCGCCCCTCAGCCAGTTCCAGGTCGAGAACTCGACCGCGCGATAGGATCAAGTCACTGAGACTCACCAGCGTCTCGCCAAACTGGGCCACGATCCGCTCGCTGATTCCCAACCCGCGCCGGTAGGCTGCGAGCGCATCCGACCGCCGCCCGTTGGCCAACTCCACGTCGCCAATCCTGTGGAGCGATTCGCTTACGTCGCGAAGACTTTTCGGGCTGTCGCCCCACCGGGCGACAATTCGCTCTCGGATTTCCAGCCCGCGTCGATAGGCAATCATGGCCTCCGCGCGCCGGCCCTCGATCAGATCCACGTTCCCAACATGATTCAGCGAAACGCTGAGATTCCGCAGGCTTTCCGGCGTCTCGCCGAACTGAGCTACGATCCGCTCGCTGATATCTAAGGCACGCCGATAGGCCGCCAACGCTTCGTGACGACGGCCTTCGGCGAGTTCCGCGTCGGCGACAGAATTGAGCGATCGATGCACATAGCCGAGGGTCTCGGGCGTTTCGCCCACGTGGGCCAGGATCTGCTCGCTCATCGTCAAGTGACGCTGGTATGCGTTCAGCGCTTCTCTCCGCCGGCCCAGCCGCAGTTGGACGTAACCGATCCGCTCCAATAATGCCTGCTGATGGCGGAATGCTTCCCACGTCTCGCCAAACTTGGCCACGCTTCGTTTTGTGACTTTGAACCCGCGACGATAGGCCGAGAGCGCCTTGTCAAGGCAGCCTCGGTCCAGCTCGACGTCGCCAATCTGAGTTAGGGAAAGGCCCAGGCTTCGCTGACTGACGGGCGTTTGGCCGAATCGCGACACGCTCCGCTTGCCGATCTCCAGCCCCCGCCGGCAAGCCGCCAGCGCTTCATCACGTCGGCCCCCCGCCAACTCCGCGGCCCCTATATTGCCGCACATCACGCTCAACCCTTGGAGACGCTCGGGCGTCTCGCCGAATTCCGCCACGATGCGTTCGGTGATCTCGAGACTACGGCGAAAACACGTCACCGCTTCCTGACGTCGGCCCTCGGCCAGCTCGATGTGGCCGAGCCTATCGAGCAACACGCTCAGTTCGCGGAGACCCTCGTGGTCGTCATCGCTTCCGATGCCGTTTTCCCTTTGGTCGCGGAGTCGTCGAGCCAAATCCCCCGCGCGTCGATAGTCCCACTTTTCGACGAGAACGTCCAAGATGGCGACCTGCGACCAGAAAGAGACTTCGGCGAGCGGCCAACCTCCAGGCCGGGCGTCTACGAACGTGGAGGCCGCATCCCGCGCTTGTCACCAGAGAATTTCGGACCGGTACAGCGACGCCAGCCGCACCATGGCGTTGCCCCACGCGCACCATTCCGAGCCCTCCACCTCGGCGGACGGCAGAAGCGAAGTGCGGGCCATCAAGAGCGCGTCAAGGCGTTCTTCCTTCGGCAGCTCGTCAATTCGCCCATTGCGAACCCAAAGGGCGAGGGTCTCCCGCACGGCGTAACGAACCGCTTCTTGTTCTTGAGGGTCACAGGCCAGGTATTCCGCAGCAACGTGATGGAAGGCGGCTTGGCGAAACTCGGCCAAGTTGAAGCGGCTTAGGTCCCCCAGAAACTGGACCAAGCGATTGGGATTCTCAGCCTCGTGCATGGCCGAAAGAACCGTCTCCTCCTGCAGCGACGGGTCCACTCGACGCGCGGTGGCCACCGTGATTTCGCGGAGAAACCGTGTTCCCTGCTCGCTGCTCCAACCGAGGGTTCGTTTTACCTCCTCGTTCAGCTTGGCGAATCGGTCGGCAAGCAGTTCGTGCAGCTTGAACGAACGCTGGCGAACCTTCTCTTCGCCCTTAGGGGTCAGCGGCCGTTCCAGGCTCCGGTCCGCGAACAGCCGAGGTTCCCGAATCAGGAACAGCAGGATTTCCTCAAGCAGCCACGGGTTCCCGCCGGCCTTTCGGAGGATCAGATCACGTTGTTCATCCGTTACCCCGTGCAGAACGGCCGCCACGATGGGGGACAGGTCCCGTACGGGCGCCACCTGACGCAGGCCCGGCCACTCGTCACCAAGCTTCAACAGGCGCGGGATGTCCGCCAGGTTACGAGGGGTAGTATCCTCACCATGCTGGTTGCGCAGGTTCAAGTACCACTCGGCTTCCCAATGGGTGCACACCACCATCAAGGGCCAATGGGAAGGGGTGGCTTGGTGCAGAAGCTGAAACACGAAGTCCAGCGTAGTCGGATCGATCCATTGCGCGTCGTCCAGGAACAGAACAATCGGCACCGTCGCGGCCTCTCGGTTGCGTGGATCCAGAATCGTCCGGAAGTAATCGAGGGCGAGTGATTCTAGTTTGATCCGTCCACGCCGCGCTGTCTCCCCTGGGGATTGCGAAGCGATTTCCAACAATTCCTGCTCTCGCTTCCGGTCGCCGGTCAGCATGGACAACAGATTCTTGGCGGCGAACACAAGACCCGCATACGGGATGATGTTTCCGAAGACATCCGAAGCCACCGTCCAAAAAGCCGCTTTGCGAAGCTCCTTCAGCCTTCTGGCCGCTCCGATGGATTCCGTGTGCGCGAACAGTTCATGGCGGTAATCGCCCAGCCCGCATCGGCTCCCAACTTGGTTTCGACCTTCCGGCGGCAGGAATCGGATACCCCACCAAAGCCAAGGGATTTGGCCGCGACCGTGCAAGCTGCTGTCAAAATGAGGATTCACGTCTAAGGACGTGTTCGCGTTATCAAATGCGTCCGGCCAGTACCCTTGCGGGGCCTCATCGCTCGGCGGGTCTTCATGGACAGTCAACCAGCGGTAGAACTCCTGCATGAGCCGCGTCTTGCCCAAGCCACTCTCCCCGAGTAGCACCACCAACTGAGCGCTCCCCTGCTTTGCGCAACGCCAAACCTGGATCAGGTATTCAATGTCCGCTTCACGGCCCACAAACAGGGATTGCCACGTCATAGGGTTATTCATCGCACCAGTCCTTGTCTCTGACAGCTCCGACTTCTCACACAAGCTCTACGTGTTGGTTTCGCGCAGATGACGCGGTTGGAGAACTCCGTGGCAAGCTTAGGATAACCTGCCACTTCCCGTTCCGCCACACATCGCTAGCCTCGCAGCAAGCCGTGTTCGTCAAAAAAGGGACGCCACCGTCCCTTCTCGCCCATCTTGACGCGGAGGGGCGGTTGGGCGGATACTGACGGTGGGGCTGGGGCCATTTGCCGCGACGGCGGATTGGCGTGCGTTTGGCCGCGCGGGTCCAGGATTCCAGATACGGAGCGGTTCATGTTTCTCGTGACAGATCAACGGTACGGGATGACCTATCTCGTGTTCACCGTGGAGGATCCGCGGAAGAACGGGTTTGCCGCAGATGTCGCGGAGGGAGTCAGGCTCGATTACGACCTGGAGGCGGTACACCATTGGCCCGATGGACAACCGCAGCCTGATGTCTGCGTGGGGCGAGCGAAGGACGATCCGAAACAGTACAAGGTGTTCCGATACTGCAGCGACTGCGACGCCGCGGGATATGAACGCGTGCCGGGGACGCCGCTGGTGTTCGGGGCGTGGTCGGAGTACATCGGCGTCAGGCTGAATCCTCCCGATCCGGGGCAAATTGATGACGAGCAGTGGTACGAATACCTCGACAAACTCGACGAGGATTCGCGGCGGCGACGAAGTCAATCCAGGTTCCCCACGCCGACCAACTGCAATCGAGATGAGGTAGCCGCCTGGCTGGCGAAGACGCACATCATCGCCGATAGCGGCATTCGGGAGGTTTGGTACTTGCCGAAGGGAGCGCCTTCCGATGAGATTCGCCTGCTGGAGGTCAACGACCGGCTGGCGGGAAGCCAAGCCAGCGTCGAAGCGGTCGATTTTGGGTTGAACGTCGCTGGGAGGCCGTTCCGTCTCCTCGTCGCCGACATCACGACTTACCAATTGCTCCAACTCCGGCAGGACCCTTCTCGTTTGCCTCCAGGCTGGTCGATCGACGGCGCGTTGAATTGGGGGAGACGCGCGGCATGACCGAACAACCAACGCGTCGAGGACTTGGCACCGGCGCTGGATCGCGATGGTCCGAACCCCGAGTACCCCTGGCCAAGTGCGGATCCGACGGTGGCACCAGCGGAGCACGAATTTGAAATCTGGGAGGCACTGCAATCCCCCGCGGGCCGGCAATTCCTCACTCTGCTGGGCCGACTATTCGTGGCAGCTGAGGCGTTCCTTTGAAACCGTTGTTTCTGACGGGCGTGGCTCTGCGTGTGGCACCGCTTACTTGTTAGCCGTGCCGGAAGTGCGCACGAAGCCGGCCTGGGGGGAATCCGCGATCCAGTCCGTTGCCGGCCCGGCGTCGGATGGCCGCTGAGCCCTCTCGCGCGCCGCTTGCCACGGCCAACAAGTAGGCCGTGCCACCGGACCGCGTCGCGAGCCGCCGAATGCCCACGCCCTGCCCGTGGGATGGGCACGCTTCCCCGTCATCGAAGAGCCGCGTCGGCGGGGCCACGGTACGGATCAGCGGGTCCAGTCGTCGATCGTCAGGCCGGGCACCATCTTGAAGTCGGACGCATTCGCAGTCAGTACCGTGGCGCCTTCGACCAGCGCAATGCTGGCGGTTCCCATCACGGTTGGTCAACCGGTTTGGTCGAGTTCATGACGCTCACCGGCGAGACCGTGGCCGTGGCGACGGTTTTGCAGTTCCAGTTGCGGTCGATCCGCCAGCGCGATTTGACCCACGTCCGAGAACTGGCAGCGACATGACGGACCTGATCCTACACCAGTTATCGCCGCATGTGGTGTTTTCCGGCGCGCATTTTACGCCGCCA
>CAZAQY010000370.1:0-6734 GCA_964486845.1 uncultured Pirellulaceae bacterium
GCAAAGGCAATCAACTGGAACTCTGGGCTGCGTTCCGCAGCCTCCGCTTCTACGACGGCGTCGAACAGCACAAAAAATCGCTGTGCCGAGCAAGGTCACACCCTGCGCGCAACTCGCCGCCACCCCCCGGCGCTGATCGTCTTCCCGCTGAAAACGTTGGCGTCTCGTCCCCTGGCGCCAGCTGGCCCCGCAACTGGCTCGCATCGTCGAGGAACTCGAAGCCTTGCAGCAACAAGGAGGCATCACCGCGGCCGGGAATACGGGGCGGGTGGATGCGGAGCGCGTCACCGTGTACTACCTGAACAGCAGCGCCCGTTGCGTTACCTGCTTGCCGATGGAGATCAAGCATTGAACATCCCGTGCCGCAGCGTCAGATGCACAGCCCGCCCAGCGAAATCCGCACGCCATGTTGCGGCTTGTAGGCAGTCGGGCCGCGTGGAGGAGGTCCGCAAGCCTCGGAAGGCGATCGGCTTGCTTTCCGGCTTTTCGGCTTGGCCGACAGACGATATGATAAGGCTTAGAGTCTGGTTTCCTCCTGACCGCGTCAGTCCTTTTGACAAAATACACCCAACCACATACAAAAATCGAAAATGGAGGTGTTGATTAGATCGGGTGTACATTTGGGTGTACACCGAAGTCACAAAAATCAAAAAACCCAGTGTTTCGGAGGGTATGCGAATGGTGAGCGGCTTCATTGGAGATGAAGTGCCCCGTAAGGGGTTGCGGGTTCGACTCCCGTGCCCTCCGCCTCACTGAGCCACTTGCGGTTTCCGCAAGTGGCTTTTTTGTTCGGACTTGCGGCGATTCTCCCGCAATCGACCCTTACAGAAAATCGCACCGAAACTCAAAAATGTCGGATAATTCGAGGGTTTCGTGTCGGATAAGCCCCAAAAAATGTCGGATAAGGGGCGTATTAAATGTCGGATAAGCCCCTGAGCACCCCCCATCCGGGCATCCAAATCGGCGCATGAAAAACCCCGCCGTGGATGACCACGGCGGGGTTGCCCTCCCAGCCCGTCCCTACGCCCGCGTGTGGTAGTAGACGGTCATCCTGGACACGCCAAGCCGACGTGCGATTTCCGTTGGTCCCACGCCCTCTGCGCGAAGCCGTTTGATCTCTTTGACCGTGCCGAGCGAGATGTTCAAGCTGCTGCTCACGGCTGCCACCGAAAACGGGTCGGGCGGCGCGGCATGGAACACGGGCTGTAGGTATTCACCGACGCGCCGAAGGGCATCAAAAACCTTGCCGAATGGACGGTTGCTGTAGATTTCCAGCAGGTCGTCCGACTTGGCGGGTTGACCGTGGGCGAGGAACACACCGGCAATCTCGCCGTCTGCGAACCGCCGAACTAAACTGGCGGCGGTTTTTCTCAATTTGCCGTAACTGAGGCGGCGGAACTCCGGGTGGTCCTTCCTAATCCGCTCGGTCAGCGCGTTCCACCGGGCGGGGATTTGCTGGTTCGTGTTGTTCTTCCGCGTCCGCTCGACCATGCAGTGACCGTGCCTGCCCAATAGGATCACGCTGTCAGCCTTCGCGGTGATGTCCTTGCCCGCATTCCTGCCCTTGGTGATTTGGGTCATCGCCATTCTGCGTTGGATGGCCCACTCCAAAGCCGCAACCGTCTGGGGCCACAACAACCACTCCCCGTAAACCCCGCTCTTGCCTCGCACCCGCCAAATGAAGCTATCGGCATCCGACGAGTCGAATCCGAGCAAGCCGGTGTACGGATGCCGTTGGCGAAGGGCGACTTCGTTCAGCCGCAGCGTTCCCACTTCCATTTTGCCGAAGCCGCAGTTCAATCCCAGGAGCATGAGTACCCGTTCAATCGGTCGAGCGTATTCGCTAAGCAGACGAAGCTCGTCCAGTGTGTACACGTCCACCTGCGTCGTTGCCAACCGGCGCGCTAGCTTGTCTTTGTCGGCGTCCACCTTGGTCTTGATTGCGTCGAAGTCTTCCGGCTTACGCCAATCGAACGCCTCGCAGGAATGAAGCCATTTTATGAACTGCTTGAGTTGGTAGACGTGACCATCCGCCGAGTCCTTGGACATCTTCCTGTTCCGCCCCTTCACCAACGGACGCTGCCGCCAGTGGCGGAACATCTCTTCTAGCGCATTGTATCCCAGGGTCGCCAGAGGGATGTCCTGGTGGTGCTCCTTCAGCCGTTTGACGTTAGCGACTTGCGCAACGCCCCAATCCGTGAGCCTCGGTTCGCCCTCCGTGACTTTAACGTATTCGCGCCCGATCCACGCAGCGTAGGCATCCAGGGCTTGGTGTAAAGTTGGCCCGACGTTCACCACGACCGATGCCTTCTCGCGGGTGAAGCGGGCGGCGTTGGCAAGCAACTGTGCCGACAAATCAAATGAACGCTTCAGTTCTTCGACGCCGCGTCCGTGTACCTCATCGTCACCGACAATGGTGATGACCGAGCCGAAGCGATCACGCAATATGCGTACAAAACGGACGTAGGACTCTGGCTCCATGCCATCCACGGGGACCACGAAAGTCGTCGCCCCCGCAGCAACCGCCTTACCCATTCCAAGCGTGTATTCGTCCCAGGTGGGCTTCGATCCGTTGCCGCTCCCCTCGTTGTGCCACGCCTCGATTTGTCGCCAAAGTTGTTCCAGCCGCAGGTTGGCGATTTCAGCCTTCTCCCGGTCGTCGCCCAAATAGAACCTGTGCTGGATCAGCTTTCCATTGGCACCCTCTTTCCAGCCAATCTCCCGCGCAAATCGTCCATTCGCGTCGGCCCGAAACTCCCTCTTCCTGCGCATATCCGAGTACCTAATACCAGTTTCAAAATCACAAGCAAGCATCGCTAATCCTCCCAAGTCCAATTTCAAATAACCAGAATGAACCCATGCCTCGACCCAACGGGCAGCCACGGCAGCCGCCACAACTGGCACCCTCATTTTACCATGAATTCGCGATGTGTGAAGTTAATATCGAATTAAGCCTGACACAGCAATTTATCTTATATTTAATCGTGAAAAACCTTCAGATTTGACGTTACAAACCGAAAACCTGTGGTATAGTAAGGGCGCCAAGAAAAGCCGCTACCTGTTGTAGCGGCGAGACTTGGGGAATTATTTATTATGAAGGAGTTTTGTTATGTCAAATGAGAATGTTCAAACAGCAACGAGTGGAAGTGTGGAGGAGTTGAAACAAAAGCTTTGCGATGAGCTTGCGGAATACCGCAAAGCTGAATGGGAATCCCTCAAGCTTGAGAAATACAAGACCGGCAAGCTTTGGGACATTGGCGATGTTGCCCGGCCATTGAAGGACTCGTTGGGGCATGGCAATTGGGAGCCGTTCGTTCAGCAGTTGGTCAAGGAAGGCCGGGTCACTTCTGACCGCACCATGCAGCGCGCAATGAAGATAAGGAAGAACTTTGAACGCCGCGAAGATTGCGTGGGTCTCACTGCCGCCGAAGCCGAAGGCTTGGCGGACAAAGCCGAGAAGATCGCGGAGGAAGGTGCCACCGCCTGCAAGCGAGTGACC
Organism: uncultured Pirellulaceae bacterium; assembly: GCA_964486845.1. Taxonomy (GTDB): domain Bacteria; phylum Planctomycetota; class Planctomycetia; order Pirellulales; family Pirellulaceae; genus Anammoximicrobium. The sequence continues at coordinate 3,500 of CAZAQY010000370.1, forward strand.
AGCATCAAGAAGAAGAAACTCGCTGAGGAGGTACGCGAACTCCGCGAGAAGAATGAGCGGTTCGAGGACGAGCTGGAGCGGCGTGCCCAACCCCAGGACGACGAGGAGCCGCAAGATCAGGAGGACGAGGACGACCTGGAGTGCTCATATCCAGCCTACGAAGAGCCGCAAGTAGACCCGGATGCGCAGGCCGTACATGAACTGCTGGAGGCGGTGCATCAGATCGTAACGGAGCCTCGCGACCTGACGCCCGAACAGGACGCCGCGTTCGCAAAGTTCGTCGAGGCGATTGGAGGAGATGCTGACCAAGCCCTGGCTGTGGCGGTCACGGAGGCGAAGTTGAGGATGCGCAAGATGTACCTGTGACAAATCCGCCAGAAATGGCGGATTTGTCCCGCCAGCATGAACGGAGGTGTAGCGTGAGGGCAGTTATCACTATCGGTGACGCGAGGGGATGCCTGGAAAGGCTGCCAGACGGCCATTTCCACGGCATCCTCTCGGACCCTCCCTACGGCGTTGGCAGCATGGAGCGGTCGTTTGGATGGGACGAATCCATACCCAGCGTGGAGGAATTTAGGGAACTGTACCGGATGACTAAGCCGGGTGGGCATCTGCTCTGCTTTGGCCATGCCACCACCTTCGGCTTCCTGTGGATGAACATCCACCAAGCAGGTTGGCAGATCATGGATACGCTCATGTGGTTATTTAGCAAACGCCCGTCCCTGCCGATGTATGTGGGTAAAGCCATCGACCGGGAGTTGGGTGCCGAGCGAGAACCAATCGGGATCAATCCCGGCTGGAAACCGCGCAACTGGAAAGCGTATGGCGAAGGAGCGTTTGCCAATCCGGTCTACCTGAGCAAACCCGCCACCCCGCAAGCGGCGCAGTTCGAGGGCTACGCCAACCGACTCCGCACCCGATACGATCCCATCATTTTGGCCCGGAAGCCCCGCGCCGGATCGTTTGCCAACAACGCACTGACGCACGGAATTGCCGGGCTGAACATTGGCGCGTGCAGAATACCCGCGAACGACAAAGCAAAATTTGCGGCTGGCTATCCTGCTGGCAGGCTGTACCCAATAACGCAACAGGAGGATGAACATCCTGACTCGCGATACCCCGGCAATGTCCTGTTCGACGAAGACGTGGCGAGCGGATTGGACGCTAGCGCCGGGGCACCGATTTCGCGATTCTTCAGCGTGTTGGATGAACCCTTCCTGTGGGTTCCCCAGCCGGAGCAGAAGGAGAAGGCTGCGGGACTGCCGGAGCCAACCGATCACCCGTGCGTGAAACCGATCAAGCTCACCCAATGGCTGGCGCGGCTGATTCTGCCGCCAACCAAGCCAACGCGACTGCTGGTCCCTTACTCCGGTGTCGGGTCCGAAATGATCGGTGGACTCCTGGCGGGCTGGGATTCCGTGTATGGCATCGAGATCAATGAGCGCTACGTGCGGCAGGCTTCGGATCGCTTGAAATACTGGCTCCACCGGCAGGGGGACCAGAACTTTCCAGTCCTTGTTCGCCTTTGATGGACTCCAGTGTATCAATCGCATCCTTCGCAGCCTCCAGGCTGCCCAGTTTTTCCACAAAGCCGTATGCCGTGCCGAGCCATTCCTTGGCTTGGGGCGTTCCACCGCACTTGGAAACGAACTGGGAAAGTTCCCGCATCAGCGTGTTGTACCGGCTCAAATCCCATCCGGTAGCACCGCCTAATGAACGTCCGCGTGGATGACGCACGTTAGCGCGCTTCCGGGCCTTGCTCAGTTCGTTGGCTACGGTGCCTTTGCACTTGTCGAAGTCCAGTTTCTTCTTCTGGATTGCCTCCCGAAGATCAGCCGGACTTGTCCCCGCAAGCCGATCCGTGGGGATCGCCTTGATGATTTCCTGAATCAGCTTCGTTTCGGTGCTTGCTTTCCGCCCCATGACATTATCCATTCGCGAAAATCAGCAGTGATTGACTTCACATATTTAATTTATACATCATCGCGAAGCATTGTCAATGCCAAACCTCAATTAAATGCTTAACAAACCGAGCTTTGAACGCTGTGTTGATCCAGTTTTCCAGACGAAAACGTGCAATTCTTCTTATTCTAACGAGGAGAATTCGCGGCAGGTGCATACATACAGTTGGAGGAAATTAAACATGAACGACTACTTTTCAACTGGCGAAGCGGCGCGGCTGCTTGGCGTTCAAAGTTACCGCATCAGCTATGCGCACGCCACTGGTCAAGTTGCGGAGCCACTCAGGGTGATGGGCAGGCGTGCGTATCGTTGGCCAGACCTGATCGCGCTCAGCAAACACTTCAACATCGAATTAAAACCGGCTCCAACCGGGTCGGGAAAGGAGAAACATGGACGAGTATGAATCACAGACTGAATTAGCGCTGCGGTATGGCGTCACATCTCACGTCATTGGTAGGTGGCTGGCCGAAGAGGACCTTCGCGTGGTAGGAGGTGATCCAACTCCGAAGGCACACGAACTGGGACTGGTGAAACAGCGTCCCTCCGACCGAGGCGACGGCAAACATTCATGCTGGGTCTGGCACGTCGTTAAAACGACGAAGCTCCTGAATGACGCTGGACACAAGGAAATCTTCTACCCAGAGCCAACCAACGACAACCCATTGGTCGGACCCTTTGGCTGTCGCCTGAGCGGCACCGATTCATGGGAAATTCACAACAGCGACGGAAAGACATTCTGTTGGGTCGTCGGGGAGAAACCTGCACGATTTCTGGTGAAGGTGCTCAATGCCCTCCACAAGTTTGACAAACTGCCGCGATCCGCGTGAACTACAACACCAACCAGGAGGTTTTGCCGTGATAGACCCGGCTCAATTAAACTATGAACCTGACGAAGCGCTGCCCGATAATTCGGGCAGCCTGTTATATAGAGAACAAACCGACTCATTCCTATATCAAACTAACCCCTTCTACGGCAGCAGAGACGAGAAGCAAAGATCATTCACCTACTCCGTCAAGTCCTACATAAAAGCCGCCCAAAAAGCGGTTAACGAGGTAATGGAAAGCGGCGTCAAGCCATTATGGTTCGCTGTCATCCGAGTTGATGACCTTCTCACCGCAGAACAGCACAACGCACAATGGAGGGATAAAATATCACGTCGGTTACGGTCCAAGGGTGTCGTCGCTTTGTTCACGCGGGAATTGATTAAGGAGGGGATAGGAATTGCACTTTAGGACAGCCTACCATTGGCCGCTTGTTCACAAACAGAGGCCA